>DYNE01000017.1 GCA_020721225.1 Pelodictyon luteolum | reverse complement strand
ACCTGATCAGCGGGAAGCTTAATTTTGGCTTACCCACTTGAAATAGCGAGGAGCCCTTTTTTCTGTTTCAGGCAGCTCCCGTTCCGGTTTGAATTCCGGCTCGAATTCCTGAAGCGCTGCTTCCAGCGTTGCCCAGGATTTATCGATTGGGAGAAGCAATACCCCATCGGCGAAATGCCTGATCAGCACCTCTTTTCCCTGGAACCGGAATTTCTTTGGAAGTCTGACGGCCTGGCTTCTTCCCGATTGAAAAATTTCAGCGGTTTCCATTGGTATTCTTTTAATACTGTTCAGATCAACCCGATACAATCGGGTTGATATACATCAAAGATGGGTCTCAGTGCGCCTGTGACAGGTCGGCTTTCTCGCCTTTTTTTATTCTGATGAACAGCAGCAGCGGCATCGAGAGCGCGAAGAGCAGGGCGATCAGCATGAAGGCGTCCATGTAGGCGAGGTGGTAACTCTGGGAGGTAAGAGTGCCTTCGAGCGCTTTGAGCGAGGCATGCTCGGCTTCGACCGGCGAGAGCATGCGCGACTGCGCCGCCTGTGCGATGCCGTTCAGGCGTTCGACGGCTGCCGGGTCGTAGGGCGAAAGGTGGCTCAGGAGCTCGCTGCGATGTTCGGCCACCCGCTTGACGATATAGGTGTTGGTGATCGCAATGCCGAACGAGCCGCCGAGCTGTCGCACCATGTTGTTGAGGCCGGTTGCCTGCCCGATGTCCTTGCCGTGCAGTCCGGCGACGGCAAGCATGGTGACGGGAATGAAAATGAAGCCGAGGGCGACACCGCGAAGCAGCAGTATCCAGAAAAAGTTTTCGGCGCCCGACTGCATGGTCTGCTGACCGAGTTCCCAGCAGAAGAGGGCGAATGCCGCCATGCCGACGGTCATGAGGATTTTCGCCGATGCTCCCCGCTGCAGGGCGATGCCGAGGGGCAGCGCTATGATGCCGGTTACGAGCGCGCTGGGAAAGAGCACCGTGCCGGTGAGCAAGGCCGAAAAGCCGAGCAGGTGCTGCACGAAGACCGGAAAGACGAAGAGCGAGCCGTAGAGGCCGTAGCCGACAACGAAGGTCAGTACGGCGGCTATGGCCAGGTTGTGGCTCCTTCCGAGCACGCTGAGATCGACGGCGGGTTCCTCGACCCGCAGCTCCCACCAGACGAAGAGCAGCAGCGATACCACGGCGATGATGGTGAACCAGGTGATGTATGGCGTTTCGAACCAGTCTTTCGACTCTCCCCGCTCGAGAATGAACTGCAGCGATCCGATGCCGAGAGCCAGAAGGCCGATGCCGGCCCAGTCGATTTTTGTGACCTTGTGCTGGGTTTTCGGTTCCCTGATGAACGAGAATGCCGACCAGGCGGCGAGCAGGCCGACCGGAATGTTCACGAAAAAGCACCACTCCCAGTTGAGGTTGTCCACCAGAAAGCCTCCGAGCAGCGGGCCGAAGGTTGGCCCGAGCACGAGGCCCATGGAAAAGATGCCGGTTGCCTTGCCGCGGTCTTCGGGAGGGTAGGTTTCGTAAAGGATGGCCTGCGAGGTGGGGAGCAGCGCTCCGCCGCCGATGCCCTGCAGAAAACGGAAGAAGACCAGCGTCCAGATGTCGGTGGCAAGGCCGCAGAGCAGCGAGGCCGCAGTAAAGAGCAGTATCGAGCCGATGTAGTAGTTTCGTCTGCCGAGCAGATTGCCGAGAAAGCCCGAGAGCGGGATGACGATGACGTTGGCGATGGCGTAGCTGGTGACCACCCAGGCGACGTCTTCGATGCTGGCGCCGAGGTTGCCGCTGATCTGCGTGATGGCCACGTTCACGATGGTGGTGTCGATCAGTTCGAGCATGGCCGAAACGATTACCGTGAGGGTAATGATGATGCGTCTCGCGCCGGTTTCGTAGGTGTGCAGCGTCGCTGCCGCTCCGGAGCCGTTCATTTTACCCTGATCTCCACGACCACGTTCATGCCTGCCGCGAGTTTGTGCTCGTTATCGGGTTTGCCGGTAAAGAGGATTCTGACCGGTACGCGCTGTGCGACCTTGACGAAGTTGCCGCTGGCGTTGTCGGGCGGCAGCAGGGCGAAGCGCGCTCCTGTTCCCGAAGAGATCGATTCCACCTCTCCCTCGAACTCTTTACCGGGGTAGGCGTCCACCTTTATGGATACTGGCTGGCCGGGCCGGATGTTTTCGAGCTGCGTCTCCTTGAAGTTCGCTACGACCCAGAGCTTTTTGCTGCCGACCAGGGCGATAAGCTGCTGGCCGGGCGCGACGTACTGGCCGGGCTGTACGTTTTTCTTCGAGAAGTGTCCGTCGGCCGGGGCGGTAATGGTTGTGTACGAGAGCTGCAGCCCGGCGTTGCGCAGTTCGGCTTCGCGCATTTTAAGCTGGGCGGCAGCGGCCCGGTGCTGGCTTTCGGCAGCGGCATGCTGAGCCGAGGATGTTAGCGCGCCGGCCTTTACGGCATCGAACTCCGAGGGCGAAATCACGTCCTGTCTGCGGAGGTTTTCGCTTCTGCGGAGATCGGAGCTGAGTTTTTGCCCGGTCGCAGCGGCGGCAAGCGCGGCTTCTCCTGCGGCTGAAACCGAAGCGCGGGCGTTATCGAGGGCGGCTTCGGCCATATCCCGTCTGACTTCGTAGTCCGCCGGATCGAGCAGCACCAGCGTGTCGCCTTTTGCGACTTTCTGGTTGTCGGAACAGAGAACCTGCTGCACCCTGCCGGGCACGCGCGAGATGACCGGGTAGATGTCCCCTTCTATCTGGGCGTTGTCGGTTTCGACGTAGAGGAATGAGTGGTAAATTTTGCTTCCTCCCCAGATGAGCGCGACCAGAACGAGAATGACCGTTATGACAAGGCGCAGGGGACTGGATGCTTTCAGGACGTCCTTTCCGTTATTTCCCGCCGTTGCGGCGTTGTTTTCCTTTTCTGCCATTATGCTGTTTGTTTGTTGTCTTTCAGATGGCAGGCTGCGCGTTTCTGCCTCTCCATCTCCGAGCAGCCTGTTTCAGGTGATTTATAGATGACGACCGGACAGCAGGCCCTGCGCATTACGGTTTCGGCTGTATTGCCCATCAGCAGCCGGGTGAATGCCGTGCTTCCGTGCGAGCCGAGTACGAGCAGATCCGCATTGAGACGCTCGGCGCAGGTAAGGATTTCCGTTGCGGGGTCGCCGTATCCCACCGAGAAACGTGCGTTTCCTCCGTTTTGAGCGAGGATCTCGCTGTAATGCGAGAAGGCGTGCAGATGTTTCTGCAGCATCTTCCCGTTTCTTTCGATTTCGGTTTCCACGTAGAGAAGGGTGAGCTCCGCTCCGCACCGCTGCAGTCCTGCCGCATAGATCAGCACCTCGTCGGAGAGCGGCGAGAAATCGATCGCACAGATGATTTGTTTCGGTTGTGTATGCATGTTACCAGAATATCTCCCCGGTTGCCCGTTTAAGGGTGTAGTTGTTGAGCACGTAGTCGTATGCCGCCTGCAGCCGGGCAAGTTCTGCCTGGGCAAGAGCGGCTTCGGTATCGAGCAGGTCGAGGGTTGTCGCTATGCCGTTTTCATAGCGTGCCCGCGCATGTTCGGCGGCGAGCTTTGCCTGCCGCACCTGCGATTCGGTGGTGAGTATCTTTTCCCTTGCCGTATCGAGGGCGTGAAGGGTTTCTGCAACTTCCGTCGCAATCTGTTCTTCGGTATCGAGCCTGCGCTGTGCTGCTGCGCGGAGCAGGGCAGCGGCCTCCTGCCGTTCCGCCGAGGTGCGGAACCCGGTAAAGAGCGGAAGCTCCACATGGATGCCTGCCGCCACGTTTTCGCGGATTTCGTCGATATCCGGCTGATAGCCGTTGCTTACTCCCCAAGAAGCGCTTGCGCGCACTACCGGCAGCCCTTCCTTCATGGAACGCGAGCGGCGGAGTCTGGCGGATTGTTCGTTTTCGCCGGCAAGCAGTACTTCCGGGCGCTGCCTGACCGCGGCGGCGACAAGCGTCGTTTCGTCAGGATTTTCCGGATGGACGGAGAACGAGCCTTTGAGGTCGAGCGGCATATTGGCGGCCAGTCCGGTCAGACGGTGAAGGGTAAGCTCATGACGACGAAGCTGATGTTCCAGTCCGAGCTTTTTCGAGCGCGCAGCCTGTATGCGCACGTCGGTCGAGAGTACATCGAATTTTGTCGCCGTGCCGGCCTGGTATCGTTTTGTCGTATAGTCGAAAGCTTTCCGCAGGGCCTCGATCTCCTTCTCCTCCACCCGGATGCTTTCGCGGAGGAAGAGTATGCCGTAGAAAAGCTCTACCGTCCGGAAGGAGAGGTCGCGCCGGGTAATTTCGAAGGAGTGCCCCGCGGCGTTTTTCCCTGTTCGGGCCATATCGACCTCGATTCCCCGTTTGCCGAAATCGAGCAGGGTCGCTCTGGCGGTGACTTTCGCCTCGTAGTTGTCGTTCGGCATGAACTGTATCGGTTCGCTTCCGCCGAACCCCATTTCGGAGACCGGGTCGATCCAGGTATATCCCGCACTCGCGGTGATCTGCGGGTAATATGCGCTTTTCTGCTGCCGGATGCGGGCATCCGCAGCATTGACCTCTTCGGAGACGGCTTTCAGCGCCGGGCTGTTTTCTCTGACCAGCCGTATGGTTTCTTCAAGCGTGAGCCGGGCAGCCGCAGGTTCTGCAACGGCTTGAAGCCGGGGCGGAAAGGTGAGCATCAGTGCCGCGGCGGCAATGCCGGCATGTCGTTTGAGCGTCTTCTTCATCGGTGCATGTATGGAATGGTTCCTTTTGGCCTTGCCGGAAACGGTTGTATGTAACCCTGAACCTTTCATAAGCAATTCGTGTGCCGGAAATCGTCACAAGCGTGAAGAAGCCGTTCGACCCCTGATTTTACAGGGGTTTTGGATGAAATGTTTATCTGACGTTTTTTGTTGTTATTCTGAAATAATCAGAATATTCTGCGGAATGGGTTCTCATTTTTTCAGGAATTGTTTTTTCTTCATGATTTTTTCCTATGCGAAACGAGTCTATGCATGAAGCCAGCACGCTCATGCAGTATATCAGCGATGCGGTGGGATCCATACGCGATCCGCAGGAGCTGTTCCGGACGGTAACCGACAAGCTGCGCCTTGTTTTCGAATTCGATTCGGCGGTTATTATCACCTTCGACCGCGACCGGCGCTACATCAATGTTTTTTTCGAAATGCTCCGTTTCGAGCTTCCCGATTCCGTTCGGCGTAAAAAACGGCCTGTAACGGGTTCCTGGATCGAACCGCATCTCGGCGATACCACCGTGTCGGTGCTCTCCATAGAGGGCGAGCTCAACCGTTATCCTTCGGATTTCCCTGTTCCTGGCATGCTTTACGATCTTGGCATGCGTCAGGTGGTACTCTCGCCTCTGCGTTCCGGCGGCAAGGTGATCGGCTTTCTGAATTTTGTTTCGAAGCGGGAAAAGATATGGTCGGAAGGCGAAAAGGAGCTGCTCACCACCCTTTCGGCGCCTATCGCCGTCGCGGTCAGCAATGCCCTTGCCTATGAGGAACTGCGTCAGAGCGAAGCCCAGATATCCATGCAGCTTGCCGTGAACAACGCGCTGCTTACCATACGGGATCGCAGTCGTATGATGCTTGCCGTCTGCGAGCAGATCGACCGGCTGGTACCCTGCACGTTTCTCGGCATACGGGTAATGCAGAGCGACGGCGATTACCGGGTGTTCGATAATTTCATGCGGGAACCCTCAGGATCGTTTGCCCCTGTCCTCTCCTACGATCATTTCGGGATATCGGATTTCAGGGAGATCGCCAAAGAGAGTTTTGCGCTTATTTCCAATCCCGGATGCTATTCCGGAGCGGATTTCGAGCGGCTCTGCCGGCAGTACCGGCTTGTTGCTCTGGTGCGTGAAAAACTCGGCGTCTGTTCGGTTATCAGCGCCAGCCTGTGGGACTCCCCCGGCAGCCGCGCCGGACTGATCATTTCGGATACCAGGAGGTCTTTCGACGAGCATGACCTGCAGATGGTGAGCCTCGTTGTGCCGCAGCTCTCACTTGCGCTGCAGAACTTTCTTGCCTATGAGGATATCGACGAGCTTCGCGGGCGACTGGAGGGCGAGCGGACATGGCTGATCGAGGAAATCAAGGGGGCGCATGATTTCGAGGAAATTATCGGCAGCAGCGCCGCGCTTGCGGCCGCCCTGCGAAGGGTGAGTCAGGTTGCGCCGACCGACGCGACCGTACTGATCCAGGGGGAAACCGGTACAGGCAAGGAGCTTTTCGCACGAGCCATCCACAATCTTTCTTCACGCCGGGAGAAAGTGATGGTGAAGGTGAACTGCGCAGCGCTGCCGGCAGCGCTGATAGAGTCGGAGCTGTTCGGACATGAGAAGGGCAGTTTCACCGGAGCGACGGAGCGCAGGATAGGCAAATTCGAGCTTGCCGCCGGAGGGACGATTTTTCTCGACGAGATCGGCGAGCTGCCGCTGGAGCTTCAGGCCAAGCTGCTCCGCGTGCTGCAGGAGAGAGAACTGGAGCGGCTCGGCGGAAGCAGGGTCATTCAGGTGGATGTGCGCGTGATTGCGGCTACGAACCGTGATCTCGATGCGGAGGTCGCCGCCGGCCGGTTCCGCGAAGATCTTTATTTCAGGCTCAACGTATTTCCTCTGGCCGTTCCACCCCTGCGGGAGAGACGGGACGATATTGCCCTGCTTGCCGCCCACTTCGCCGCGCGTTACGCCCGCGAATTCGGACGGCAGACTCTGCCGTTCCGGCAGAGCGATCTCCTGCGGCTCGAAGGGCGCGAGTGGAAAGGCAACATCCGCGAACTGGCCCACCTGATCGAGCAGGCGGTGATCGTTTCCGAAGGGCCATCGCTCGACTTCTCCTCCATCCTTTCGCCCGAAACTTCCGCCGCCGGGAACCGGACGACGGAAAGGGTAAAGAGCATGCGCGATTTCGAGTCGGAGATGCTCATGCTCGAGCGGGAGCTGATACTCGATGCGCTCGAACGGTCGGGAGGTCGGATCAGCGGCGAGGGCGGAGCAGCGGAACGGCTCGACATGCATCCGAAGACCCTCTACTCCCGCATCGACAAGCTGGGGTTGAGGAAGAGGTATTCTTAGGAGACAGGAGTCAGGAGGTGGAAGCCTGTGGATTGAAGAGGAAGATTTTTTCCCACGGATTGGCACGGATTAACACGGATTGGCGCCTGCGTTGCCCGGCTTTGCCGATCAATTCAGGCGCTGTTTTTTGAAGAGGAAGAACGCGGTTCCCGCTGATTGAAATCGGATTTTCACGGATGGATACAGTAGTATGTGACGTTGTTTCCTTGCTCAACTTGCTTCTGAACAGCCTTATTATGAGCTGGATAGCTGTTTTGCTATCTCGCCATCCAGCTATTCAGCTGACAAGCCCTCTCGCCTCCCCACTCAGAACTCAGAACCCAGAACTCATCTCTCATCCGCACACTTCCCTGATCGCCCTTGCAACGATCGGAATGCCCCGCTCGATCTCTTCAGGGGTGTTGTTGCAGTAGGAGAGCCTGATGGCGTTGTTGCGTCGGCCTTCGGGGTCGAAGGTGCTGCCGGCGACGAAGACGGCTCCGCCTTCGATGGCGTGTTTGAGAATTTCCGTGGCGTCAGCTCCTTCGGGAAGGGTGAGCCAGATGTAGAAGCCTCCTTTCGGTTCGTTCCAATGCACATAGTCCGGCAGAAGGCTTCGGAGCGCTGCGGTCATGCTTGCCGCCCGGCGCCGGTACTCGTTGCGTACGGAGGCGATGTAGCTGTCGATTCTGCCCGAGCGGATGAAGGCGTCGGCGATGACCTGGGTGAAGCTCGGCGAGCAGGCGTCGGCGGACTGTTTGATCAGTTCGCATTTTTCGTGGATGGCTTCGGGAGCGAGCAGCCAGCCGAGACGGAGGCCGGGGCCGAGGATTTTGGAGAACGATCCGGTATAGCAGAGGTCGATGCCTTCGGGGTCGATCGATTTGAGGGGCTGCAGCCGTTCGCGATCTTCTTCGCTGAACCAGAGGTCGCCGTAGGCGTCGTCTTCGATGATGGGGATGTCGCGTCCCTGCATGATCTCGATGAGCTGGCGTTTGCGCCGGGTGGTGTAGAGCATCCCGGCCGGGTTGTGGAAGTAGGGCGTGAGGTAGAGTAATTTTGCGGGTGATGGGCGTTCTACTTCCTGCTGCAGCAGGCCGATGTCGATGCCTTCTTCATTGACCGGAATGGAGACGATGTCGGCTCCGCATGCCTTGAAGGCCGCTATCGCTCCGATGAAGCAGGGATATTCAGAGAGCACCTGGTCGCCGGGGTCGATGAATGCCCGGGCGAGGATGCTGAGCGCCTGCTGGGAACCGGTGGTGATCATGAGCCGGTTTTTCTGTACGGGCAGCCCTTTTCGTTCGAGGTAGCCGGAGAGCGATTCGAGCAGCGACGGCAGGCCGGGGGTCGGGCCGTACTGGAATGCCGCCTGTTTGGTTTTTGGGTCGAGGTTCCGGAACAGCTCCTCGACCTCTTCGACCGGAAAGAGATCGTTGCCCGGCATGCCGCCGGCGAAGGAGATGATGTCGGGCCTCGAAGCGAGGCTCATAAGCTCCCTGATTGCCGAGGAGCGAAGCGCTGATACTGATTGCGAAAATCTTGGCATTGCTGGTTATTTTCTTCCTTTCCCTTTTGCTCCCTTGCGTCCTTTATCTTCCTGTAATCCCTGCTCTCCTTTTCTTCACAACTGGTAAACGTCGCCTGCCTGCAGCAGTTCGAGCTTGTGCTCCTGCAGCACCTTTATGATGCGATCCAGCGAGTCGGCCCTGATGACCACCGTGGCCTTGCAGTCGCCCGAGGCGAAGGCGTACATGTAGTCGATGGCGATGCCGTTGTCGGAAATGATCTGCAGCGCCTTGTGCAGCCCGCCGGGTTTGTGGGGTACGATCATGCCGACCACGTCGGTAATTCTGACGGCGAAGCCGTTTTTGCGCAGCACGTCAGCCGCGGCGTCGGGCCGTCCGACGATCATGCGCAGAATGCCGTAGTCCGCCGTGTCGGCGATGCTGAATGCCGAGATGTTGATGTCGTTTTCGGCAAGGATTCCTGTCAGTTCGGTCAGCCTGCCGGTCCTGTTTTCGAGAAACACCGATAATTGCTTGATGATCATGGTCTTCTCCGTGGTGTTTATTTGAGTTTGCGTTTATCGACTACCCGCTGGGCCTTGCCCATGCTGCGTTCGATCGTGCCGGGTTCGACCAGCCTTATGGATGCGCTGAGGCCGAGCAGGCTTGCGATATTGGCATGGATGCGCCGGCGGAGATCTTCGAGATCCTTTACCTCGTCGCTGAAGAACTGCTCTTCGACCTCGACCTGGATTTCGATGGTGTCGAGGTTGTTTTCGCGGTCCACGACGAGCAGGTAGTGCGGTTTGGTTTCGCTCATTTCAAGCAGCACCGATTCGATCTGCGACGGGAAGACGTTGACTCCCCTGATGATGAGCATGTCGTCGGAGCGTCCGACGCATTTTTCCATGCGTACCAGCGTTCTGCCGCACTGGCAGGTTTCGGCGTGCAGGCGGGTCAGGTCGCGCATGCGGTAGCGGACGAGCGGCATGGCTTCTTTGGTTACCGTCGTGAAGACCAGCTCTCCGAGTTCCCCGTAGGGCAGTAGGTCGCCGGTTTCGGGATCGATGATTTCGGGAATGAAGTGGTCTTCGAAGATGTGCATGCCGTTCTGGCACTGGCATTCCATCGAGACGCCGGGCCCTATGACTTCGCTCAGGCCGTAGATGTCGTAGGCTTTGAGTCCCAGCAGACGCTCGATCTGGGCGCGCATCTCTTCGGTCCACGGTTCGGCGCCGAAGATGCCGGCTTTGAGTTTTATGTTTTTCCGGTCGATTTTTTCCTCCGCAAGCGCTTCGCCGAGGTAGGCCGCGTAGGAGGGCGTGCAGGCGATTGCCGTGGAGCCGAAATCTTCCATGAGCTGCAGCTGCTTTTTCGTGTTGCCGCCGGAAATGGGGATGACCGAAGCTCCGATTTTTTCGGCGCCGTAGTGCAGGCCGAGGCCGCCGGTGAAGAGGCCGTATCCGTATGCGACCTGAATGATGTCGGATTTCGTGACTCCCGCCATGGTGAGCGACCGGGCGACCACTTCGCTCCACATGAGAATATCGTTATGGGTATAGCCCACGACCGTTGATTTCCCTGTGGTGCCGCTCGATGCGTGCAGCCTGACGATCTCCTGCTGCGGCAAGGCGAAGAGGCCGAAGGGGTAGTTGTCGCGCAGGTCCTGTTTGGTGGTGAAGGGCAGCTTCTGCAGGTCGTCGATAGTGCGGATGTCGCCGGGTTCGATGCCCTTTTCCTGCAGTTTCAGGCGGTAAAAGGGAACATTGAAATAGACTTTTTCCACCATGGCCTGCAGGCGTTCGCCCTGCAGTTTCCGGAGCTCCTCGCGCTCCATGCATTCGTAATGCGCGTTCCAGATCATATGCCTGTCTGTTGAATTGACTGTTTTGAACCGCTGAAAAGTTGTTGCGCAACCAAACTGTTGCGTTGTTCCGATCCCGTTTGCTTCGCGCTCCGGCCGATCATGACTCTTTTATGATGTGTTCCTGCGAAAAAGCAAGTCCTTTTCTGAATGCGTCGATGTTCATGGCGACGATTGTTTCTCCTTTTGCTTCGAAGAGTTCCTTGATGCCGGTTTCGAGAATATCCTGTTCAAGAGCGATGAACGGTGCGGCTGCGCCGAGCATCACCATGTTCGAGGTTCTTGCGCTTCCCGCTTCGCGGGCCAGTCCGGCTGCATCGACGAGCACCGGGCTGCCGGTACGGCGCAGTTCGGCTTCGATCAGCTCGAAAGGCGGATAACCGGGCATGTTGATGACCGTTTCGGTTGCCGTGACGATGCGCCCTTCGGGGGCGAGGTAGTGCAGGTATCTGAGCGCTTCGAGAGGTTCGACCGAAAGAATGATGTCGGCGGTTCCTTCGCCGATAAGGCCGGAGTGAATTTCCGCGTCCGAAATGCGCAGGTGCGACTGTACGGCGCCTCCGCGCTGGCTCATACCGTGTACTTCGGCCTGGTGAATATGGAGGCCGCAATGGAGCGCGGCGAGGTCGATGACCGCGGCGATGCTCAGGATGCCCTGCCCTCCGACGCCGGATACAATGATGTCGTACTGCATGGTCGTTACTGATTGGCTGGTTTGCTTCCGGAGCTGCGTTTTTTCCGGGCAGCGGTTTCTATGCACTCCCTGACCGCGAGTACCACCGAAACGCCGGGGAATTCGATTTCCTCCCTGAGCGTCGCCATGTTTTTTTCCAGGTTCTGTTTCAGGGGGATGATCGTTCTTATGCGGTTTTCTGCTACGCCGAGGCCGCGGCAGATGGCATGGAGTTTCGATCCCGTAGCTGCCGAGGCCTGTCCTCCGGTCATGGCGGTGGTGTCGTTGTCGGCGATGATGACCGTGATCGGCGTCCGTTCGTTGACGGCGTCGAGCAGGCCGGTCATGCCGGAATGGGTGAAGGTGGAGTCGCCGATGACGCAGACGGCAGGGCGAAGGCCGGCGTCGGAAGCTCCTTTTGCCATGGTGATTGCCGCTCCCATGTCAACGCAGGTGTGGATGGCGTTATATGGGGGCAGGGCTCCAAGCGTGTAGCAGCCGATGTCGGAAAAGACGTGCCGGTTTTCGAAACCCTCCATGACCCGGTTCAGGGCTTCGAAGAGATCGCGGTGTCCGCATCCCCGGCAGAGCCCGGGCGGGCGGTTTACGACGATATCGGGAACCGTTGCCGTTTCCCGGCGTTTTACCCCAAGCGCTTCGGCGAGCAGGCCGGTCGTGAGTTCGCCGGCACGGGGCAGCGCTCCGTCCAGGCGTCCGCGGATGTTCCGGTCGTCGAACCATCCTCTGAGCAGCTCTTCGTATATCGGGTATCCCTCTTCGGCGACCAGCACGGTTTCGCATCGGGCGAAGAGTTCTTCGACCAGATGCCGGGGCAAGGGGTACTGGCCGATTTTGAGCACGGAAATATCGAGGCCGTATGATTTTTTCGCTTCCATGGCATAGTTGAAGGCTATGCCGCAGGCAAGCACTCCTGTGGAGCTGTTTCCGGGGATCATCCTGTTCAACGGGGACGAGCCGGAGAGCCGTTCCAGCGGTTCCTGTTTGCCGAGGAGTCCCTCGTACTGCCTGCGCGCATTGTACGGCATCAGCACGAACCGTTCGGGGGCATATTCCGCATGCAGGGGGTTTTCTCCGCGCGGCATGGCGCGGGTTACTCCTGCGCGGGAGTGCGCAAGGCGTGTGGTCAGCCGGAGCAGCACCGGAAGTTTCAGGGATTCCGAAAGATCGAATGCCGAGATCGTGGCGTCGTAGATATCCTGCTGCGATGCCGGTTCGAGTACCGGCACCATGGCGAACCTGCCGTAAAAGCGGCTGTCCTGTTCGTTCTGCGAGGAGTGCATCGACGGGTCGTCGGCCACGGCAAGCACCAGGCCGCCGTTGACGCCGGTTATGGCAGAGTTGATGAACGCGTCGGCAGCGACGTTCAGCCCGACGTGCTTCATGGCCGAAAGCGCGCGTTTTCCGGCATAGGACATGCCGAGAGCGGCTTCATAGGCGGTTTTCTCGTTTGCCGACCATGTTGCGTGAATTCCCCGCTCAGCGGTTTCCCGGCTTTTCTGGATGTATTCGGTGATTTCGGTCGAGGGTGTTCCCGGATAGGCGTAAACGCCGGATATGCCGGCATCGAGAGCTCCGGCGGCAATGGCCTCGGCTCCAAGGAGAAGATGTTTTTTCATAAAGGTAGAAAACTTGAATCCTCCAAAGATCAGATATTTTTTCCTGCAAAGCCAGTGAATTCAGTTTTCCGTAGTCCGATTGAGGAGAGTTGGACTGTTTTGTGGGGATATGTTTCCGGATAGTTCCAGACAATTTCCGGATAGTGCAGGCCGATACCGAAGCCGGCAGTGTCCGGCGCTCCGGTTTCAGCCCTTTTTTTTCCGGAAATCGATTTTCAGCCACTTCTCCTCGTAGCCGGCTTCAGCAACCCGCATGCCGGCCAGAAAGAGCGGCAGCACCACCCCTTTCTGATAGTTGCCGATGCGCACGGTGAGCGAGTCGCCGATCTGCACCACGTTCGCTTCCATTTTGTTGTCGAAGACGAAAGGCAGGCGGAGTTTCATGACGTAGTGGCCGTCCGAAACCTTTTTGATATCGACATGCTCTTCATGGTAGAAGATGTCGAGAGGATTCTTGTCGCCGTAAACGACCTCGCCGACCTGCTTCAGCATATCGAGACCGAGCACCTCGCGCCGGAAGAGCGGCACTTTCGTGATGGGCACCGGGGCGAAGGATGTTTCGATCTGGTCGATGTATCTGTGCTGGATCTCTTTCCACTCTTTCATGTACTGGCCGTCCACTTCGTCCATGAAGACCCGGTTGATGATAACCTGATCGACCGTGATGCCGTAGAGGTTCAGGTAGGTGAGCGCGCGCATGGACTCCTTGATCACCATTTTTTCGGGGTTCATGACCAGGCGGACGGTGGTTTTCGACGAGTCGGAGAGCAGTTCGATGATCCCCTCTATGGATGAGAAGAGGTGATCGACCTGGTCGTAAACGTCGGTGTCAGGCACCAGGTCGTGGAGCTTTCCCACCCGCTTCGAGAGCGGGCGGATAACGGGCTTGACCACATATTTTTCGAGATTGCGCATCAGCTTGAGCATCCAGCCGAAGGTTTCGGGCAGGGAGAGCAGGCGCAGGGTTTCTCCGGTAGGGGGGCAGTCAACCACGAGCAGGTCGTACTCCTGAGATTCGTTGTAGCGCTTGATGTAGGAGAGCGAGAAGAGCTCCTCCATGCCGGGGAGCACGCCCATCTCTTCGACGTAGATGCCCTGAATGCCCTGTACTTCCATGAGGTGGGCGAAGTGTTCGCGAACGATCTCCCAGTTGAGATTGAGATCGCCATAGACGCTGACCTCCTGTCCAAAGAGGTTTTTGGCGATTTTTACAGGTGAGGGGCCAAGCTCGATATCGAAGGAGTCGCCGAGGCTGTGCGCGGGATCGGTGGATATGACAAGGGTCTTGTAGCCCATCGAAGCGGCTTTCACAGCCGTTGCAGCGGCGATCGAGGTTTTGCCTACGCCGCCTTTTCCGGTGAAAACGATGTTTCTCATGGTAACAGGTCGTATTCAATCGTTACATGATATTTGCTTTGTATTATAAACCCTCAAGTGGTGCAGTTAATTCATCGTGTCGGCGGACCACAATTCTGATTTGTATTTCTGGTGAAATTGCTGTAAAAAAACTATTTTTCGTTTTATGAACCTGTTTGTACGGTTTGCTTGCTGTTAGCATAAACGTTGAAGAGTTATGAACAATCACAACCGGGTATGGTTTATTTCCCTGTTTCTTGCATGCATAGTGTTTATCGCTTCTGCATGCGATTCGAACAGTGCGAAAGGCCTCTCAGGCGTTTCTTCGGGAAGCGGCATTTCCTCCGCCGATACGCTTTCATACGAGATGCAGCGTATAGAGAAACATGATGGCAACATGAAGGCTGCTGCCAATGACAATGAAGTTTACTGTAAATGCAGCTATCCGGTTTTTTCCGGCGGCAAACCTGCCCGGCTTGTAAACGGGACGTTGCAGTCATGGATTGCTGACAGCACGGCTATCGCTCCCGGTAACGGGTATACGGGAGACAGGTCGGTCGGGAAGCTTGCCGCGAATTTTCTTGAGGAGTATGAACGTGCGAAAAAAGAGCTCGGAAACATTCCCGGATACCAGTTCGATCTGAACGGATCCGTTTTGATGAACAGGAAGGGAGTCCTGACGGTGAGTCTTGCCACAGAGTCTTATACCGGAGGGGCTCACGGCAATTACGGTACACGGTTTTTCGTGTTCGATGCCCGATCAGGGAAACGTCTTGCCGTCAGGAGCCTCTTCAAGGCAGGGTTCGAGGATCGATTGAACAGGTTGATCGACAGCCGGTATCGGCAGATGAAAGGGCTATCGCAAACGGATCGGCTTGACAGCGAAAATGGCCAGTTGTTTGAAAACTTCATCCGTTTTAACGATAACGTCGCGTTGACTTCGGAAGGCGTGACCTTTTTCTACAATATCTATGAAATCGCCGCCTATGTTTTCGGTCCTGCGGAGATCACGCTCTCATACAGTGATGTCGCCGATATTCTGAAACCGGAGTTCATGGGGCTATGAGGCTGTTACGAAAGCAAACCCAATTCAACATTCAGGTACAATGCGCGATAATGAGTGGATAGGTTATTACGATCGTTTCAGGATCGTTTCATCCTTTTCAGGATTCCCGAAGATCTCGGAGTCAGGCATGCGAGTGTGATTCTCAGAGAGCCCATCATGAACGGAGGCAAGCTGCTGGAGGCCGCAAATCCGCTTTTCGCGGATATGATGCAGGCAATAGCTCATTTTGAAATAATGTAACGGAATAAGCGTACTTCAAGAATTGATTCCGAAGTAAACGATTCAGAGCGGCAACTGATCCATATAAATCAAGAAAGAAGTGTCATAATCCTGAATCTCGGTTCAGAACGAGTTATGGAATGATTTTTTTGTGAGAGTTTGTCGCTGATTATAATTTCTGGTTTACATGAATTCTACTTTAATAACAGAATATTATGGAAAAAGTTAATGAGGTTAAGATATCTGTGTTTGAGTCCTGTTTAAAATCAGGATCATTATTTATTAATAGTAATAATAAATATGCTACGTTACTTGTTTTTATTCCAGGATGGACTTTAAGACCTATCGATTTTTATGATTTGCTGAATGCTCTTGTTTGTGATTCAAGATCTGAAAATATTTTATATGGAGCCGATCTGTTTCCATTTAGCTATTCGAATAGTTACTTATCGAATGCCAACCCTGAAGATATCGCCGCACAACTTGCTTTGAGTATAAATAAAGCATGCCAAAAGAACAGATATTCAAGAATATTTATAATGGGGCACAGTATTGGGGCTTTACTTGCCCGAAGAACAGTTTTGCTTGCCAAAGAAAAAGAATATGCTTGGGTTGATTTGTTAAATAGGATGGTTTTGCTTGCCGGAACAAATAGGGGGTTTGTTCCATATAATAGTATGTTCAGTTTTTTTGCATTAATTGTGCCTGTATTTCGTGTTGCTAAGCTTATTATGAGTATGCAAATCGGTTCGGTTTGGGTTACATCGCTTCGTATGAAATGGATTAAAACTTATTGTTATGGAAAGATAAAAGGGCCGGAAATTGTTCAGATATATGGTGATCAAGATGCGGTTGTATCAGAAGATGATGCCATTGATATTAACAGGTTTGATGTTTCTGTTATTGATGTAATTAGAGGTGCTGATCATAAATCGTTTTGTAAAATGAAAAATGGAGTTGATGGATATGAGCAAGTTTTGAATTCATTTATCAGGGGCGATTGTGAACAAAATACAAATAGGTTCCTTAAGCCGAGAGAAAAAATTATTTTTCTTATACATGGGATTCGAGATTTTGCTGAGTGGCATCATGCATTAGAGTATGAGATCGAAAAAAAAGATAGAAATATTGATGTTATTCCTGTCCAATATGGGTATTTTAATCTCCTTCAATTTCTGCTTCCTCATCAGCAGAAGCGAGCAGTCCGTGTCTTTGTTGACAAGTATGTTCAGGAGGTTTCACTTTCTCCTGATGCAGAAGTATTTGTTGCTGCCCATAGTAATGGCACCCTGGTTTTTCAGCAGGCCGTTGAAAAAAATGATTTTATTAAGGTTGAAAGAGTGTTTTTTGCCGGATCGGTAGTGAATCAGAATGTTAAATGGAATGAATTTCCGTATAAAGGGAGGGTGAAGTATTTAAGGAATGTTTGTGCCAATAAGGATGTTCCGGTTGGTTTTTTATGCAAAGCATTGCATGAAATTCCTTTCCCTTTTATGAAGAATTTTGGAACAGGTGGTTATAAAGGCTTTGTTTCTGTTGAAAAATCTATACAAAACTGTTTTATTTCTGGAGGGCATGGTTCGGCATTAAAATCAAAAAGCAGAAGACAATTAGTAGAATACATGCTTTGTGACGAAGAAGAGCTTCAAAGAAATCGTAATTGTTTTGATAAGCCGTTAAAAAATCCGTGGTGGCTATCAGTTTTATCTCGGTTAGCTTTCTTTATTCTATTTATTCTTTTTATAATAATGATTATTGTCTTTTGCGTTTTAATCCCTGCAATTCACCCCCCATGGATAGCCGTGGTGAGTGGGGCATCCATGGCGATTATGCTTTTATGGATGCTTCAGAAGATATGAGAAAATTAATAGTACCATGTTCATTCCGTGAATTAATCCCTTCCTTTTTTTCTGTCAGGTAGTCAAAATATATCGCATTGTTTACAGGAACACCGCCACCTCGTCGAGCGGTTTTCTTGTTTTAGGTACCGTTACGGCATCCGGAGCCGGATAGCCTATGGGCGTGAAGGCGAAGATCTCCTCGTCGTCGGTGAGGCCGAGCGCGCCGTAGAGGATGTCGCGGTCGAAGGCTGCGATCCAGCAGCTGCCGACGCTTTCATATGCCGCGGCAAGGATCATGTGATCCATGGCGATGGCAAGGTCGGTTTCAAGCGATGTATAGCCGTCTTTTTTCCGTTGCCATGCTCCGCTGCGCGTCCCTTTTACGATGAGCAGGTGCGGCGCGCTCTGTATCCAGTCGCGGGAATAACAGGGGTATATTTTTGCGAGCATTTCCGGGGAGCTGACCACGATGAACGTCCATGGCTGAAGGTTTTTTCCCGAAGGGGCGAGCCTTCCGGCGTCGAGGATGCGCTGCATGACTTCGCGAGGAAGAGGCCGGTTTTTCTCGAAACTGCGGATGCTGCACCGCCCTGCCGCAAGATCGTGGAAGTTCAGCGGCCGGTTGGTTTCATGCGTGCTGGACATGGCCGAAATCCTTTGATATAGAGTGAAACATCCTGTTCGTGGCGGTCTGCATGATCATCGACATCCCGGCGTTGGTCATGGCCCGGATGATCTGTTCCGGGATGATGCAGAAGGCGGGATAGAGCACGAACCGGACATCGATTTTAAGATCGAAATGTACCCTTGTTCTGTCTGCATCCATGGGGTGTACAGACATGTCGGCAAAGGCTTTTCCTTCGAAAAGATAGTTTTTTGGATCGTCAACCGGCTGCGAAGGCGGATGGTGGTGCCAGCGGATTTTTTTGCCGACCGTGTACTGGCGAATCATCTCCTCGGAAAGCTCTTCCGGGTCGATTCCCTCAAGATGATCGGGCAGTTCCACCAGCAGCTCTTCGCTCTGCTCGACATAAAAGATTACGTCGAAGGGGTTGTTCTGCGGATCGGTTACCCGGAAATGCCAGCGATAGATGTTCTCTTCACAGGTCTTTTCCACCTTATGACAGAAGGGGTTGAAGCCGAGAATTTTTGCCTGGTCGGAGAGATAGGTGACCGTACGGTCGAACTCTCCATGAAAAATCCATTCGCCTCTGCTTTTGCCTGTGGCTTCCATTTCCATTACCGGTGCTCTCCCTCTGCGACTCTTTAAAAGCCGTTTTTCTGTGTGTCGTTGTTGCTGTATGAATTGTTCGGGCGGAGGTTCCCCTTAACTGCAAATATAAAGAGAATCGCCGAAAAACATAGACCGTACCGGCATTTCGTCGTGGCCGGGGGTTTTGTCAAACCTGTTCCGCCTGCAGCCGGGCGGTCTGGTCGTGCAGCTTCAGGGCTTCGATGACGTCGCCGATCTCCCCCTGCATGATCTGCGGCAGGGCGTGGCTGGTGAAGCCTATCCGGTGGTCGGTCACCCGAGACTGCGGATAGTTGTAGGTTCTGATTTTTGCGCTCCTGTCGCCGGTACTTACCATAGATCGGCGCAGGTCGGCGCGCTGCTGCTGCTGCTCGGCAAGCTGAATGTCGTAGAATTTCGTACGCAGCATGGTCATGGCCCGTTCCTTGTTCTGCAGCTGCGAACGTTCCTCCTGACAGGCGGCAACAATGCCGGTGGGCAGGTGGGTTATTCTGACGGCGGTCTCGACCTTGTTGACGTTCTGGCCTCCTTTGCCGCCGCTGCGGTAGGTGTCGAATCGCAGGTCGTCCCGACGGATCTCCACGTCCACCTCTTCGGCTTCCGGCAGTACGGCCACGCTGGCCGCAGAGGTGTGAATGCGCCCCTGGGTTTCGGTGTCGGGCACCCGCTGCACCCGGTGGACGCCGCTTTCGTATTTCATTGTGGCGAACACGTCATGGCCGCTTACCTCGAGCGTAACCTCGCGGAACCCTCCGGGGACGGAGCTTTCCGTATAGTCGAGGAGCACGCATTTCCAGCCCTGCCGTTCCGCATAGCGCTGGTACATCCGAAGGAGGTCTGCCGCAAAGAGCGCGGCTTCGTCTCCGCCGGTTCCGGCCCGGATTTCCATAATAATGTTTCGCGAATCGGCTTCGTCTTTCGGCAGCAGCAGGACTTTCAACTGCTGTTCAAGCTCGGGCAGTTTCTCCTGCAGATCCTCGATTTCCATCTGAACGAGTTCGCGCATCTGAGGGTCTTTTTCGCTGCCGAGCAGCTCTCGCGATTCTTCGAGCTGTTTTCGGGCAAGGCTGTACCGGTCGAAAGCGTGAACGATCTCCTTGAGGTCGCTGTACTCCTTGTTGAGCTTTCTGAAGCGGTTCTGATCGGATGCGGCGGACGGGTCGGCCAGTTGCTGTTCAAGATCGAGGTGCTTCTCTTTGATTGACTGCAGTTTGTCAAACATGGGTTACTTCTCCTGCCCGATGTGCGGTTTTCAGGTTCACGGGTTGATAATATCGTTCAGGAGAATATAGACGAAGAGCGTCAGGAGCAGCGCCATGCCGATCTGCTGAATACGCATCTTTACCTCGAAAGGCAGTTCGCGTCCGATGATGCCCTCGATGGCATTCATGACAAACTGTCCGCCGTCAAGCGCCGGAATGGGCAGGATGTTGATGATGGCCAGCGATATGGAGAGGACGGCCAGAAAGTACAGAAAGCTGATAGGGCCCTGTTCGGCGCTGCGCCCGGCAATTTTTGCAATTTTCACCGGTCCGCCCAGCGATTTGCGGAAATCCTCCTGTCCGGTGAAGATTCTTGCGAATCCCTGTACGGTCATTACGCTCATTTTCCAGGTTTGCGAGGTGCCGCTGCCGATTGACTCGAAAACGTTCAGGCTGATGCGTTCGGTCTGCAGCGTCTGGCGGAGCGCGATACCGATTTTACCGGCAGCGGTAGGCACGACTTCGGTTACGACGGTAGTGCCGGACGCGAGAATTGCCGCAGGATCTGTTGCTTTGCCTGGAACGGGCTCAAGGTATTTCCAGGTTATGGAGATCGGTTTTCCTGCATGTGCGGAGATGACGGAAACCACCTCGGTCCAGTCGGAAAGGGGTTTGCCGTTAATGGCGGTTATGAGCGCGCCCGGTTTTATGCCGGCTTTTGCCGCCGGGTCGTTCGCAAGAACATCGTCGATTACCGGAGGCATGAGCGGACGTATGCCGAGGGGCTTGTTTTCGTTGAGCAACGAAAGAATGTTGGCCGGGGCTGCAAGCGTCAACCGTTTTTCATCGCGCAGTACCGTATAGTTCAGCGAAGATGCGGTAAACGATGCCGGGTCGAGAGCCTCTTCCCAGCTTGCGACCTCCTTGCCGTTGACGGCGGCAATCCTGTCGCCGGTCTGCATGCCCATTACGGCGAAGACCGACCCTTTCTCTATGTACGCGGGGTTGTTGACCGTCGTGCGCGATTCTCCGAACATGAGCGTGACGCCGGTAAAGATAGCCGCGGCGAGCACGATGTTCATCCCTACGCCGCCGGCGAGCACGATCAGGCGCTGCCAGACCGGTTTGGCCCTGAACTCCCAAGGTTCGGGTTCCGACGACTGGTAGGCGGTGTCAAGACTTTCGTCCACCATCCCCGCTATTTTTACATATCCTCCAAGCGGAAATACCCCGATGCCGTACTCCGTTTCGCCGATTTTCTTTTTCCAGAGTCTCAGGTTGAAGAAGTCGAATCCGATATAGAATTTATCGACTCGCATGCCGAAAAGCTTTGCGGTCAGGAAGTGGCCCAGTTCATGTACCGTGACCAGAATGAAAATGGCGACAATGAAAAAAAACGTTGTATTCAGAATATCCATGGTTATCAATCGTTTCGGTAAATAAAAATCCGCGCCCCGTAGAATCCGGGGCGCCGGAATGGAGAGATGGTCGGAGACTCTCTGAAGAAAAGGCTTATCCTATGATCTCTCTTGCTTTTTCTCGGGCCCATCGGTCGGCCTGCAGGTATTCGTCGAGTTCAACCGGAGCATAGGCTTCGTGAGCCTGCATGGTTTTATCGACGGTATCGGCGATGTCGGTAAAACCGATTTTTTTATCGAGAAATGCCGCTACGGCGATTTCGTTTGCGGCGTTCAGAACTGCCGGATAGGTACGGCCCGCTTTCAGGGCATCGAATGCCAGACGGAGGGCAGGGAAGCGTTTCATATCGGGCTCTTCGAAGGTGAGCGTTCCGATTTTTGCAAGGTCGAGTTTGCCGATGCCGGTTCCGCACCGTTCCGGCCATGCAAGAGCGTAGGCGATCGGGGCCCGCATGTCGGGCACTCCCATCTGCGCCATCACGCAGCCGTCGATATACTCCACCATCGAATGGATGATGCTCTGCGGGTGGACCACTACTCCGATTTTTTCCGCCGGCATATTGAAGAGCCAGTGGGCTTCGATAACCTCAAGTCCTTTGTTCATGAGCGTTGCCGAATCGATGGTGATTTTTGCTCCCATCGTCCACTGCGGATGCTTGAGCGCCTGTTCAGGACCGGCAAGCTTCAGCTCTTCGGCAGGGGTTTTGCGGAATGGGCCGCCGGATGCGGTAAGGATGATTCGCTCGATGTCCTCGGTTCTGTGACCGGCAAGCGACTGGAAGATTGCCGAGTGCTCGCTGTCCACCGGCAGCAGCTTGACGTTGTGTTTCTTCACCAGATCGGAAACCAGCTGCCCTGCAACGACAAGGGTTTCCTTGTTGGCCAGGGCGATATGCTTGCCCGCTTTTATTGCGCTTACGGTGGGAACCAGTCCTGCGGCACCGACAATGGCCGAAACAACCATCTCGGCTCCTTCGGCTGCAGCGACGGTCGCAGCACCTTCTATACCGTAGAAGATTTCCGGTTTATGCGTTCCGAGGAGCTTGCGGAGTTCATCGGCTGATGCAGCATCTCTTACCGAAACCACGTCAGGCCTGAATTCCTTGATCTGCTCGTTAAGCAGTCCGACATCATGACCTTCCGCTAATCCGGTAATCGTAAATTTTCCGGGGTGCTGCCTGACAACATCAAGAGTGCTGAGCCCGATTGAGCCGGTACTGCCGAGAATGGATAATGCTTTCATAAGTTTTTTTGAAAAAAGTTGCCGGGTTGCGGTTACAATGCCGGCCTGAATTTATGCTTTTTCGTAAAGGCTTACAAATCCGGTACTTTTTCGCTGATCGCTCAGGGGATTTTCTTTTTGCGTTTGCAGGAAAAAATGTTATAATAGTGCCCCTCAGCCGGGTCCCTAGCTCAGCTGGTTAGAGCGGCTGGTTTACACCCAGTAGGTCGGGGGTTCGAATCCCTCGGGACCCACACACAGCATATCACAGCGAAAAAAGGCAGGCTTTTACCTGCCTTTTCTCCGTTAAGCCGGGTTACGCGCTGGAGGAGCGTTCAGAAAATGACGCTGAATCCGCTCAGGGAGCTGTCAGGTTCGAGTTCCTTTATTCTGACACCCGTTACCTGTGATTTCGACGGTCCGGTTTCTGCCCTTTTTATCAGCTCATCTATAATAGGGGCTGCTCCCTGCGCATTCACTTCCACGCTTCCCCCGGCAAGGTTTTTCACCCAGCCGGACAGCTGCAGTTCTCTTGCCGCCCGGTCGATAAACATTCTGAATCCAACGCTCTGTACGCGTCCGGAAACGATAAGGAGCACTCTTCTGGTCATTGCCTGCCGGCAGTTGTCAGGTTTCCGGTTGTTCCCGGTTTTCCTTCAGCCGTGCAACGGCGGCTTCGAGTTCAAGACGCTCTTCGCTGCTTATTACCGGGATATCCGGCTCTTCAGCGGCTTCCTGACGGGTTCCGTTTCCGTTGCACTCCGTATGCAGATGAGCGGGGAATCCACCCTCCGGACGTTTTCCGAGAATCTCCTCGATCTGGCAGTATTGCAGCATCTCTTTGGCCAGAAGTTCGCGTGCGAGAGCTTCGAGCTTGTCGCGGTTGATTGTCAGCAGATCGGTTACCGTCTGACGGGCTTTTTCCTCGATGACCTTGACCTCGCTGTCGATCAGTTGAGCGGTTTTCTCGCTGTACTTCTTGTCGATGCCTGGTCCGCCCGAATAGGGATTGTTGCTCTCATAGAAGGAGAGGTTGCCGAGCCGTTCGCTCATGCCGTAAACCAGCACCATGTTATAGGCTATTCCGGTAATTTTTTCAAGGTCGTTCTGCGCGCCGGTTGATATTTCGTTGAAGATGATCTCCTCGGCAATGCGTCCGCCAAGCAGGCCGCAGATTCGAGCGAAGAGTTCCCTTTTCGTCATGAGGTAACGGTCTTCAAGCGGAATGTTCATGGTGTAGCCGAGCGCGCTCATACCTCGCGGAACGATCGAAATTTTCTGTACCGGATCGTTTTCGGGCATCATCCAGCTCACAATGGCGTGGCCGGCTTCATGGTAGGCGACAATCTGCCTTTCGCGCGGGTTGATGACCTTGTTTTTCTTTTCAAGTCCCGCCACCACACGTTCGATGGCATCTTCGAAGTCTTTCATTTCGATGCTCTGCTTTTCGCGGCGCGAGGCAAGCAGGGCGGCCTCGTTGGCGGCATTGGCTATTTCCGCGCCGGCAAAGCCGGGAGTCTGTGATGCAAGCGTTTTCAGGTTTACATCCGGAGAGAGCGAGAGGTTCTTGGTGTGCACCTTGAAAATATCGATACGGCCTTTCAGATCGGGTTTGTCGACCATGATCTGGCGGTCGAAGCGTCCGGGACGCAGCAGGGCCGAGTCGAGCACATCGGGCCGGTTGGTAGCCGCCATGAGGATGACCCCCTTGTCGGTAGCAAAGCCGTCCATTTCCACCAGCAGCTGATTGAGCGTGTTTTCCCGCTCGTCGTTGGCTCCCATCATGGCGCCTTTGCCCCGGCTTCTGCCTACGGCGTCGATTTCATCGATAAAAATGATGCAGGGGGCTTTCTCTTTGGCCTGGCGGAACAGGTCGCGCACTCTTGCCGCTCCGACGCCCACAAACATTTCCACGAAGTCGGAACCGCTGATGCTGAAGAACGGCACTTCCGCCTCGCCGGCAACGGCTTTGGCCAGAAGGGTTTTGCCTGTACCGGGAGGGCCTACCAGCAGTACGCCTTTGGGCAGCTTGCCGCCGAGTTTTGTATATTTTTTCGGGTCTTTCAGGAAGTCGACGACCTCCATGACCTCGGCTTTTACCTCGTCGAGTCCGGCTACATCCTTGAAGGTGATGCGGGTGTGTTCGTCGAGGTTTTCATAAAGCGCGGCCTTGTTCTTGCCGATGTTCATGAACTGCGATCCAGGTCCGCCCATACGGCGGAAAACAAAGAAATAGATGCCTATCAGCAAGGCGAACGGAAGGATCCACTGAAGCAGTTCGCCCAGCCAGGTGTTGCTCGGCATGCCCTGATATTTTATGCCCTTGCTTTCGAGCAGCTCGACGAGCGTTTCGTCTCGTACCGGGGTGACGAAGATCTCGTTGGACGGCGTTGACGAACGGGGCATAAATATTCCCGGGCCGTCTTTCGGCGGTTCGGGCGCAGTCACGACAGGTTTTGCCTCGGGTTTGAGCACGACGAAGATTCTCTCGGGAGATATCCTCACCGACTCGACCTTGTTTTCTGCAATGTATTTGCGAAAGGTGCTATAGGGGATTTCCACCGATGAGCCGGACCAGAAAAAAGCAAGCTGTATGCCTATCAGCAGCATAATCACCACCAGATAGTACATTATGGAAAATTTCGGGCGTCGTTCGTTGGTTTCCGGTTCTTTTCTGTAAGGATTTGATGGTTTGAACAGGTTATTTGCCATTAATCAGTCGTCATTATTTGAAATGTTAAGCGAATCTCGACATGAAGCATCCGTATCGGACATGTGCGAAAAGCAATTTACGGGATTCTTTCTATTTAATCGCAGCTCCCCGTAAAAAACATATTACATATATTACCCGAACGTAAATGTCCGATTCGGATTATAAGTTTCAGAAACGGGATCCTGCGGTCCGATGCCCGGGGATGCGGAACGATAGCCGGCAAGGCAGTCAAAAAAAATCAATTTTTTCATGTGAAGCAAATGGAAGAGAGGAAAATGAGCGCCGCTCGACAAAAAGCAAATAAAAGGATATCGTCTCTGAAATCCCTTTTATGCGTAGGATTGGACAGCGACCCGGATAAGATTCCGGAAGTGTTTTTTCGCACACCGGATCCTGTTTTTGCCTTCAATCGTTCTGTTATCAGGGCAACCGGAGGCGTTGCCGTTGCATACAAGATCAATACCGCGTTTTATGAGGCCCGGGGCATACCGGGGCTTCTGGATATGGAAAAGACTCTCGAAGAGATTCCCGCAGAGTGCATGACCATTGCCGATGCCAAAAGGGCAGATATCGGCAATACCAGCAGAAAGTATGCTCAGGCTTTTTTCGAACACTGGTCGTTTGATGCCGTTACGGTGGCACCTTATATGGGCTTTGACTCTCTGGAGCCGTTTTTTTCCTATAGCGGCAAGCTGGTTTTTGTCCTCTGTCTGACCTCGAATGAGGGATCGCGCGATTTTGAAGAGCAGAGACTGGAGAACGGAAAACCTCTTTATGAGTCTGTGCTTGAAAAGGTAACGTTATGGGGGAAGGACGGTAATGCCGGCGTTGTGGTAGGCGCCACCAAAAGCGTCCTGCTTGGCGATATTCGCCGTCAGGCTCCCGGACTATTCTTTCTTATTCCCGGAGTCGGCGCCCAGGGTGGTTCGCTCGAGGACGCCGTGCGGGCAGGTGTTGACGTCAACTCGGAGAGCGCCATAATCAATGTCAGCCGCAGCCTGATCTATCCGGCCGGGAGCTTCTCTTCGATAGAGGAGTTTGAAGTGGCGGTAGCCGGAGAGGCTGCAAAAATTCACGCCGCGATGAGGCTGGTGTTATAAGGGTTTTTATTATTATTGACTGTATTTCTGTTTTGCAGGTCTCCCCCATACGCAGGCTCTGTTTTCTCGGAAAAATCAGGCCTGTCATCTTTTTAAATGAAATTGCTCATGTGCGGAATTGTTGGTTATATCGGAAAACGGGATGCTGCACCGATCCTGCTGATCGGCTTGAAGCGTCTGGAGTACCGGGGTTATGATTCGGCGGGGATTGCCGTGCTGAACGGAACCCTTTCGGTAGTGAAACAGAAAGGGAGCGTGGCCGATCTTGAAAATGCTCTCAGGGAGAGCGGGGATATGCTCAGCGGAGCAGTTGCCGGAATAGCGCATACCCGATGGGCGACGCATGGAGATCCCAGTGATCGCAACGCTCATCCTCATCTCAATACGACAGGCGACATTGCGCTGATCCATAATGGCATCATCGAAAATCATACCGCTCTCAGGCTTGAACTCTCGTCGCATGGATATGTCTTCCGCAGTGCGACAGACACCGAGGTGCTGGTGCATCTCATCGACAGGATATGGAAGGAGGAGCCCGCGTTGATGCTTGAGGATGTTGTGCGTCGGGCGCTTCACCATGTGGAAGGAGCATACGGTATCTGTGTTATCTCATCCCGTGAACCCGGAACGCTGGTTGTCGCCCGCAAGGGCAGTCCCCTGGTAATCGGTATCGGTGACGGCGAGTATTTTGTGGCTTCCGATGCCGCTCCGATTGTAGAACATACCCGCAAGGTGGTTTACCTCGGCGACGGTGAGATGGCGCGAATAACTGCTGACGGCTATACGGTCAAGACCGTGGAGAACATCGAGACGGAAAAACTCGTTACCGAGCTTGATTTCGAGCTTGAAGAGATCGAAAAGGGCGGTTACGAACATTTCATGCTCAAGGAGATTTTCGAACAGCCCGGCGTTATGGAAGACGTCATGAGAGGCCGGGTCAGACTTGAAAGCAACTCTCTCCATCTTGGGGGCATCAAGGATAATCTCGAGCATCTGCGTAAGGCAAAGCGTATCATTATCTGCGCCTGCGGCACAAGCTGGCATGCCGGACTTATCGGGGAGTATCTGATCGAGGAGTTTGCCCGTATTCCTGTGGAGGTTGATTATGCCTCTGAGTTCCGGTATCGCAATCCGGTTATCACTCCCGAAGATGTGGTTATTGTGATATCCCAGTCGGGGGAAACCGCCGATACGCTGGCGGCCTTGCGCGAGGCCAAGGAGAAGGGCGCTCTGGTTATGGGTATCTGTAACGTGGTTGGCTCGACCATTGCGCGGGAAACCCACTGCGGCATGTACACGCATGCCGGCCCTGAGATCGGGGTTGCCTCTACGAAGGCTTTTACCGCCCAGGTGATCGTGCTTTATATGGTTGCTCTTGCTCTCAGTCAGGGAAGAACGCTCAGCGATTCGGAAATTGCGCTTTATCTCAGGGAGTTGTCGGAGGTACCTTCGAAAGTTTCGGAAATCCTCAAGAGCAGCGAAGAGATACATGCCATAGCGGGAAGTTACCGCAACGCCCGAAATTTTCTTTACCTTGGCCGGGGCTATAACTTTCCGGTTGCGCTCGAAGGCGCGCTGAAACTCAAAGAAATCTCATACATCCATGCGGAGGGCTATCCGGCGGCGGAAATGAAGCACGGTCCTATTGCGTTGATCGATGAGGATATGCCGGTGATTTTTATTGCCACCCATGACAGCACCTACACCAAGATTCTCAGCAATATCGAGGAGGTGCGGAGCCGGAAAGGTCGGGTGATCGCCATAGCAAGCGAAGGTGATGAGGATATCCGCTGTCTGGCAGACCATGTTATTTACATTCCGGCAGCATCGGCGCCGGTTACGCCGCTTCTTACCGTAATTCCTCTGCAGCTGCTTGCCTATCATATTGCAACGCTGAGAGGATGTAATGTTGACCGTCCCCGTAATCTGGCCAAATCGGTTACGGTGGAATAAATAAACTTCAATCAAAGCCGCAGGAAATGAGTCAAAGCATCAATCTTCATCAGGACGAGAGATTTGCGGGAGTTCTTGCCGATCTGCAGAGCATAGCCAAAGAGCTTGTCGAGACCGGCAGGCTGGTTCCTCTCGTTGGAACCGGCGAGAGTGACGTTGTTATCGAGTTTGGTTCGTACGGAGAGGGCGAAAAGGCCGAGCCGAGTATCCTTATCAAAATTACCTCTCCGAAAGAGTTCGACGGTGACGAATGTCTGCTCGATGATTTTGAGGATTATGTGATAAGTCGGCTTGAGGTTGCCTCCCGTAAGTGGTCGCAAGAGGCAACTGATTTGCTTGGGGATGATCGGCAGGTGATTCTGCTGATCAATGGAGATGAGTACTGAAATTTCTTTTTTTCGTTCCGCGTTTCCTGGCAGTAACGGGAATTATTACCGGTAATTGACAGTTCAAAAAGGTTTTAAGGCCTGTTATCCGTTAGGATTCTGACGGGCCGTCATGAAACCTGATCAGAATTATGGAAGGTCATATAGTTATTACAGGAGCGACCGGGGTTATCGGCGCCGAACTTGCCCGACGGCTGATTGCCAGAGGAGAGAAGGTCGTGCTGTTTGCCCGTTCGACAGGGGGAGCTGCCGAAAAGGTTCCCGGAGCCTCGGCCTATGTACGGTGGGATTCAGATATGACGTCAGGAGAGTGGGTGGCCGATGTGGATGGGGCAAAAGCGATTATTCACCTGGCAGGGAAACCCCTGCTCGAATCGCGGTGGACGGAAGAACACAAAAAAGAGTGTTACGATTCGAGAATTAACGGCACGAAACACATGGTTTCGGCTATTGCTGCCGCGGCCCGGAAACCGGGGGTATTTATATCCGCTTCGGCTATCGGGTACTACGGTTCATTCGAGCAGTGCAGCGACACTCCCGATCTCGACGAGTCCGGTCCGGAGGGCAGGGACTTTCTTGCGAAAATATGTATTGACTGGGAAAAAGCCGCGCTTCCGGCTGCAGATATCGGCGTCCGTCTCGTTCTTCTTCGTACCGGGATTGTTTTTTCCACGAAAGGCGGGATGCTTCAGAAAATGATCGCTCCATTCAGCTTTTTTCTCGGCGGCCCTGTCGGTTCCGGACGGCAGTGCCTTTCATGGATTCATCTTGACGATGAAATAAACTGCATTATCGATATACTTGACGATTCCCGCTATTCCGGAGCCGTCAATGCGGTGGCTCCTCTGCCGGCGACCATGAATGATTTTGCACGGGAACTTGGCAAGGTAATGGGTCGCCCCTCACTCTTTCCTGTCCCGAAACTCGCTGTGCAGTTGCTGATGGGCGAAGGGGCGGAGTACGCTGTGAAAGGTCAGAGGGTTATTCCCGGCGCTCTCGAACGGAACGGCTTCGTTTTTCGGTATCCCGTTCTTGCCGATGCGCTGCAGGATCTTGTTTCAAATAACAAATAACGGATGCCGCCGATAATTTGTCGCGTCCTCAGGTGCGTTAATTCTCGACAAATGATCGCGGTGACCGGAAAAGTCAATACAACAGGTTAAAAGGAGTAATTACAATGGGATCAAGAGGACGTGAAATCGTGGGAGAACATCTGCCGCGCGTGCTTGAGTTGCTCAACAAGGCGTTCGCTGATGAATGGCTTGCTTATTATCAGTACTGGCTCGGTTCGAAGGTGGTACAGGGACCGATGAAGGATGCCGTTATTGCAGAACTGCTGCAGCATGCCGCCGACGAGTTGCGTCATGCCGATATGGTAACTGCCAGAATCATCCAGCTTGGAGGGACTCCGATTACCAACCCCAGAGAGTGGTTTACCTGGACGAACTGCGGTTATGACGCTCCTGACGATCCTTTCGTGAAGAAAATTCTCGAACAGAACATTGCCGGAGAGCAGTGTGCCATCAATGTATATAACAGTATCATTCAGGAGATCGGCATGAAGGATCCTGTGACCTATAACCTTGCGGTACAGATACTGCAGGATGAGGTGGAGCATGAGGAAGATCTTCAGTCTCTTCTCGAGGATGTGGGCGTCATCCTGACAAGATAAGGTTTTCAATGCGGACGATAAAAAACAGCCGGTCAGAATGTTTATGTTTCTGTCCGGCTGTTTTTTATACTGGTCAAAAGGAGAATCAATAGCGGTCTCTTCTTGCGGGGCGTTCTTCACGTGGCCTGGCTTCGTTAACCTTTATGGTACGGCCTTTAAGATCCTTGTCGTTCATGGATTCGATAGCTTCGCGGGCTTCACCGTCATTAGGCATGTCAACAAACCCAAACCCTTTCGAGCGGCCTGAAAACTTGTCGGTGATGATGTTAGCGCTGTCGACCTGTCCGAACTGGGAGAATACATCACGAAGATCGTCTTCGGTAACGGAGTAGGGTAAATTGCCAATGTAGATATTCATTGTTAGTCTCAGTAAACATGTGCATTGATAGAAAAGAACCGCATACAAACAACCAAGGCACAAATTATTTGAACGCGATCAGCCAACCATTGGCTAATTAATAACCCAATTTACCGCAATTAGCAGTTGTTTTCAAAAATAAAAACACCCGCAAGAAACAGAAATACAAATAAAAATATACAAAATCGTGATTTATTTTTTGTTTTCCTGAAAAGCCGCCCTTTTTTACGTTATCCCGCATTTCCGTTTACTTTTTTTGTTTTTTTATCCCGCCTGTGACCTTCCGCGTCCTGCAGGTAATTGCGGATACGGGCCGTTTTTTCTTTTTTTCCCTGTAAAATCCTACGTCTTTGTTATAAAATATGTTGATTTCTTGTTTATGGTTAATAATTTTACTACTATTGTGTAGTAAAATTAAAATATTAAGGTTTTATGTAATTTTTAAACCATCGGGATATGATGAAAAGGTTTTCATTTCCATTACTGCTGCTTACTGCGGCAATGATGTTCAGCGGTACTGCATTGGGGGCTGAAGAGGTTGTTACCGACAGCGGGACTACTTCGTGGATGCTTACATCTACAGCGCTTGTATTGCTTATGGTTCCCGGGCTTGCCATGTTCTACGGCGGTCTGGTTCGCACCAAAAACGTTATCGGCACCATGATGCACAGTTTTGCCGCAATGGTCATCATCGGAGTGCTCTGGCCTACACTGGGTTATGCTCTGAGTTTCGGACCTGGTATTCTGGGCGGTTTTATCGGTTGGGACAGCAAGTATTTTCTTCTGCAGGGCATCGATGACACTATCATGTCCACCCAGATTCCCGAGTATGTCTTTGCCATGTTCCAGGGCAAGTTCGCAATCATCACTCCCGCGCTGATTGCCGGCGCTTTTGCAGAGCGGGTGAACTTCAAGGGCTATGCAGTTTTCATTGCGCTCTGGAGCATTATCGTTTACAGCCCGATCTGCCATTGGGTATGGGCTGCCGACGGTTTCCTCTTCAATCTCGGTGCAATGGGGGCCATCGATTTTGCCGGAGGTACGGTGGTGCACATTTCTTCGGGCGTTACCGCTCTGGTTGCCGCGCTTTATCTCGGCGCTCGCAGGGGATATCCCAGAAACGTCATGCATCCGAATAATCTTGTTATGACCCTCATGGGAGCGGGCCTTCTCTGGGTGGGATGGTTTGGTTTCAATGCCGGCAGCGCCATTGCCAGCAATCTTGCAACTGCCAGAGCGCTTACCGTTACCCAGATGGCCGCCGCAGCCGGCGCGTTTACCTGGATGATGATCGAGATGTTCCAGCACGGCAAGGCAACCAGCCTCGGTGTGGCCTCGGGTATTCTTGCCGGTCTTGTCGCCATTACTCCGGCAGCCGGCGTGGTTCAGCCTGTCGGCGCGCTTGCGCTCGGCGCGCTTGCCGCCGTGTTCTGCTACCTTGCCATCATGCTCAAGAACAAAATCGGTTATGACGACAGTCTCGATGCATTCGGGATACATGGCGTCGGCGGTATTGTCGGGGCTCTGGCGCTTACCTTTTTCATCCGTCCGTCATGGATGGCCGATGCAGCCGCAAAAGTCGGCGGCAGCTGGACCGTCTGGCAGCAGCTCGGCGTTCAGGCTACCGCAGTTGGTGTTACCATTGCCTATGCCGCCATCGTGTCGCTTATTCTGCTTTTCATTATCGAGAAGACCATCGGATTGCGTATCAGCGAAGACGAAGAGATGTCGGGTCTTGACCACAGCATGCACGGCGAACAGGGATACGGTCTTATTAACTTAAACTAAACGCTTGCGATGAAACTGATTACTGCAATCATTCAGCCCGACAGGCTCGATCATGTCCGGGAGGCGCTGATTCAGGCTGATATTACAAGAATAACCGTAAGTCGGGTGACCGGTCATGGACGGCAGGAGGATATTGAAATCTACAGAGGTCAGAAAATAGCTCCGAACCTTATTCCGAAAATAAGGCTTGATATTGCCGTTAATGAGGAGTTTGTCGATATCACGCTTGATACCATCATCGAAGCGGCCAGGCATGGCGTTGGAGAGGTTGGCGACGGCAAGATATTTATCACACATCTCGAAGAGTGCATCCGTATCCGTACCCGCGAGAAAGGCGGAAAAGCTATATAAGTAACAAAGGATATCCGTAAACTGAAAGAGCTGCCTCTCCGGCAGCTCTTTCAGTTTACGGATGTTTCGTCGTATTTCAGTTAGTCAGAAGTGGCGCAACGGCTACCGGCTGTTTCCATGTCGGGTAGTACGTATTAAGCCACTTTTCTGCATTGACATCTCCGAGCCTTGCCGCTTCCCTGAAGTCCTGGATGCGGCCGAATGAGTCTCCTGTTCGGCTTTTTGCTATGCCGCGGTGAAAGTAAGCTGCAGCTATTTTTTTGTCGATGTTCAGTGCCTCGTTGAAATCGGTAATCGCTCCGAAGAAATCGCCGGCCATATTTTTAACAATTCCCCGGTTGTAGTAACCGACGGCCTGAAAATGCGTCTCTCCGAAAGTGATCACCATGGAAAAGTCATTGATGGCTTTGTCGTACACTCTCATTCTCTGCCATACGGCTCCTCTCATCTGGTAAGCCATGGTAAATCGGGGATTTTTTTCAATCGCAGAGGTGTAATCCTTGATGGCCGCCTTGAGATCTCCCTGCAGGTGTTTTTCATATCCTCTGTTGAAATAATCGTTTTCCTGCCCGGCCAAAGCTGTGGTGCTTGCAATGATTAACAGGATTATGGCGATGGAAAACATCGAGGCACTCATTTTTTTATTCATCGGTTCGAAGGGTGATGTGTAATCAGGTGTATATAATGCGTGCAATAGTCGGGTTTCTTAATAGATAGCATCATTAGTAATATGCAGCATCCGTTTGAAAGTTTCCGGGCGCTTCTATTCAATAGTAAGATTTCGACGGGTTATTTTTACGTAATCATGCAGTTTATTTCTATCTTGCCTGAAACAGGGCGTTACGAAAAACCGTACTGAGTCCTCTGGTTTGCCGGTTCCTGGCACTATGATCGTTCGTACGACTTTACGAGTGATTCGTGCCGGTTTGTTGAGGTGTCCAACAGTATAAATGCTCACGGCACAGTCATGTTCAGGATCACTCTTGAAGAGTTTGAAGGGCCTCTTGATCTCCTGCTTTTTTTTATCCGGCGCGATGAACTGGACATTTACAATATTCCCATTTCGAGAATAACGGCTGAGTTTATTGCCTACATAAACGGGATGCGGGCCACGAGCCTTGAGGTTGCCGCCGAATTTATTTATATGGCATCGATGCTGATGAGCATCAAAGCAAAAATGCTGCTTCCCCTCCCTTCTGCAGAGACAGGAGATACCGATGAATTCGATCCCCGAACCGAACTGGTGCAGAAGCTTCTCGAATATCGACAGATGAAGGAGTGTGCCGACAAACTCGGCGAACATGCCGATGAGCGGGCTCGACTTTTTTCAAAAGGCTTTGCTGAATCGTTCGATCCGCTTGTTGTCGATCAACTTGATGAAGAGATTCACCGTCCTACGCTCTATCATCTCATAAAGGCATACCGGTCGGTGCTTGAAAATATTCCAAAACCCATGATCCGCAACGTCAGGGATGCTCCGGTAACGGTCGAGGAACAGAGCGCGCTGATTCTTTCGAAACTTTGCGAACGGGTACAGGTTTCTTTTCGATCGGTGATGGAGGGTGTTGGTGAAAGCATCATTTTTGTCGTGACCTTTCTTGCCGTGCTGGAGTTGTGTCGCAACGGAAAAATCGTGGTGGTCGTCAAGGAGGGTTATGATGATTTCTGGATGGCAGTACGGGATGGAGCGTAATGGAGGTTTGTTGTCGCCTGGCTTGTAAATTCATAGCATCGAACCCATGAAAAGCAACGCTCTCTCGGCCTGTTTCTGCACATCCGGGGTGGATGCGTGCCGGGAATTCTACCAGCGTCATTTCTCTGCCGAGGTTGTTTTCGATTGCGGGTGGTATGTCAATCTCCGTTTTGGAAAGGATGGGCCGACTCTCCAGTTCATGCAGCCTCGTCAGGGCATGGCGGAATTCTGCGGCAAAGGGGTAACGCTCAACTGGAGCGTCGATGATGTCGATGCTGAGCACGAGCGTCTGATCCGGTCCGGACTCGATGTCATCATGCCGCTGGAGGATCATCCCTGGGGCGACCGGGGCTTTTCCGTTGCCGATCCTGTCGGCAATACGCTCTATATATACTCCGATCGCGAACCGTCGGAGGAGTTCAGGCAGTATTACACGGCAGGCAATTCCTGAATAATGCATTTCAGATATGCGGAATGATTGCTATGTGATAGAGAATATGAGGAAGTTATTAACTCAATGAGAGAGGGAAACAGCAAACATGTTGATGACAGCAATAGATAATCACGAAAGATACCTGCCCGAACCGGTTGCAACGCTCGAAAATCCGCAAACCGATATTCCCCGCATTGCCAAAGACAGAAAACTGCTTGGAGCAATCGAGGCCGCAGTCCAGCAGATGGAGACATCGCACCGGCTGGTGCAGGGAGACTCCCGCAGGTTGGCGTTTATAGAGGATGAATCGGTTCACCTTGTGCTGACCTCTCCGCCCTACTGGACGCTGAAGAAATATCGGGATCATGAAGATCAGCTTGGCGATATCGAGGATTATGAAGAGTTCCTTCGGGAGCTTGACGAAGTATGGGAGCATTGTTTCCGGGTGCTTGTCCCCGGTGGACGGCTGATCTGCGTTGTGGGTGACGTGTGCCTCTCCCGGCGGAAAAATGACGGACGGCATACCGTTGTGCCGTTGCACGCATCCATCCAGGAGCATTGCCGCAGGATCGGGTACGACAACCTTTCTCCCATTATCTGGCACAAAATCGCAAACGCCAACTATGAAGCGAACGGGAACGGTGCCGGTTTTCTGGGAAAACCCTATGAGCCGAATGCCGTTATCAAAAACGATATCGAATTTATCCTTATGGAGCGCAAGCCGGGCGGATACCGCAAGCCGTCAGTAGCGACTCGAGTGCTCTCCGTGATTTCCGACGACAACCACCGGCAATGGTTTCAGTCGATCTGGAGCGGAGTGACCGGCGCATCGACCAAAAATCATCCGGCTCCTTATCCGGAGGAACTTGCCACGCGTTTGGTTCGCATGTTCTCGTTTGTTGGCGATATGGTTCTCGATCCTTTCATGGGAACCGGTACCACAACCGTTGCGGCAGCAAATTGGGGACGGAACTCGATTGGCGTGGAGATTGATCCGCACTACTTCGATATGGCCGAAAAACGTATCCGGCAGGCAACGGCCTCCCTTTTTTCCCCGACAGAGGTGATAACTGTCGCAAAGAGCGCATAAGACAATGGATTTCAAGCCAAGGGTTTCCAAAGCCGTCCGCCACTTCTGGAAGGTGAGGACGCAACAGTACACAACGCAGGGTTCGGCGACGGGTAAGAAGGATGCGGGCAATCGGAGTGCCGTTACCGGAGGCAAGCATCTTGACGGCTTCATCAGGCTGCTTACCGAATTGTTGTCCGAGGCGGGACTTCCTGATTCCTCGATCCATGTCGGAGCAACAACCCTTCCAGGATATTTCAGACCGACAAAGAACTGGGATCTGCTGGTGGTTGTGGACGGCATGCTTTTGGCGTCCATCGAACTGAAGGCCCATGTCGGCCCGTCGTTCGGCAACAACTTCAACAACCGTGTCGAGGAGGCACTTGGCAATTCCGCCGATCTGCTTACCGCTTATCGCGAGGGCAAGTTCAAGCCGTCGCAACGTCCCTGGCTTGGCTGGATGATACTGCTTGAGGATACCCCGAAATCAACGACCCCGGTTCGGGTGGACGAACCGCATTTCGAGGTTTTTTCGGAGTTCAAGGAGGCTTCCTACGCAAAACGGTACGAGCTGTTCTGCGAGCGGCTTATGCGGGAACGCCTTTATGATGGGGTTTGCCTGCTCTTGTCGGATAAAACCGGAGGACTGAAAGGCGCGTACGGCGAACCGAATCCGGAATTCGGTTTTACGGTTTTTGCCACCTCGCTGACCGCGCATGCTATTGCGTATGCGCGTTTGCGTGATCCGAAATAGTTTAATCAGGTAAACTGTTCATAGTATCAAATAATACAATGTCTTGCATGAAAGAAATTCAGAAACTCCAGCAGGATATATATCATAATTATGCAAAAAGAGTCGGCCTCGATCCTGAGGCGGTTTATCTGCATGGAACTATACTGAGACCTGTTGTTCCTCTCGATACCGGGAAAAAAGGGCTTTTTATTCTGGGGGCATATCCTTCTGCAAGGTTTGCTCTGATAGATGGAATTTCCGACGTGCCAACAGCTGATAACCTTGGGCTATTTGAGAGTGAACGATGGTTTGATGGTTGCAGGGTTCGGCAGCAACCTTCGGCACAAGAACTAGAAGAACTTTTTCTGGAGCCTTTGTCATTACAAAGATCAACCTGCTGGATAACTGATCTTGTAAAGATATTCCTTTTCAAACAAGGACACATTGAGCGGTATAAAAAATTGAATGCGGTAGTGCCATCAGGTTATCTTCGTGAAGACTTCTCTGAATTGGCAAAAAAATCATTGTTCTGGCTCGAAAAAGAACTTGAAGCGGCACAACCTGTTTTCATGATAACTCTTGGTGCCGAGGTTGCTGGTGTGTTACGTGGGATTCACTCAAAAACAGCACAGATAAAGTTACTTAAGCCTGAATACTCTACATTGACTTGTGGTTCAGTATCAGTTCCGGTAATGCATTGTGCTCATCCTGGTATTCTGATGCGACGAAACGATCCGAAGAATCCCTGGCCGTCAAAACATTGCCACGAATTTCTTCCAGCTCTTGAAAAAGCCCGGAAGGAGTTTTGTTTTTAGGCTTGGCCACCGTGTTTTTTGTTGATTGATGGATGTTCAAATCTTCAAACAGAGCATATGACCGGTTTTTATATTTTATGCGTCAGGAATGTCATGGCCTTTTTTAAAAAAATAGTATAAATCAATTCTTATGCCGGAAATTCAGCCCTTCAGGGCAATACGCTACAATCCCGAAACAGCGGGAGATGCCGCAAAACTGATCTGTCCGCCTTATGACGTTATATCCAGTGAGCTGCAGCAGCAGCTGAACGACTCTTCGCCCTTCAACGCAGTCCGGCTTGAACTGCCTGTCGAAGCAGACCCCTATGCGGCATCGGCCGGGTGCCTGCACGATTGGCTGCAGAACGGCGAGCTGCTTCGCGATACGGAGGCCGCGATCTATCCCTACAGCCAGACCTTTACCGATCAGGCGGGAAATACCCATAATCGTTGCGGCTTTTTCGCGGCCATGCGGCTGCACGAGTTTGCAGAGAGGAAGGTGCTGCCGCACGAACGGACGCTTTCCGGCCCCAAGGCCGACCGGCTGAACCTGTTCCGCAAAACGCGCACGAACATCAGTTCGATTTTCGGCCTCTATGCCGATGATGAAGGAGAGGCCGACCGCATCGTTTCCGCCTATACCGAAGCAAATGAACCGCTGGTCGATGCGGTGTTCCAGGGCGTGCGCAACCGGCTGTGGCGTATCGTCGATCCGGAGCTTGTGGCCGGTATCCAGCAGGCGCTGGCTCAGCGGACGGTCTATATCGCCGACGGCCATCACCGGTATGAAACAGGTTTGAACTATCGCAGGGAGCGTGCGGAAGAGAATCCTGAACATTCCGGAAACGAACCGTACAATTTTATCCTTGTTTATCTGAACAATATTTATGATAAAGGACTGGTGGTTTTTCCCATACACCGTCTGGTGCACAGCCTGGAGGATTTCGACGCTTCGCGGCTCAGGGAGCGGCTCGAAGAGCATTTTGCCGTAACGGAGCTTGACGGACGCGCTGAACTGAAGGCCTATCTCGAAGCCGCCTCATCGAGTTATGCCTATGGAGTGGTGAGCGAAGGTTCTGTTCTGGGCATTACGCTGAAAAGCGATCCGGCAGGCATGCTCGACAGCGGCATAGCTCCGGCCCTGCAGCAGCTCGGCCTTGTCGTGCTGCATGAGGTTGTACTGAACCGCCTGCTTGGCATCGGTCAGGAAGCCATGGCAAAGCAGACCAATCTGGTGTATGTGAAGGACGACGGCGATGTTTTCGATGCGGTCGCATCCGGCAGGGTTCAGGCTGGTTTTGTCGTCAAGCCGGCCACTGTCGGGCAGGTACTTGCCGTTTCCGAATCCGGAGGGGTGATGCCGCAGAAATCGACGTTTTTTTACCCGAAAATAATGACGGGACTTGTTTTCAATCCGCTCGACTGATATGGCTATGGCGTTGACCGAAGAGTTTTTCTCCCGTTCTGCCGAGGAGACCCGTGAATATGCCCGGCAGTTCGCTTCCGCGCTGCAGCCCGGCGACCGGGTCTGCCTCAAAGGTCAGCTTGGTGCCGGTAAAACCGAGTTCATGAAAGGTATCGCCGGGTTTTTCAACTGTGCGGAAGAACTTTCGAGCCCGACGTTTTCGCTTTTCAACATCTATCACGGCGCATTCCGCGAAAGACCGGTCGATCTCCACCATTTCGATCTGTACCGGATCGAACGGGCTCAGGAACTCGAAGCGATAGGGTTCGACGAATATCTGTTCGGGCCGCATATCGCCATTGTGGAGTGGGGCGACAAGTTTTCCGACTATCTTTCATGTTATACCGCTACGGTTTTTCTCGATCATGCCGGCGATAATTCGAGAAGAATCGTCATAACCCGACAGCATAACCGATGAACCTTCTGGCCATTGAGTCTTCGCATACCTCCCTCAGCGTTGCCGTTGGCAGCGGCGGAGAGGTATTTGAGCTTTGCGGCAGCGAGTGGAGCCGGGCTGCCGAGACCATCATGCCGCTTGTTCAGCAGGTGCTTCGGAACAGCCATACAGAAAAAGAGCGGCTCGATGCGGTGGCGGTCTCTTCAGGTCCGGGTTCGTTTACCGCATTGCGTATCGGCATGTCGGCGGCTAAAGGTATTGCGTACGGGCTTGGCATTCCTCTTGTTTCCGTCCCTACCCTGCCGGCCATGGCTGTTGCCGCAATGCCCTATACCTCTGCCGGAGCGATCGTTCCTTTCATTCCCTCCCGCAGGGGGGAGTATTATTATGGATGTTACTCGCGCGCTCTGCTTGAAAAAGGGATGGCGGGTGATGAGTCGGCAAGAGGATCTGCCGAAGATGTTGTTGCGGCAGCCTGTAGCATGGGCCCCGGAACCGTCGTTACGGCCAGACACGCTGCAGATTTTTCGACTTTGCCGGAATGCGGCGAAGTCTGTTTTATCGATGCGTCATTTTTCTCTGCGGCATCGCTTCTGCCAGAAGCCATAAGGCTTTTCGGTCTTGGAAGCACGCAGTCGCCAGCCGATGCGTCGCCTGATTACCGGCAAATGTTTATGCCGGGAGGAAGAAAAGAGTGAATCATTACTATTTTACATTTTAACATTGATGAAATAAACGGAGGTTTATGACCAGTTCTGAGCATGATGAAACCCGCGGCGACCTGCAACCTGAAGAGGTATCGTATGGCGAGCTGCTTGCAAACCGGGCAGCATCTCTTGCGCTCGAGAAAAAGTGTGAACAGGTAAAGATACTCGACCTTAAAGGGTTGACATCGATTACTGATTATTTCGTTATTATTACAGCTGACTCCGAGCGGAAGGCTAAAGCCGCTGCCGAGCATATTATCGATGAGCTGAAAGGGGACGATGAGCGTCCGCTGCATGTGGAAGGTATGGATACCATGCACTGGATTCTGCTCGATTATGTTGATGTGGTTGTGCACATTTTCATGCCGGAAGAGCGGCGCTTTTATGACCTCGAGTCTCTCTGGTCGGATGCCCCGGTTACCCAGGTGACCTGATTTCCGCCGCCGGCCGGGCGGGTCACAGCCATGTCCGGTGGTTTTAAGAAGTTGGCGGGATTTTATACATTACGCCCTTAAGCGGGTTATTATTAATTATTACACGGAAAAACCTATGCAGCGCGAACGGATATTGCCGATCAGTATTGAAGAGGAGATGCGGGATTCCTATCTCGATTATTCCATGTCGGTTATCGTCAGCCGTGCGCTTCCTGATGTTCGTGACGGACTGAAGCCGGTGCACCGCAGGGTGTTGTACGGTATGCACGAGCTGGGACTCCAGGCGGGCAAGCCGCACAAGAAGTCGGCCCGTATTGTCGGTGAAGTGCTCGGCAAGTTCCATCCGCATGGAGACAGTGCGGTCTATGACAGTCTTGTGCGACTGGTGCAGGACTTTTCCCTGCGCTATCCCCTGATCGACGGTCAGGGAAACTTTGGTTCCGTCGATGGCGACTCCCCTGCTGCTATGCGTTATACCGAGGTGCGCATGAAGCCTATCGCCGGCGAAATGCTCAAGGATCTTGATAAGGAGACGGTTGATTTTTCCCTTAACTTCGACGATTCGCTCGAAGAGCCTACTGTGCTTCCTTCAGCGATACCCAACCTGCTCGTGAATGGCTCATCCGGCATAGCCGTCGGCATGGCGACCAACATCCCTCCGCAGAACCTGCGCGAGGTCGTTGACGGCATCATCGCGGTCATAGAGAATCCCGAGATCGAGATCGCCGATATCATGAAGCATGTTATCGCTCCCGACTTCCCGACCGGAGGGATCATCTACGGTTACGAAGGTGTTCGCCTGGCCTATCTGACAGGACGCGGCAAGGTGGTGATTCGCGCAAGGGCCCTTGTCGAGGTGACCCAGAAGAACGGCCGCGAGTCCATTATCGTTACCGAACTTCCCTATCAGGTAAACAAGGTCCGTCTGATCGAGAAGATCGTCGAGCTTGTTCACGATAAGAAACTTGACGGTATCGCCGACATCCGCGACGAGTCGGACCGTGACGGCATGCGGCTCGTGATAGAACTCAAGCGCGATGCCGTAGCCAAGGTGGTGCTGAACAACCTGTACAAGCACACCCCCATGCAGGAGACCTTCGGGGTGATCATGCTTGCCCTTGTGGACGGAGTGCCGAGGGTGCTCAATCTCAAGGAGATGATGCACTACTATGTCAAGCACCGGAACGAAATTGTGCTGCGCCGTACGCAATATGATCTCACTGCCGCCGAAAAACGGGCACATATTCTTGAAGGGCTGAAAATCTGTCTCGATAATCTCGATGAGGTGATCACCACCATCCGCGAGTCGCCGGACACCTCTACGGCTCAGGAACGCCTTATGGAGCGCTTCGGGCTTTCCGAGATACAGTCAAAGGCCATTCTTGAAATGCGTCTGCAGCGCCTTACCGGGATGGAGCGGAAAAAGATCGATACGGAATATCAGGAAACCCTTCTTCTTATCGACGGGCTGCGTTCCATTCTCGCCAGTCCGCAGAAGCAGATGCAGATTATCCGCGAAGAGCTGCTGAAGGTGAGAGAGGTTTACGGTGACGAGCGCCGTACTGAAATTGTGCCTCAGGAGGGTGATTTTTCCATCGAGGATATGATCGCCCAGGAGGATGTGGTCATCACCATCACCCACGACGGCTTTATCAAACGCTTCCCTGTTTCCGGATACCGCAGACAGGCAAGAGGCGGCAAAGGGGTTACCGGCGCTCAGGCGAAACATGATGACTTCATCGAACACATGTTCATCGCCTCGACGCACAACTATATTCTTTTCTTTACCAATACAGGCCGTTGCTACTGGCTCAAGGTTTACGAAATTCCCGAAGCGGGCCGCGCTGCGCGTGGACGTTCGCTGGCCAACATCATGGAGCTTCGCCCGACGGAACAGATCAAGGCATACATCAATATCCGCAACTTCGAGGATCCGGGATACATTGTGATGGCCACGACCAACGGCATCGTCAAGAAAACGCCTCTCGACGATTTCTCGAACCCGCGCAGAACCGGCATTGCTGCCATCACCATCGAAGAGGGAGACGAACTGCTCGATGCCCGTTTGACCGACGGCGACCATCAGATCATTCTTGCGAAAAGTTCGGCCTATGCGGTGCGCTTTCCTGAAAACGAGATCCGTTCCATGGGCAGAACCGCCATGGGGGTCAAGGGCATCACCCTCGACGAGGGGGAGAAGTGTATTTCAATGGTCACGACAAAACGGACGGATACCGCACTGCTCGCCGTTACCGACAACGGCTTCGGCAAGCGCAGTCGTGTCGAGGACTACCGCCTTACCAGAAGAGGCGCACGAGGCGTCATTACCCTCAAGGCGCATGAGAAGATCGGTGCGCTGGTCGGCCTTATCGATGTCAATGACGATGACGATCTCATCATCATCACCACGAACGGCATCGTGAACCGTCAGCATGTATCGGATGTGAGGATGACCGGTCGCAATACTTCCGGCGTAAGGCTTATCAGGCTTATGGCCGGCGACAAGATTTCAGCTCTGGCAAGGGTTCCGAAAAGTGATGAAGAGGTTGATTCCGATCCCATCATTGAGGATGCCGACGGTCAGATCGATCTTTTTGTTTGACTTGAAAGGAAGAACGTGCTTTAAAAAGTACCCGGAACGGCGGGCATAATCATGGAACCGAACAGACCGTATATCATCAGGGAACAGGCAGGCACAACGTATTATTGTGCCTGCGGAAAATCACAGAACAAGCCGTATTGCGACGGAGCGCACAAGGGCAGCGGACTGCGTCCGTATAAAGTCGAAATCGAGGTCGAAAAAAACGTTGCTGTCTGCAGCTGCGGTCTTTCGGCAAAGATGCCCTTCTGTGACGGAGCCCACAAGAGCATCGTCTGAAGTACCGTTTTCGGGACGTTCCGGGTTCCGCTGCAAGTCGGCGGATTTTTTTATTTAAATAACGACAGGGAATTTTATGGCGCGACCAAAAAATGTAAAGCATATTTTTGTTACCGGAGGGGTGATCTCCTCGCTTGGCAAGGGAATTCTGTCCGCATCTCTCGGGATGCTGCTCAAGTCCCGGGGTTTGAGGGTAGCCATACAGAAATATGATCCCTATATCAATGTCGATCCCGGTACCATGTCGCCCTACCAGCATGGCGAGGTGTATGTTACCGATGATGGCGCTGAAACCGATCTGGATCTCGGTCACTACGAGCGCTTTCTTGACGAATCGACCTCTCAGTCTTCGAATCTCACCATGGGGCGCGTCTATAAATCGGTTATCGATAAAGAGCGTCGCGGGGAATATCTCGGAGGAACCGTTCAGGTGGTTCCCCATGTGATCGACGAGATCAAGGACCGTATGGCCGAGCTTGCCAAAAACGGTAATCTCGATGTGCTCATAACTGAAATCGGCGGGACGATCGGCGACATCGAATCGCTGCCGTTTCTCGAAGCCATGCGCCAGATGAAACTTGAAATGGGTGAGCGGAACCTGCTCAACATTCATCTCACCTTTGTTCCCTACATCAAGGCGGCAAGCGAACTGAAAACCAAGCCTACGCAGCACAGCGTGAAAATGCTGCTCGAAACCGGAATCCAGCCGGATATCCTGGTCTGCCGGAGCGAGAAGCCGCTCTCCCGCGAGATCAAGAACAAGGTCGGACATTTCTGTAACGTCAACGACCTCGACGTTATAGGGCTCAACGATTGCGATACGATTTATGAAGTGCCGCTCATGCTGCTCAAGGAGAAGCTCGACCTCAGGGTGATGAAGAAGCTTGGCCTGAAAAAATTCAAGGAACCTAACCTCATTTACTGGCGGGAGTTCTGCGACAAGGTGAACCATCCCCGGGATGGCGAGATCACCATCGGCATCTGCGGTAAATACACCGAGTACCCCGACGCCTATAAATCCATTATCGAGTCTTTCGTGCATGCAGGAGCCAGCAACAACGTCAGGGTGAACATCCGGCTGCTCAAGGCGGAAGACGCCGAGGGCAAGACGTTCGATTTCGCGAAGGAGCTTGAAGGCGTCAGCGGCATTCTCGTCGCTCCCGGATTCGGCGACAGGGGCATTGAAGGCAAGATCCAGTATATACGCTACGCAAGGGAGCAGAACATACCCTTTTTCGGCATATGCCTCGGCATGCAGTGCGCGACCATCGAATTCGCCCGTAATGTGTGCAATCTGCAGGAGGCCAACTCTACCGAGTTCAACAAGCGTACCCGATATCCGGTCATCGACCTTATGGAGCACCAGAAAAAGGTCAAGGAGAAAGGGGGAACCATGCGTCTGGGAAGCTATCCCTGTATTCTCAGGGAGGGTTCACGGGCTTACGCTGTCTATCAGAAATTTCTCATCAATGAACGCCACCGGCACCGGTACGAGTTCAACAACACCTTCCGCAAGCCCTTTGAGGAGAACGGGATGATCTTTTCCGGCACATCGCCGAACGGCGAGCTTGTCGAGATTGTGGAACTTGCAAACCATCGCTGGTTTGTAGGGGTTCAGTTCCATCCGGAGCTGAAATCAAGAGTGCAGAAGGTGCATCCTCTCTTTCACGGCTTCGTCGAAGCGGCAAAAGAGTACAGTTTCGGCAAACGGCAGATGGAACTGCCGGTAGAGCGCTCTGCGGAGATGCCGTCGTTTATGCCGGCTGAAAGCGATATGGGGCAGTAAAAGAATTTTTTTCTCACAAAAAGAGAAGAAAAGAGGAAAAGGGATTTGGAATTGATGAAAGTGGATGGTACATTAGGAGCCCGTTGATGAATGAAGGAAATGGATCGACGGTA
>DYNE01000099.1 GCA_020721225.1 Pelodictyon luteolum | reverse complement strand
GGGTTATTTGCACATAACCCTCTTTTTTTCATTGATTTGTGGCGACCATGGTTACTTTTTCTCCGGGAATTCAGGGTGTCATCGACGCCGGTGAGTAACGATTGTCGGAACATGTCGGTTGTGCGTTGTGTTCCGCAGTGTCCTTCTGAAGATATTTCGAAATCGCAGGCAGGAGAACGCAAGGCTGAGGATCAGTCAGGATGCATCATGAAAGCATAAAAAAAAACCGGAAAGGGTGTTCCGGTTTTTTTTGTTTACGCTGCTTCGAGGTATTGAGAAGCCAGCAATCGGGCCTGATCATAGCGTGCTTTCATTTTGATCGACGGTTCAGGATCGCCGAAAATACGCCAGCCGCATGTGCCGCTACATGGGTCGGAGCTTATGCCCATGAACCCCCAAATATCTTTCATCGGGTATCCGAGAGCTATACCTATTTCGTGAGGGATCAAGCCGGATGCCCTCCAGCGGGAGGCGATTTCAGTGAAGAAAAGGTTGCTGTCAAGGCCGAACGGATATTTCAGTACGCAGTGCAGGATTTTTTTTGAAGCAGCAGCAAGGCGCTTGTTGACAGACGCGCTCCTGTATATGATTATTTTCAGCGACTGACCAGCGTCGTCCAGCAGACGGTATTCAGTTTCCCATACCCGACTGAACGACAATACTGTTTTCAGCGATATTTCCGGATTGAGTCCGAAGAGGTCTTTTTTAAGGATAACCAGCTCTCCTGGTTTTTCGGCGAACAATACTCCGGCAACATGGATAAAAAGCCATCGCTCAAGATTGGCCTGCCGGACGTCAGCACAAAGCAATTCCTTTTTCCAGTTTTCCAGCCGCTTGTGGTAGCATTTCGAAAAGCAGTGCATCATGATGGTATTCTTTACTGTTGGTGTCAGCTTTTTATCGGGGCGACAGGTGCTTTGACGTTGTTCTGTTTGTTTCTGACAGGTTTGTCATTCGTACATGGTGCCGGAACGACCTCTATAAGCGAAGCCATCGTGACGGAAAGCGGCAGAATGCAGTCGTTGACCTTGATCCTGACCGGTCCTTTAAATGGGGCCTTGTCGATAACCTCGCATTGGATGCCTGGAGTAAGCCCCATATCGTTGATGTATTTCAGCAGCTCCGGGTCTGTTGTCTGCAGTGCTGCGACAGTGACGCTTTTTTCATCTGCAGTTTCGTATAGCGTCGTCAGTTTTCTTTCCGGCAGGATTCCCTTTTTCGATGGAATATCATGGCCGTGAGGATCGGTTTTCGGAAAGCCAAGCATGCCCTCTATAGCATCGGCCAGACGTTCCGATATCACATGTTCGAGCCTGCATGCCTCGTCATGGACTTCATGCAGTCCATATCCTGCGAATTTGTAGAGAAACGTTTCGATGAGTCGCCTTTTGCGGAGTGTTTTGCAGGCAGTTATTTGCCCTTTTTCGCTCAGACTGACATGTTCGCGCCATTCATGCACAAGATACCCGTCATGGGTAAGGTGTTTTACCTTTTCGGAAACCGTCGAGAGACTGAAACCGAGGGCCGCAGCTATTTCGCTGATCGATGCGTTTGATTGTTTCCTGGTCAGGCGGAATATCTTCTGAATGTACATTTCACTTGATTCGCTCGGCATATTTTTTCTGTCGTACGGTTTCCGCATTCGGTTTACAAAGGCGAGTAACTGATTATTAACTTATGGAAAACTAAAAAAACTGTATCCCGACCATGTTGCCCTACTGACAGATTCTTGAAGTGCTCATATAGTTCTCTTAAGGGGGCGGTTTTTCTTGCTCCCTTCGCCTTGCATTTTGTTTTCTCATGAGACTTTTTTCTGAATGTCAATACTTTTGTAATATAATATTTTATTTAGACAAATTCAATATAATACAAGAACTGTCAGATAAGCCTGAAAACAAGAGGGACACTGATACTCATCTGTCCGAGTCCGTAAGCGGTCGGCGAGGGGAATGGTCCGGCTTTTCTGACAGCTTCCAGTGCAGCCTTGTCGAGTGAAGCATATCCGGACGATCTGATAATGGCAGCTGAGATGATGGATCCGCTGGTTCCGATGGTGACGTTGACTGTGACGGTGCCTTCGTGCTGCAGATTGCGGGCAAAAGGCGGGTAATGTTTTTTTGTCTCTATCCGGGTTCTTACGATAGAGAGGTATTTTCCGGACTGTGGAGCAGGAGTTTCCTGCGGGGGTATGGCAGGGGAGCTTACCGCCGCAGGTTCCTGCCGGGTGAGTGGAGGAGAATCACCCGAAGAGGATGGGGCAGGTGTGAGTGGTGCCGGAATCTGTTTTTCCGGGGATTTCGCTGTTCTCTGTTTGATCGGAACCCTTTCGGGTCTTTCTGGTTTAACCGGGAGCGGTTTTTCAGGAGGGCAAGGCTGCTCCTGCTGGCTGGCAACAGCGGTTTTGATCGAGAAGGTAATGCATGGTTCTGTGGACCTCTTTTCCCGGTGCTGCATCTGCAGAATCGGTATCAGTATTGCGAGATGGATAAGTGTCGAAAGGGCAAAGACGCTTTGCCTTATGCGTTGCATCTTCATTCCGGGTCGCGCTTTTCGGTTACAACGGATATATCGCCTGCACCAGCCTGTTTTGCCTTGTCCATTACATCGATTACCCGACCGAAATCGACGGTTTTATCCGCCATAAGGTCTACCGATTTGTCTGTTCTGTTTTCAAGCAGCTTTTGTATTTCGATTCTGAGCTGGCTATCCGGAACCAGGTGATTGTTCAGATAGATCTGCTTGCTGTTGTCGATGCTGATCGTAATATCAGTCTCTTCCTTCACGATTGATGACGATGCTTCAGGCAGACTGACCGGCAGAACGGGTTTTGCATAGATAGACGTAAGCAGGAAAAAGATCAGCAACTGAAACACGATATCGATCATCGGGGTCATGTCGATATGTTTTTTTTCCGGTATGTTTTCGCCGAAATCGATCATCTTCCGGCTCCAAGATGTTTGACGGCTTCGGTGCCATAGTGTTTCATCTGCCAGGCGAACGATTGTACCCGATGTTCAAGGAAGTGGTGGGAAACCATTGCCGGAATAGCTATAACAAGGCCGGCAACAGTTGTGATCAAAGCTTCCCAGATTCCTCCTGCAAGCATCGAAGGATCGATAGCGCTTCTTGCTTCCGATACCGTTTGAAAAGCCTCAACCAGGCCGGTAACCGTGCCAAGCAGCCCAAGCAGAGGAGCGAGCTGCCCTACCAGTTCGATCACGTGCAGGTTCTGATTGAGTCGTTTGAGCTCGGAAGATCCTCGCAAGTTGATGACCTCTTCGATTTGTTCTTTCGTTGACCCTGCATGACGTAGTCCCTCCTGGAGAACTGCAGCAACCGGACCGGGGGAGTTTTCTGCGAGTTCGAGAGCCGGCAGAATATCGTTCTTATCTACAAGATTATGAATGGCCGCCGGGTTTCCTGGCTTTCTGCCGGCAAGGTAATAGGCAATGGTTCGTTCGAGCGTAAAGCCAAGTGCTGTAATTGAACTTAAGAGAAGCGGATACATCACCCACCCGCCCTTGATAAAGAGATCGAACATTATGGATACCTTGATTATGGGATACAATGATCAGTTCTGGCGCCTGATCACACCCTGAAAGTAGGATAAAGCGCACACTATCAAGAGGTCACTCCCAAATATTCCAGG
>DYNE01000053.1:235-14051 GCA_020721225.1 Pelodictyon luteolum | reverse complement strand
ATATTCTCGTCGACTCGTTTTCGGAAATCAGAATTTATAGAGGTTCCCTTAAGAATTCGGAGGATTTTGAACCAAGACCGTTGAACATAGTGCCTGCACCGAAGAATCAACGTTGGGCTTACGTGAATGGCGAATGGTCTCCTCAAGAAAAAAAGATCGAAAAGAAACTTCGGCCACTAGCACACGTGGATCTACAAGACCAAGTCATTGCAACCGCGATGATGCTGTGTCTTGCAGATCAAGTCGAAACTCGTCTTGGAAACCCAAGATTGTCCGTTGCTAAACAGCTGAACCGTAAGCGAACCTTGGCATATGGTCATCGTTTGTTTTGCGATGGAGAAGGAACTGAACCGTTGCGGCATCGATGGGGTAGCTCAAAACTATATCGGAGCTTCTCACAAGACTATAAAATATTTTTGGAGCGCCCGAAAATCGTGGCCAACGAACTGCGAACGAGGAGCAAGAATGACGAAAGCGCATTCGAGATCGCTATCGTTCAAAGCGACCTCTCGAAGTTCTATGATCGAGTTCGTCCTTATCTTCTTCACAGTAAGCTAAGATTGTTGAAACGTGGAGAGGATGAGGACTCCTTCTTTCAGCTTGCCGAGCGACTTTTGAACTGGCGTTGGGTAGATCGTGCTCGTGCTGAACGATATGCTGTTGAACATGAAATCCCGAGATTTGGTGAGGTTGCGCTGCCGCAGGGGCTTGTCGCGAGCGGATTCTTTGCAAACATCGCTCTACTTGATTTCGATACTGCTTTGAGAGAACGGATTGGTACGGTGATTGACGAGGATCGGATGCTCATTCTTCACGACGCATGTTACTACGTCGATGATTTCCGGATGGTATTAGCATTCCCGAAGGGAGGCACACAAATTGAAGAAGAGTGTATTCGGAATCGAGTGGTTTCAATGTTGCAAAACATTTTGGCATCAACAGCAGCGGGGATAGAAGTTTCAGAAGAAAAAACCACGGTAACTATTGAAGGTAGAGACAAACGCTTCCTTGTAATGCAATCCAGAGAAGCCGCGCGTATCCAGACGCAAGTTTCTGGTGCGTTTGATATGCTTCACGGCACAGAGCTTATGGGAGCTATCGAGGGTTTTTTCCACACCCAATTGCGATATTCGACTACCGAGAACAATAAATCCGACAACCTGCTTGTTGGCGTGCCTGATATGGCAGATGGAACCGCAGCCCGATTTGCTGCCGGAAAATTTAGGCGCACATTTCGCTCTCTTCGGCCACTCCTTTCTGATGGAGTTGAACCTGCCCAAGATCAGTCAGAAGGCCAAGAAGACATCGAAGAATCGATTCCGCGAGCAGGCCTTGTTTTGACCAAAGCACAGCTCGACGAACGAGGAAAGTTTTTCTCTGCTCTGTTGATTGAGGAATGGATCAGAAATCCAGCAAACGTGCGATTGCTCCGTATCGCGCTTGATATTTATCCGGATCGAGAGTTTTTGGAGGAGGTTCTCAAGCTTCTACGTCCAGGTTGGGAATCTCAGAAATTCAGAAAAGCGAAACGTGAAGTCAGGCTCTATTGTTTATCAGAGCTCTTCAGAGCGGGTGCAACAGAAACAGGTATCGTCCCTTTGGATGAGAAGGATTGTTTACCTTCGGATATCTTAATCGAGGAATATCATGACCGCCTTATCCTAGAGGCTCAAGAGATTTTCGTTGCATACTCTTCAATTGGTTCTTCCACGACTCGGTTTCCATGGTATTTGATGCAACAGGTATTCCTCTATTTGGTCGCAAGGAATCGAGTTCCAGAAACCGCACTTCAGACAAAAGCCCGTGGAGGTGCAGCGATGCGACACTATTGGCAATTGTTGAAGTTTCTCAGTGGCGATACCCCCACAAACCTTAATCAGCGGGCTATTTTTTTGATCGAGGTGAACACCGCGTTTGGCGTTCACGGATTTGATCACCTTCCAGCAACGACCCGGATTTCATCGGAGTTTCTGGCTCGCGTAAATTCCATCTCTCCAAGACTGGCAAAAAAGCTCTGGAATAACTTCGGAGCAAAATCTAGCGTTAGCGCGAAGCTAACGGCTGTGCGACTGGGAATCATATCATCTACTACGGATCCAACGACATTAATCCGTTTATCGAGGAGGAGAACTTGCTTCAGTTGGCGAAGTTTCTCCTTAGCCTGCCTGCCACTAGTTTTGAGAAAGCGATTTCACCGTGGAGAATTCGCTGCGAACCGGCAGAAAAGACTTCTTTCGGATATGAGTTCGGTAAAATAGCTGAAAACGCATTTGCGATTGAGGTTAGTGGAGATTTTGCAGCGGAGCTATTTGAATGTCCAGAATGGTGTGAAACAGCTGAAGACCGGCAACGATTCAATTCCGGATTGCTGCTCCGCTATGCTCTTCGAGGGAGTACGGAGTTTTTGGACGGTAATCCTGCGAGAAGAAAGGACTGTAACCCTCGTTATGCAAAGCCGATTTCACATTGGGAACAGCAAAGGTATTCAGGGTATCAGGGACGCGATAATTTTGGACCAGCCTGGATTCCGATTTCTTGGTATACAGAGAACTTGCTTCTCGAACTTCTGCGTTGGCCAGGGTCTGGAGTCATAAAGGACACACGTCCGGTGGCGCTAATTCTTGAGTCCGTTAACAACCGCATCAACGAGATCATTAATAAGCGAGGGCAGTATACGTCTTCGACCTTCCTTGAGCAATCTGCTCCTTGGCCATCCAAACTTCCTATGACTGAGGAAGAGCGACCGTTGCGCATTGGAATCGTTCAGTCAGTAGTCCCGAACTCCGATGATTACAACAAAAAACACAAGGATCCTCAGCTCAATGGAACTATAATTCGCGGACGACGAAGGGCTCATCTCGCCGCAGTTATGGAAGGAGTTTCTCAGATGCTGCATGTTCGTCAGACGCATCTTGACCTCCAGAGGACAGACAATCGATGTATAGACCTTCTTATCTTTCCAGAGTTAGCTGTCCATCCAGAAGATATTGATCTGCTGATTCTGCCATTTGTGAGGCAGCATCGATGCATCGTTCTTTGTGGACTGGTCTATCACCCTAAGGACGCTGCCGCGACAGCTCCTTTGATTAATAGCGCTCTTTGGCTGGTTCCAGAGTGGAGCCACTCCCATGGACTCCAAGTTAAGCGGATTGAACAAGGGAAGAAGCACCTTACAAGGAATGAGCGAGACTTGTATCCAGCTCCAGTTGGGTTCCGTCCTGTGCAATGGTTGATTGATTACCAATGGCATACCAATTCTTTGGCCAATCGACCTCTAAGACTGACGGCATCGATATGCTACGATGCAACCGATATTGCTCTGGCAGCAGATCTCAGATCACGGAGTGATCTCTACATTGTTTGTGCGCTGAATAAGGACGTTGGGACATTCGACCGTATGACGGAAGCCCTCCACTATCACATGTTTCAAGGGGTAATTCTGGTGAACAATGGAAAGTTCAGCGGCAGCAGCTTCTTTATGCCGTTTGGCAATGCCTATGAGCGCGAGATTTTTCATCTGCATGGGCAGCCTCAAGCATCGATTGCATTTGTTGAAGTTCATCCACGAAAACTCATTGAGCGTCCCAGCCAATCCCTTGCGGATGATACTGATCTATTTCCTTGCGGTAAGTGGAAGGAACCACCTGCTGATTGGAACAATCCCGGGAACCTCAATTAGCCGATTATTCATTGAGCCATGCCCACACCTTCCGAACATAAAACCGTCCAATCCCGAATCCTCGCATACGCAGAGGCGATCGGCTGGGTTGTTGTGCCTCGCGAGGAGGCGGAAAAAAGGAGGGCGGGTTTTCCAACCCGCCATTCTCTTCACCAATGTAATGGCGGACAGGAATGTCCGCCCTCCGTTAGCCCGAACTCCCCGTTATCCCTCTTCTTCGACGATCTGCTCGACGCGAAGGTTCGGGAGTTCAATCCTCGCTATTCGGAGGCGGAGGGGGCGTTGCTGGGGCAGTTCCGGCATTTTCATGCCGACATTTACGGCAACCGGGAATTCGTGGAGCATCTGCGCAACCGGGGCAAGTTTTTCGATCATGAGGAGAAGCGCGAGCGCGATCTGATTCTGATCGATTACGGCCATCCGGAAAGGAACGTGTACGAGGTTACCGAGGAGTGGGCATATCATAACGGCCATTACGGCACGAGGGAGGATATCGTCTTTCTCGTCAACGGCATTCCGGTTCTCGTGATCGAGTGCAAGAACGCAAACAAGGACGAGGCGATTGCTCTGGGAATCGACCAGATCCGCCGATACCACCGCGAGACGCCCGAGCTGTTCATATCGCAGCAGCTTTTTACCGCTACCGACGCAATCGGTTTTTCGTACGGGGCGACATGGAACACCGTGCGCCGGAACATATTCGAGTGGAAGATAAAGGGGGGCGGACATTCCTGTCCGCCATTACATTCAAATGGCGGGTTGGAAAACCCGCCCCCCTTTCAAGAAAATGGCGAAACCTTGCCATTACATTCAAATTCGAATGGCGGGTTGGAAAACCCGCCCCCCTTTCAAGAAAATGGCGAAACCTCGCCATTACATTCAAATTCGAATGGCGGGTTGGAAAACCCGCCCCCCTTTACTTTTCTTGATCCGGATCGTGAGATAGACATGAAGCTCCATCGTTTGCCGCACTGGCAGCAGGACGATGTGTGGGTATTCGTGACGTGGCGGCTTGGAGATTCTCTTCCCAAAGTGAAACTGGAAAAGTGGACGGAAGATCGGTCGTTCTGGTTGTCGCAGCATCCCGAGCCATGGGATGAAAAGACCGAAGATGAGTATCATGAACGTTTTTCGCACCAGATTGACGAATGGCTTGACCAAGGAAGCGGTTCGTGCCTGCTGAAGTCCCCGGCAAATGCAACTATCGTTGCGGAGGCCTTGAAACATTTTGATGGGGAACGGTATCAGTTGGGGTCGTTCGTGGTGATGCCGAATCATGTGCATGTCCTGTTCAGGCCTTTTGCAGCGCATTCGCTGGCGGATATTGTGAAATCCTGGAAGGGATTCACCGCTCGGGAGATCAATAAACAATTGGGGAAAACCGGATCTCTCTGGCAGGAAGAGTATTGGGATCGGCTGATTCGCAGCGAAAAGCACTTTCTCAAAGTGGCTGCATATATCCGGGATAATCCAAAGGGGGGCGGTCCCGACCCGTCGGGACCGCCATTGTATTCAGATTTGGAAAGAGGACGCTCCTGTCCGCCATCACATTCAATTTCCAACCTGCCGATCTATTACGAATGCGAATTGCTATTCGGGAAAAATGGCGGACCGGAAAGTCCGGCATCGGTTGAAGAAAATGGCGGGTTGGAAAACCCGCCCTCCTTTCAAGAGAATAGCTCTCCCGGTCATCTGGAGACAAAGGTAAAGAGCTTCTGCGCCATCCCGCAGGTGCTCGCCTTCCTGAAGGAGTACATCGTTTTTGCCGAAAAGGACGAGGAACTCAACAAGTACATCCTGCGCCAGCACCAGACCGGCGCTGTGGATGCAACCGTCCGCCGGGCTCTCGATCCCGAACGGAGCCGGGGCCTCATCTGGCACACGCAGGGCAGCGGCAAGACCTTCACCATGATCAAGGCGGCGGAGCTGCTCTTCCGTGCACCGGGTGCGGACAAACCGACCATCCTCCTGATGATCGACCGGAACGAGCTTGAAGACCAGATGCTCAAGAACCTCGCCGCGCTCGGCCTTGGCAATCTGGAACACGCCACCAGCATTACCCGGCTCAACAAGCTTTTGCGCGACGACTACCGGGGCATTATCGTGACGATGATCCACAAGTTCCGCGACATGCCTGCGGGCATCAACACGCGCCCGAACATTTACGTGCTCATCGACGAGGCGCACCGCACCACCGGCGGCGACCTCGGCAACTACCTCATGGCTGGGCTGCCGAACGCCAGTTACATCGGCTTTACCGGCACTCCGGTGGATAAAACCCTCTACGGCAAGGGCACCTTCAAGACCTTCGGCTGCGAGGACGACAAAGGGTACCTGCACAAATACTCCATTGCCGACAGCATCGAGGACGGCACCACGCTTCCGCTTTACTACCAACTCGCACCTAACGACTTGCTCGTCCCGCACGAAACGCTGGAAAAGGAGTTTCTCTCCCTTGCCGATGCCGAGGGCGTGGCCGACATCGAAGAGCTGAACAGAATTCTCGACCGGGCGGTAAACCTGAAAAACTTCCTCAAGGGGAGAGAGCGGATCAAATTTGTCGCGCAGTTCGTTGCCGGGCACTACCTCACAAACGTCGAGCCGCTCGGCTACAAGGCTTTTCTCGTCGGCGTTGACCGCGAAGCGTGCGCCCTCTACAAGCAGGCCCTCGACCAGTTCCTGCCGTCCGACTATTCCAGGGTGGTCTACACCGGCAACAACAACGACTCCGTCCTGCTCAAGAAATTCCACCTCGACCAGAATCAGGAACGGCAGATCCGCAAGAGTTTCGGCAAACTCGGAGAGCAGCCGAAAATCCTCATCGTCACCGAGAAACTGCTTACCGGCTTCGATGCGCCGCTGCTCTACGCCATGTATCTCGACAAGCCGATGCGCGACCACACCCTCCTGCAGGCAATCGCGAGGGTGAACCGCCCCTACGAGAACGAGGCGCAGGAGATGGTGAAACCGCACGGTTTCGTGCTCGATTTTGTCGGCATCTTCGACAAGCTCGAAAGAGCGCTTGCCTTCGACAGCAAGGAGATCAACGCCGTCGTCAAGGATATCAAACTCCTCAAGTCGCTCTTCCGGAACAAGATGGAACCCTACAGGAGGGCGGGTTTTCCAACCCGCCATTACATTCAAAATGAAGAGAATGAGAATGGGGGGCAAGAGAATGGCGGTCCCGACGGGTCGGGACCGCCCCCCTTTACCTTCAACGACAGTGATATCGACAACCTCATCGAGCACTTCCGCGATCCGGAGCGTCGGAAAGCGTTGTTCAGGGAGTACAAGGAGATCGAGATGCTCTACGAGATCATCTCGCCGGACGAGTTCCTTCGTCCGTTTATCGACAGCTATACGACGCTTTCGGCGATCTACGATGTGGTACGCAAGGCCTACACGAAGCGCATCCAGGTCGACCGCGAGTTCCAGCGGAAGACCAGCAGGCTGGTACAGGAACACATCGGCAGTTACGGTATCGCGGAGGTGCAGCAGGTGGTCGCAATAGACTCGAACACCATTGCCGTCATCAATGCCCGGTCTGGAGGCAAAACGACAAAGGTGATCAATCTCATCAAGAGCATCGAGAAGATCGCGGAGGATGAGAGTGACGATCCGTTCCTTATCGCCATGGCCGAACGGGCGCAGGCCGTGAAGGAGAGCTTCGAGAGCCGCCAGACGACGACCTCAGAAGCGCTGGAAAAGCTGATGCAGGAAATCGAAACCGACGAAGCACGTAAAAAAGAGCAGGCCGAAAGGGGATTCGACGGACTGACCTTTTTTGTCTACCGGACCCTGCTCGACGAAAAGATTGAACATGCCGAAGAGGTCAGCAGGCAGATCAGGGTGGCGTTCGTGGAGTTTCCGAACTGGAAAAAGAGCGACAGGGAAATGCGCGAGCTTCGCAAAAAGGTCACCTTTGCCATTTACGCCCAATCGGACGATCTCGACCGGGTAACGGGCATCGTGGACAACCTGTTCCGCCTGCTTGAAAAGGCAAACCGGATCTGAACCATGACTGCACCCGCCAGCACAAAGATCCGGTTCAAAGAGCGCGTCCGCCAGTGGGCCCGGAAACTCGATGTCCGGGTAGTCTGGCTCGGCGTCCGCCCCATGCGGAACAAGTGGGCATCCTGCTCCACGGAGGGGCACCTCAATTTCAACGCCGAGTTGCTCGACATGGAGGAACGGGTCTGGGATTACGTGATCGTCCACGAACTGCTGCACTTCTTCGTGCCGAACCATGGCAAGCTCTGGAAGAGTCTGATGCGAGCCTATCTTGGGGAGTATGAGACCTGCGAAGCAGAGTTGAAACAAATCGTCCGGAACAAGGGGCTCCGGTAAACAAGTTAACGCCCCCCGAAGGTGACGCCGTCTACTGTTCCGCGAAAAATCCGAAATGTTTTTTATCCCTGCCCTTGATTTTCGGAGAACGGACGATGGAATCCCTCTTAATCAGAAAAGTTCTGGTGTCAAAACGATTTTTTCCAACGCCTTGTTAGCCCACGGAGTGAAGGCAGATCACAATCGAATACCTTATTTTGGATATAGGATATTTTAGTGAACAGTTTGTGTTAATTGTTTTATATTAGTCATGGACATAACGTTTGGCGACAAAGACCTGAAAAAGTACGCAAACAATGATCGTTTAGCTGTTCGCAAACTTGGCCCGAAAAGGGCTCAGGTCTTCAAGCAGCGACTTGACGATCTCAGAGCTGCCGATACGCTCGAAGATGTCCGCCACCTTCCCGGACGTTACCATGAGTTGACAGAAAACCGTAAAGGTCAATGGTCATGCGACCTCGATCACCCGTACCGGCTGATTTTAACGCCTCATGAAGATCCGATTCCCTCGAATGCAGCTGGTCAGTATATCTGGTTTGAAATCAAGGGCGTGGAAGTAATTGCAATTGTGAATTATCACAAAGAGAGATGACACGATGACGAGACGAAATGAATATACCCCTCAGACGGTATCCCATCCCGGCTTGACATTAAGGGAAAAGCTTGGGGAACTGGGAATGAGCCAGAAGGAGTTCGCTGTGCGTACCGGCAAGCCGGAACAGACGATTGTCAAGGTGATCAATGGAGAGAGCGCCCTGACTCCCGATATGGCGGTGCAGTTCGAGTCCGTTCTGCATATTCCTGCCAATTTCTGGCTGAAACGCCAGCAACAATACGACGAGGCCGTTGCCCGAACGAAACGAAGCGTACTGCTGGCCAATGCATCCGGGTGGGCTAAACAGTTTCCTGTCAAAAAAATGATCTCGTTCGGGTGGTTGCCAAAACAGCAGGATCCGGACGAGCCGGGCGGCTTGTTGCTGGATTTCTTCTCGATGTCAAGCCCTGCAGCATGGGAGGAGTATTATCTTTCCCGGAAACTGAAAGTAAGCTTTCGGATTTCTTTGGCCCATTTCGGTGAACCGTATGCGATTTCGGCCTGGCTTCGACAAGGCGAACTGGATGCAATGAAACTCGATGCCGCCCCCTATGACAAAAAGAAGTTCGCGGCGGCTCTTCCTGAAATCAAGCAGGTGATGGCAGACCATCCTGACGATTTTTTCCCGCAACTGCGTGACATTTGCCTCGAAGCCGGAGTCAAGGTCGTCCATACCCCGTGTCTGCCGAAAGCGCCGATTCATGGATCGACACGATGGCTGTATGACGATACCCCATTGATCCAGCTTTCTGCACGGTACAACCAGAATGACCGGTTCTGGTTCACCTTTTTTCATGAGGCCGGTCATATTCTCCTGCACGGCAAGAAGCATATCTCGATCGAAAGTGCTCAGGATAAAATCGAAGGAGATTCAAAGGAACTTGAGGCCGATGATTTTGCCGTCAAATGGACGTTTTCGGAAGAAGAGGAGGCCGAGGTTTTAGCGAACGGATCGTTGAAAGAGCAGAATATCATCGAGTTTGCCCGAAAATTCGGCACCCATCCTGCCATGATCATCGGCCGATTCCATCATAAAAAAATCCTGCCGTTCAGCGTTGGCCGTAAGTTCATCAGACCAATTCATCTGGATGGTTAAAAGGATTGACCTGGATCGATGAAAATCACGCTATCCCAGACAGAGACCTTAGCAACGCGGGCATTTGAGAGGAACCCGGCAAGCAGATGAGATACAAAACCCCATCCGACAGCCGCTGCATACACATTGTCAATTGAATCGCGGATTTGTATAAAACCGCACCTGCGAAAGAAATCAGATGCAGGCTATTTCTACGGGCGTATTTCGGAAAGGAAGTGACTATCAGCGGAATCTATGGTCTTTTTTCTTTGCTGTGCCAGACACGGATAATAACAACCGTATCGTGTCTGTCCCACATATAACGAAGCACAAAAGCACCGGCCCCAAAAGAGATAACCAGTTCGCGCCTGCCGGTGTCATCGTCCATGGGACGCCCAACGTCCGGGATCGATTTCAGTAGACCTGCACCGTCCAGAATGACTTTTGCCGCTCGTGCTGCCGCATCGGGGCTTTTTTCGTAGAGGAAAGCATGAAGCCGCCCGACATCGGCCAATGCGTCCGGAAGCCACATTATCCGGGGCAAGCCGTCACCTTCCCTTGCGCCAGATTTTCAAGCCACTCCGCAGCCTTTTCATGCGGCACGGCAACGCCGGTTAACTGATACTGCTCCCAACGCTCCATATCCTCGCGCTTTTCCATCTCGTATTTTTCTTCGCGATCCAGATATGTTTCGATTGCCCTGCACATGAGCCAGTGGGGCGATCTGTCGCGGATACGACCGAGAGCTGCAAGCCGCTGCTGTGTGTTCTCGTCCAGTTTGACGCCTTTTGTCTGTGACATGAGCAAATCTCCTTTTGATACAAGGTAACACCTATGGCAACCTTTTGCAAACCATTGAAACTCATCTTAACTTGCACAATCGTATTAACTCCACCATCTACCGTCCATGAAAATCAGGCCCTATCAGATCGACGCAGTTGCCTCTCGAGCATTCGAGAGAAATCCGGCAGCCGTATGCCCGCTGGAAAAGTGGCTGGAGCATTGCGCCTCGCGATACAGTCGTGCGGTAGCGTGGGTTTCAATAGAGCGAATTATCGCTCGTCAATGATGACGAGAAAAGAGTATATTTCGTTATATATCGTCATATAATGCGATTTATATGATCAATAAATCCGAAGTTATCGATGAAAATTGAAGGCACATTGACGGATGAGGCGATTCTCGGTGAGCTGGGCGGTCGGCTGGCGCAGCGTCGGCTGGAGCTTCAGTTGAGTCAGGGAGCGCTTGCCGAGCAGGCGGGCGTATCGAAGCGGACTGTGGAGCGTGTCGAGGCCGGGGCTACGACGCAGATATCGTCCATAATACGGGTTATGCGGGTATTGGGGCTGCTGGAACGGCTGGAGGCTCTGGTGCCGGAGGCGGGGCCGCGGCCGTTGGAGTTGCTGAAGCTGAAAGGCAAGGCGCGAAAGCGTGCAAGAACCAAACAGAAGCCAGCGGAAGAAAAGCCCTGGACGTGGGGTGACGAGTCGTGAGTACAACAGCAAGGGTAAACCTGTGGGGGCGCACGATCGGGGCGGTATCGCTCGATAGCGACGCTGCGACTGCAACCTTCGAGTACGATCCGGCCTTCGCTCGGAGCGGCATCGAAATCGCCCCGCTGACCATGCCGCTCTCCGGTCAGCTCTACTCCTTTCCCTCGCTGCGTCCCGAAACCTTCCACGGGCTTCCGGGACTGTTGGCGGATTCACTGCCGGACCGGTTCGGCAATGCGCTGATCGATGCCTGGCTGGCCCGTTCCGGTCGCACGCCCGGCTCCTTCAATGCCATCGAGAGGCTCTGTTATACGGGGTCTCAGGGCATGGGCGCCCTTGAATATGCTCCAGCCACACGGTTGGGGGTCTCCGGCTCTGCGCCGGTCGAAATCGAACGGTTGGTCGAGTTGGCTTCGGAGGTGTTGACCCATCGCAACGATCTGCAGGTCTGGTTCCACGATGAGGGCAAAGAGCTTGCGCTCGGGGAGATTCTCCGGGTCGGCACCTCCGCGGGCGGAGCAAGAGCCAAGGCGGTGATTGCCTGGAACCCGGAAACCAACGAAGTCCGTTCAGGCCAGGTGAAGGCCGGAAAAGGGTTCGAGTACTGGCTGCTCAAGTTCGACGGGGTGAGCGGCAACAAGGACAAGGAGCTGGAAGATCCAAAAGGGTACGGTGCAATCGAGCACGCATACTACCGCATGGCGCTGGATGCGGGAATCACCATGACGCCCTGTCGCCTGTTCGAGGAAAACGGTCGTCGCCATTTTATGACGAAGCGCTTCGACCGGTTGGAGGATGGAGGCAAACTGCACATGCAGTCGCTCTGCGGCATGGCGCATTACGACTTCAATCAGGCTGGTGCTTACGGGTATGAACAGGCGCTGCAGGTCATCCGACGCCTGGGTTTGCCGATGGCTTCCGTGGAGGAGCAGTTCCGGCGAATGGTGTTCAATATCGTGGCCCGCAACCAGGATGACCATGTAAAAAACATTGCCTTTCTGATGGACAGGTCGGGCAACTGGTCACTTGCGCCAGCGTTCGACATGACCTGGAGCTATCAACCGGGGGGAGCGTGGACATCGACCCATCAGATGACGATGAACGGCAAGCGGAGCGGATTCCTGCCGGACGACTTCAAGGCATGTGCGAAAAGCGCATCCATGAAGCGCGGGCGTGCCGAAACCATCATCGCTGAAGTGCAGGAAGTTGTTAGCCGATGGCATGATTATGCCGAGGAGTCGCACGTCACTCCCCGACAACGGGATACGATTGCAACGACGCTGAGACTGGAAGGCATTGTATGAAACCCGGCGAACATAAATACTTTAAATTCCGAATCCTCGCCTACACAGAAAAGAAAGGGGGGCGGGTTTTCCAACCCGCCATTACATTGGAATTGGAAAAAATCGAGCAAAAAAATGGCGCTCCCGACCTGTCGCTTGAATGAGAATGGCGGGTTGGAAAACCCGCCCCCCGTTATGGCGTTCCCGAAGATCCGGTAACCGGTTCCGCCCATTGCGAGCTTGCTCCCTACCGGGCCGTCAAACTCGGCAAAAACCTGTTGGCAGCAAGGCAGGTTTCCCGGCGTGGAGGCAGTCTCTCCTGCGAATTGAAAGGAGAGCGTGTGCTGCTCTCCGGCTGCGCTGTCACCGTAATGGAGACCACCATTACTTTCTGAACCTGCACAAGCGCGGACCTCATCACTTTGGAGCTGCAGTTGTCGTTTTCGTGGTGTTAACCCATGATCCCGGATTACCAAAGAACGTTGCGTTCAGATAAAAAAATTTTATCGCACCTGATTTTCTACAGAAATTTATTTCATATATTTTTTCTAAAGAATATCACAACCAATCCGACATCTGATGCCGAACGCAGTACAGTCTCAACCCGAAAGCCGTGCAGCAGTGCTTTCGAAGGCGGTTTGCAATGCGGCCGGTTATCTCGGCCTCGCAAATCTGAAGCTTGCGAAAATACTCGGGCTGAGCCCTGCAACGATCAGCCGCCTCAATGCCGGTACGTACCTGCTTGCGACCGACAGAAAAGAGTGGGAGTTCGCGATACTGCTTGTCCGGCTGTTCCGGTCGCTCGACTCGATTAGCGGCGGTTCACCGGAAACGGCAAAAGCATGGCTGCAGAGCGATAACCTTGCCCTTGCCGGGAAAAAACCCGTCGAACTGATCGAATCAACCGAAGGACTCGTGCATGTCGTTACCTATCTGGACGCCAGCAGAGCTATCGTCTGAGGCCGCAAGCAGACAGTGCAAAGCCTAAAGAATGGTAGAGGCACAGCATGTCGTCTCGACCATGAAACTTGTCGATTCACTGGCGGAACAGGAACTGCTCGAAGACATCATTGAACATGGCAAACCGCCTTTGCCACCTGCAACGGAAGGGCTGCACTACCTTCTTGCGACACCGTTCCGCTACGAAACCCTTCCGCCAGCAGGATCGCGTTTCCGTGCAGTACACGATCCGGGAGTATTTTACGGAGCGGAACGCATACGAACCGCTGCTGCGGAGACCGGATACCGGAGATGGTGCTTTCTGCAAAACTCGGCCTGCCTCGACAGGCTCCCGCCCTCTTCCTTTACGGCATTTTCAGTTCCGATTATCGGAAAAACGGCGGT
>DYNE01000053.1:0-135 GCA_020721225.1 Pelodictyon luteolum | reverse complement strand
AGGCGGTAGGCGGTAGGCGGTAGGCGGTAGGCGGTAGGCGGTAGGCGGTAGGCGGTAGGCGGAAAGAAAGGGCGAAGAAATGAGAAAAGGAAAGCAATTGCCGATTGCGTGTCCTTTTGGTCCCTTGGTACCCTT
>DYNE01000016.1 GCA_020721225.1 Pelodictyon luteolum | reverse complement strand
CCCAGATATTCTCGTCGACTCGTTTTCGGAAATCAGAATTTATAGAGGTTCCCTAAAAACAAGTCATTCCTCCTTTTACCTCCTCCGTACGTAACGGGGATGAATGGCGGGAGCGAATTTTGTTTTTGTATTTCTGCTTGTTATTGTATATTACATGCCTTTTGTTATTGAAACGTGCAGACCAATTCTTTATATCCTTAACAGCATTCGTTTATGCCTCTACACAAATCGGCTGAGAAAAGACTCCGTCAGTCAGAGAGAAAAAACGCCAGAAACCGGGCAAGAAAAAAAGAACTGAAAGTTCTTCTGAAGAATATGCAGAAGCTGATCGATGCTCGTGCAGACAGGAACGAAGTCGAGGCGGCATACCGTTCCGCCGTCCAGAAGCTTGACCGTCTGGGTGTCAAACGCTATATCCATCCCAACAAGGCTTCCCGCAAGAAATCACAGCTGACCAGACTTTTTAATAATTACGGTAAAGCCGAGTAGTCCGAACGGTATTTTTTTTGGATGTACGGCCGGTTTTGATTTGTTACGCTATTCGTCCGGTTCGTGCCGTTCACTTTTATGTGCGGTGCGTTTTCCGGACGATTACAGATACTCCACTCATGTTTGCATATTTCCGGGGCAGGCTGACTTCAGCCATGCCGGAAGAAGCGGTTGTCGATGTATCCGGTATCGGGTACCGCTTTCTTGTATCAGCATTTACTTATCGGCAGCTTCCCCAGCCTGGCGAGGAGGTGTTTTTGTACGCCCACCTTTCGGTAAAAGAAGACGCTTTCCTGCTTTACGGTTTTTCAAGCGAATCCGAGCGGCAGTTGTTCCGCCTGCTTCTGCTTACGACCGGGGTTGGTCCGAAACTTGCCCTTGCCGTGCTTTCAGGACTTCAGGTTCATGAAGTTCACGAAGCCATTATGGCCAATGCGCCAGAACGGCTTTACGGCATCAGTGGCGTCGGTAAAAAAACAGCGGCAAGAATTATTCTTGAATTACGGGACAGAATTCTCAAAATGTCTCCTGATGCCGCAAAATTCATCGCTTCCGGTTCAGCAGGCAGCCATGCTATGCAGATAAAAGACGACGCTCTCAATGCGCTCCTTACACTTGGATTTTCAAAACCGGCGGCGCAGAAAGCGGTAACGGGCATTCTCGAGGGGAATACGTCGCTCAGCGTCGAGGATGTGGTGAAGTCCGCACTTGTTTCGATCCGTAACAGTTAGTTTACCGCAACGTTGAATTATCAGCAGGCACTTGACTTTCTTTTTCCGCTGCACCGGTTTGGCATGAAGCCTGGTCTTGAGCGGGTTGAGCGGCTGCTTGATGTTTTTCAGTCGCCGCACAAACGTTTGGGAACCATTGTGCATATTGCCGGAACCAATGGAAAAGGTACGACCGCATCGGCTCTTGCTGCGATGTTTCATGCGTCGGGTAGAAAAACCGCGCTCTATACATCGCCCCATCTGGTTGATTTTACGGAACGGATGCGTATTGACGGGGTGCAGATCTCTCCTGAACAGGTTGCCTCATACTGTTCCGTTATGAAGGATGCCGTTATTTCGCTCCAGGCAACGTTTTTCGAGGCTACGACAGCCCTTGCTTTCGCCTGGTTTGCAGATGAACAGGTCGAGGTTGCAGTTATTGAAACCGGGATGGGCGGCAGACTTGACGCAACCAATACCGTCGTTTCCGATTACGCGGTCATCAGCTCTATCGGGAGCGATCATACCGACTGGCTCGGCACGACTTCTGCCATGATAGCCTATGAAAAAGCGGCAATCATGAACCGCGACTCGCTGGCATTTACGGCGGTAACCGATCCTGAAGCGCTTGCTGTTATTGAAAGGACAGCCGTGAAGTGCGGCATTCCTCTCTTCATATTGGGCAGGGATGCACGGTACAGGGTTGACCGGGAAGAGCCAGGGCTTCTGGAGTTTACGCTCATACGCGGCAGCATGCGGTATAGCCACTTGCAGGCCCCTGTAACCGGCGGTTTCCATGCTTCGAACCTCTCGCTGGCCGTTATGGTTGCCGAAGCTGCCGGCGTTGGTGAAGATGCGGTGAGAACAGGGCTTGCAAATCTGCTTCAGACCGGTTACCGGGGACGACTCGAAAAAATCTCCTCCAGGCCGGATCTTTTTCTTGATGTTTCGCATAATGGGGACGGGATGCGCCAGACAGCGGCAACGCTTGCACTGTTCAGATTCCGTTACCGTGCGATGCACATCCTTACTGGTCTGGCATCCGACAAGGACGCAGTGGCTATGATTCGGCATCTGCTGCCTCTGAAGGCAGACTTTACAGTTGTGACGATTCCTTCCGAAAGGAGTTTTCCTGCAGCAGAGCTTGCTGAACTCCTGAGGCAGGAGGGTTATGAGCCATCTGTTTTCGATACCCCTCGGGAAGGGCTTGAACATATTCTGCTACATGCAGATCCTCAGGATATGATTCTTGTAACCGGTTCTTTTTTTCTTGCCGGAGATATTCTTTCCCTGAAGAGGTTTCAGTAATCGCAGGGTTAAGGGGCTGATGTTCTGTCGATACTTTTTTATGAGAAAAAATTATATATTTGTGGTAACTACAAGAAAACTTCGAGTATCCGTAGGGAAAATCCCATTGGATAAATCCCGGTTTCATCCCTGTTCGCTATACGGCCACTCTTCCTCTTTATTCTTCTGTTTATCGATATCATGTTGCAATACAATGGTTTTTCCGGTAAACCCCTCAACCGGGGGCGATACGTTTTACTTTTCACCGGCAGCCAGCAGCTGTTCCGGTGATTTTGCCGCAGCTTTTTTAACTACCATGATTTGAATACAATCACTAATACCATGTCGAACAATTCGGTTTCCAAGGGTCTGGACATCAATGTACTCCAGAAAAAGAAAGTGTATGAGTTGAATGCTCTTGCAAAAGAAATAGGGGTATCTGCGGCCGGCTTACGGAAAGAAGAGCTGATATTCAAGATTATAGAGGCGCAGTCACAGAAAATTTCGGATCCTGAAGGCGCCCAGGTGATGGTCAATACCGGAGTTCTGCAGGTTATTCCTGAAGGATACGGGTTTTTGCGTTCCGCCAATTACAACTATCTCTCCTCTCCTGACGATATCTATGTTTCTCCGTCCCAGATCAAGCGGTTCAATATGCGCACCGGCGATACCGTATCAGGCCAGGTGCGTGCACCGAAAGAGGGTGAGCGTTTTTTTGCCCTGCTGAAAATCAATACCATCGACGGAAACGATCCTGAAATCACCAGGGAACGGCCGTTTTTTGAAAACCTCACCCCGCTGTTTCCCAATCAACGCCTGAAGCTTGAAACCCGCCAGACGGAATACTGCGGCAGGATCATGGATATTTTTACCCCGATCGGCAAGGGCCAGCGCGGTCTGATCGTCGCACAGCCTAAAACCGGAAAGACCATGCTGCTGCAGATGATCGCCAATGCAATCATTAAGAACCATCCCGAAGTTTTTCTGATCGTGCTTCTGATCGATGAACGTCCCGAAGAGGTGACCGACATGGCGCGCAGCGTAGAGGCTGAAGTGGTCAGCTCTACCTTCGACGAGGATCCCGAACGTCACGTCCAGGTTGCTGATATGGTACTTGAAAAGGCTAAACGGCTTGTAGAGGTCGGTCGGGATGTGGTGATCCTGCTCGATTCCATCACCAGGCTCGCTCGTGCGCACAATACCATCATTCCTCACTCCGGCAAGATTCTTTCCGGCGGTATCGATGCCAATGCGCTCACCAAGCCTAAACGCTTTTTCGGTGCGGCCCGTAACATCGAGGAGGGAGGCAGCCTCACCATCATTGCCACAGCTCTTGTCGATACCGGTTCCCGAATGGACGACGTTATTTTCGAGGAGTTCAAAGGAACCGGCAACATGGAGCTTGTGCTCGATCGCAGGCTTTCCGAACGCAGAATTTTTCCGGCTATCGACATTCTCCGTTCCGGAACCCGCAAGGAGGAGCTGCTCTTCAGTCAGGAAGAGCTGTCGAGAACCTGGCTGCTGAGAAAATACCTTGCCGACAAGAATCCTGTCGAGTGCATGGAGTTCATGCGCGAGAAAATGAGCGACACAAAGGATAACAAGGATTTTTTCAAATACATGAACGCTTGAAACGTAACGGTTTACATTGATGCGGCTCATGTTCGGAACAGGAAAATGAGAAGAAATATGAACAGGTGTTTGCAGATATAAAAATTAATCCTATATTAACAGCCTTTAAAACAAGAGGAATTTTACTACATGCCCTGCGGAAAAAAAAGAAAACGCCATAAGATGGCGGTGCACAAACGCAAAAAAATGCGTCGGAAGAACAGGCATAAGAAGCGCCTGCGCTACCAGAACAAGTAAGTTCCGGATTGTTATCCGTACTGTTGTTTCAGGTCGAGAATATAGCTCAGTCGGTAGAGCATCTGCCTTTTAAGCAGAGGGTCGAAGGTTCGAGTCCTTCTATTCTCACTTTACAGAACGTTCTTTATTTTGATCGATGCCCGAGTGGTGAAATTGGTAGACACACTATCTTGAGGGGGTAGCGCCGAAAGGTGTAGGAGTTCGAATCTCCTCTCGGGCACATATTTTTGTTAAAAGCCGCTTTTATGCGGCTTTTTTATTGCACTGCGGTTAATAACGATTCTTCAGTCACATGAATATCGCCGTCTGCATCTGTCAGGTTCCCGACTTACCCTCATCTGTTGCTGTGGTCGATGGAGCGCTCGATCTATCGCGGGTTGCCTGGGTCATGAATCCATACGATGAGTATGCTGTCGAGGAGGCTGTTCGCCTGAAAGAACAGTTTCCGGGTTCAGTCGTTATTGCTCTGGCAGCAGCTCCTGAAGCCGGAAAAGAGCTGTTGCAGAAGGCGCTTGCCATGGGTGCCGACAGAGCGGTCGAGGTACGATCATTGCCATTACAGGACTCTTTTCAGGCCGCTTGGGTTTTGGCCGAAGCAATTAGGAACATCTATGGGAAGGAGCTTCCCGAACTTGTGCTTTGCGGGAGGGAGTCTCTGGATCTGCAGAATGGTTCGGTTCCCGCAATGCTTGCCGGTATGCTCGGTATGCCATTCACCGGGCCGGTTACGGCACTCAGGAGTGACGGAGAGCGCCTTGAGCTTGAAAGAGAGGCCGATGGCGGCATGGAGTGTATCGACGCCTGTTATCCTCTCGTAATCAGTACCGAGAAGGGTTTGAACATTCCGAGGAAAACCGGAATAAGGCAGATTATGGAGGCACGGAAAAAATCGCTTGAAATCATATCGGCTTCGGTGCCTCCGGACCCTCTGGTACGGTTGAGAAGTGCTGAGCTGGTATTGAGCAGAAAGTCGTGCTGTTTTGCGGCAACTCCGGCAGAACTTGCCGGATTGCTGCATCAGGCAGGTCTCTTTAAAACAGTGCAGGAGTAAAGGAATGGCTTACTATCTTGTTTTTCTCGAACAGAGAGACGGTTTTATCAGCAACGTCGCTGTCGATGTCTGGAACAGGGTTCAACAGGAGGCAACTCAGTCAGGAGACAAGGTTTCCGGATTCGTCGCAGGCCCTCTCAAGCCGACAGCGCTCGCTGATCTGTATGGTAACGGTACGATCTATCATGCCTCGGATGAGGCTCTTGCCTTGCCGTCATCAACTGTGCTCTGTCGCATTCTGACTACGCTGGTCGCAGAAGAGGCCTGCTCCGACATTGTTATCGGGGCAACCGTTACAGGCAAAAGACTTGCTCCATGCCTCGCAGAGGCTCTTCACGCATCGCTGCTTGGCGGGTGTACCGGAGGTTCTCTGCAGAGTGGGCTCTGCAGAAGGTATATTTACTCCGGTCTTGTTCTTGCGGCTTATCAGCCAGCAGCGAAGATCAGGATCTTTTTACAGGGACGGGAGCAGCTGCGGAGCGCTTTTATGAGTCCGGACCGCCCCCACTGTGTTTTTTTTGACGCAGCACCCTTTTTTGTGCCGCATGATAACCTGTTTATCAGGTCGATTACTGCAGGTGATTCGCGCAGGAGCATTGCCGAAGCGAATATCATTGTTGCAGGTGGGCGCGGTATGGGCGGCAAAGATCAGTTCGTTCTGCTTGAAGAACTGGCGTCATTGCTTGGCGGCGGTGTTGGAGCGAGTCGCTCTGCCGTTGATGAAGGGTGGCGTCCGCACAGCGATCAGATAGGGCAGACCGGTAAGTCGGTCGCTCCCGATCTCTATATAGCCTGCGGCATTTCCGGAGCCGTGCAGCATCTTGCCGGATTGTCTTCAGCGCGTACCGTCGTTGCAGTAAACAGCGACCCTCACGCTCCGATTTTCGACGCGGCCGATTATGGTATCGTCGGCGATGTCCGGGAGGTAATACCAGCACTTATCGAGGAGGTGAAGGAAGTTTTGGAGAAGAAATGATTAACCGTACTTTGCTGTTATACAATGTCACAGATTCCAAAAACATGCAGGAATGATTAATGTTGTTCAACAATGCGTAAACTCCAGGTAGATATACTCGGTCTTTCCACAAGTCCGCACACCAATGGCGCCTATGCGCTCATTCTTTATGAAGTCGAGGGAAAGCGCAAGCTGCCCATTATCATCGGCGGTTTCGAAGCGCAGGCTATTGCGCTCAAGCTCGAGAACATCAAGCCGCCTAGACCTTTTACGCACGATCTGTTCAAGAATATTTTCGATGTGTTCGGGTTGCACGTAAATGAGATCGTCATCGATGAACTGCATAACGAGACCTTCTATGCCAAGGTTATCTGCGAACTTGGCGGTGAAATCCATGAAATCGACGCTCGTCCCAGCGATGCAATTGCCATAGCCGTGCGCTTCAATGCTCCGGTGTTCGTCACGGAGGATATCATGGATGAAGCCGGTATAAAGGAGGAGCAGAAGGATGATGATGCTGCTGAAACAGAGGGAGAGACGGAGGCGGGACGTGAACTCGAAGAAGCTGCCGCAATGCCGAAATCCCCGGAAAGCAAGCTCGAAGAGCTGGAAGTGCGTCTCGCAGAGGCGGTGAAGAGAGAAGATTACGAAGAAGCGGCAAGATTGCGCGATGAGATATCTCGATTGAAAGGGATAGGGTAAGGATTGATCGTGAGCGGTATGCGGTGAGCGGTGAGATCGGAAAAAGTGAAAAACAAAAAGGAGGCAGTTGCCTCCTTTTTGTTTACCTAAAGGAATCAGATCAGAGGTTGATCCTTAGACCAAGCAGTGCACTGTGGCTGGAAAGCTGGCAGTTGTCGATGGTCGTGAAGTAACGATAGCGTGCATCGAGCATGACACCGTCACCAACAGGAGCGGCAAGGCCGGCTCCGAACTGATATGCCATAGAGCTGTCTTTTTCACAGTCTTTATATTCGTTATCGCCTTCGTCGATATCTCCCTGAGCAAGGCCAACACCGGCAGTCAGGTACATGTCAACACCGCCAAGGTCCACATCATAGTACCCGTTGGCCATGAGAGTGTAAACATTTACATCTGCTTCGTTATCACCTTCACCAAATGAATTGGTCTGATAGCCCATCTCTGCCTCAAGACGTGTGTCACCATAGTCACAACCGATGGCTGCAGTAGCTGCTAAACCAGCATCCAGTTTCTCTCCTTCATAATTTTCGTTCATCCAAGATGCACCACCGAATGCGCTGACGTACTGGTCGGCTGCCTGTACAGGTGCTGCAAACAGACCGGCAACAAGAAATGCAGCCAAAAGAGAAAGTGATTTTTTCATTGTGTTCTCCATAGGTTTTGTTCTTAGAAATGCAAAAAACAAATAGAAAGCAAGCTTTGACAAGCTGTTCTATATTGTTTTAAAGATACACTATTTCCTTTATTTGTCAAAGATTTCCCTTTTAGCTTCAGTCGTTTCTTTTATTCGGCAAGCGATCCGAAAGTGAACATGAACTTCCAGCCCTGTTCATCGTCGCCGGGCACTTTGTCGAATCCGTAACCGTAGTCGAGGCCGACAAGACCTATGATCGGCAGATAGAGCCGGAGGCCAATACCTGCCGATTTTTTCAGGTCGCTGTATGTGACCGAGTCCATGTCTTTCCAAAGGTTGCCTGCTTCAAAGAATGCAAGTGCGTAGACGCTTACCGATGGCGAGAGCGTGAGCGGGTAGCGCAGTTCCGTGCCGAATTTAGAGTAAACGGTGCCGCCGTAGAGCTCCGAATCCTCATCGAGCGGATCTTCATCGCCCAGGCTGCGATCGTCGTATCCTCTGAGTGGAATGGTGGGCAAAGATGAAAGCCCGCTGCCTCCCATGTAGAAATATTCGGTATAGGGCAGGTAATCGTCCTCGTTGAATGTCGAGAGATAGCCGTGCTGGGTCGAGAGGTTCAGTATCAGGTTTTTCGTGATCGGGAAATACCAGCTTGAGTTCAGGGTGAATTTGTAGAAGTTTATGGAACCGGGAAGTGGGCCGCCGGCAAGCTGGGCGGTCAATGTGTTTTTGCTGCCCCTGCGCGGGTAGATCGGGTTGTCGATGCTGTTGCGCGAAATGGTCTGGGTGATCGAGAATTCATCGGCTTCATCGGGAGCATTGTCCTCTTCTTCGATAAAGCTGACAAACCCGCCTTCGCTGTGCAGGTATTTCAGTCTCCAGTTAATGGAGAAGTAGTCGTCCGGCCAGGTCAGGCGTCTGCCGATACTGAGCGTGGCTCCGTACTGATCGATGGTTTTTTGGTTTTCATCATTATCATCGTCGGTAAAGTCGTAGGTACGGTGCGTCTTGAATACCGAGAATCCTACGGCTGTCGGGCCACCGAATGCCCAGGGTTCGTTGAACGAGAGGCCGAGGGTACTGTAATCGTCGTTACCGAATTGCCACTGCAGCGAGAGTTTCTGCCCGTCACCGTGCGGGAGCGGCCGGTAAGCATCGGGGTTGAAAATATCCTGCAGCGAGAAGTTGTTGAAGGTCACCCCAAGCGCTCCGGTGAAGCCGCTCGAGCCACTGTAGCCAACCGATGCATTGAAGGTATCGGTTTGTTTTTCGGTGAGACCGTAGGTGATGTCGACCGTGTTGTTCTGTTCGTTAGGCTGAATGTCAGGTTTAAGCGTTTCAGGGTCGAAGTAACCGAGCATATTGATTTCACGGATGCTGCGTACTACGTTTTTACGACTGAACATGTCTCCGGGAATCGTGTAAAGCTCGCGTCGGATGACATGGTCTTTGGTTTTGGTGTTCCCCTTGATGGCAATGGTGTTCAATTGAAACTGCTCTCCTTCGCGCAGGTAGATGAGTAGATCCACCTGGTTGGGTTCTATGACCTGCTCTTCTATTTTTGCCCTGAAAGCAAGATAGCCCCGGTCGAGATAGAGGGAGCTGATGTCGGAGTTGTCCTGTGAAAAGTTCAACCGTTCCTGAATCAGTTTCGCGTTGTAGATATCTCCGTTTTTTATCCCGAAGGTTTTTTCAAGGATTTCGGTTGTTGCGAATTCCTTTGAGTTGCCGGTAAAGGTTACGTTTCTGATCGAGTATTTCGGCCCTTCATCAAGATAGATGTCGAGAAAGAGCCCTTTTTTATCCTGAGTATAGGAGATGGAGTCGCTGACAACTCGTGCGTCACGGTATCCGAACTCCCGATAAAAATCGACAAGCAGATTTTTATCATCATTGTACTTGTCTTTATCAAGTTTCGGCGATCCGAAAATTTTTCTCCACCATGCATTTTGTGAGGTTTCCTTGAAAACTCCCCTGAGTTTTCCCTGGCCGAAGGCGTTGTTGCCGTGGAAACGAATTTTCTCGATGGATACCTTTTTCCCTTCCTGAATGGTAACAACGGCTTTTACCTTATTCTTTCCTGTTTCCTGCAGTTTATATTCGGCTCCGGCACTCAGATATCCTTTATCGGCATAAAGTTTTTCAATTTTGTTGATACCCGTCAGGAGCTCCTGTTCGTTGAGTTTTTTTCCTGTTCTGAATGCAGCGGTTTTCTGCAGCTCGTCCGAGTCAAACTTGTCGTTGCCTTCAAAGGTGACCGATTCGAGCAGGGGGAGTTCACGGACAACGAAATCGAGCGTGATGGCGTTGTTGCCGCGATCCGTTTTTTCAACACTGATATCCGAAAACAGCTGCAGTTGCCAGAGGTATTGCAGGGCAGCGGATACTTCCGGGCCGGGGACACTGACTTTGTCGTTGATTTTGACGGGAAGACTTGTCGAGAGTTCCTCTGCGTTGAGCGACTCGAGTCCGCTGAATGTGATTCCGGTTACGGTATAAAGTGTCTTTTTTTCAGTTGTGTTGTTCTGCTGCCGGGGCGTTCCGGCTTTTGAAATTGTTATTGTTTTTGCTTCTACAGGAGTGCCTGCAGCGTCGAGGGCGAGAGCGACCAGAACCAGTGCTATCAGTTTGCGCATTTTTTTCATTGAACTTTCGTATCGATCCGGGTTAAATCTTGCTGTTTACTGTTTGTGATGTGTTGATCTGCTCGCTGGTCTGACCAAATCTTCGTTCCCTGCTTTGAAAATCTCTGATGGCGTCGTAAAGTTGAGCTCTTCGGAAGTCCGGCCAGTAGGTGTTTGTGAAATAGATTTCGGAATATGCGCTTTGCCAGAGCATGAAATTGCTGATTCTGAACTCTCCGCTGGTACGGATAAGCAGTTCGGGATCAGGGAGTGAAAGTGTAGAAAGGCGGGATTCGAAAAGTTGTTCGTCGATCTCCTGCGGATTGATGCGTCCTCTTTGTACGTCAACGGCTATTGAGCGGCAGGCCTGCAGAATATCCCATTTTCCGCTGTAGCTGAGGGCAATGCTGAGAACCAGGCGACTGTTGTTTTTGGTGAGTTCCATGGTTTCTCTGAGCACATTGCGCACTTTTTCGGGCAGAAGGTTGATGTTTCCGATCACATTCAGCCGGATATTGTTGTCATGCAGTTCCCTTGTTTCCTTTCGCAGTACCTTGATGAGAAGCTGCATGAGGGCGGAGACCTCTTTTTCCGGTCTTTTCCAGTTTTCCGTTGAAAAGGTGAAAAGGGTCAGGTTTCCGATGCCAAGCTGTGTGCATGCCTCGACAATATCCCGGACAGAATCGACTCCTGCCGCGTGCCCTTCTATTCTTGTTTTGCCTTTCAATCTTGCCCAACGGCCGTTCCCGTCCATGATGATGGCGATATGGCGGGGAAGCTCAACGGAAGATTTGAGCTCATCCTGAGCTTTTGCATCGTCAGAGTTTATATGCGCGGAAAACCAGTGAGGCTTGAAGGCTGATGAAAGATCCATTGGTGCTAAGCGAGCCATATGATAAGATCAGAAATCACTTGTTATCGTCCCTGAATGACAGTCAATTAAATTCATCGGGAAATTTTTCGTCACTGTCAGCCTCCTGAATTTGAAAACACTTCAAATTGAATAATATGCAGTTATTTCTTATTATACAAACCTTACATGGCGAGGAAGTGTCTGCATTGCAATGTTTATATCCCCGGGAGAGGGGAATGCAGGTATCGATTTCCGTATCCTTCTATTAAAATAATACAGTACAGACGTGCAACTCAGTAGTTATCAGGATCTGCGTACAGAGCTGATCTCACGCAGAATAACCTGTGAAAAGGTTGTTCTCGATTATCTCGAACGTATAGACCGGCATCGCGACGATAATATCTATATAACGGTTTTTCATGAACAGGCAGTTGAAAAAGCCCGTGAGCTTGATAAAAAACTCAATGAGGGCGGTGTGCCGGGAAAATTGTTCGGTATGCCGATGGCAATTAAGGATAATATTTCCATCAAAGGTGCCGGTCTGACCTGCGCATCCAGAATTCTCGAGAACTACGAGAGCGTCTATGATGCCACAGCAGTTCGCAGGCTTGAGGATGAAGATGCTGTTTTTCTGGGTAAAACCAACATGGATGAGTTTGCGATGGGCAGTTCGAATGAAAATTCAGCATTTGGCGCCGTACCAAATCCTTTCGATAAAACCCGTGTTCCCGGTGGCAGTTCGGGTGGCTCGGCAGCTGCCGTCGCTGCCGGTCTTGCGTTGACGGCTCTCGGTTCCGATACCGGCGGTTCGGTACGTCAGCCGGCCGGGTTCTGCGATATTGTCGGACTGAAACCGACCTACGGCAGGATTTCCCGCTACGGTCTTGTGGCTTTCGCCTCTTCGTTCGATCAGATCGGGGTGCTTGCCCGTAATTGCGACGATGCCTCACTTGTGCTCGGTATCATGGCCGGAAAGGATGAGCATGATGCGACCTCTTCGCACCGTGATGTTCCTGATTATATGGCAGATATGGCCGCAGTGAAGGTCGATGGGTTGAAAATAGGAGTTCCGAAAGAGTATTTTCATGAGAGTCTCAATCGGGAGGTCGGGGAAATAGTCAGGGCAAAACTCAATGAGCTCAGGGATAAAGGCGCGGAACTGGTCGATATAACCCTGCCGGAAAGCGATTATGCCATAGCTGCATATTATATTCTGGTTACGGCAGAGGCATCATCCAATCTCGCCCGGTTTGATGGCGCCCGTTACGGTTACCGTTCGTCCCGGGCTGAGGATGTGCTGGCCATGTATGTCAATTCGAGAACCGAAGGGTTCGGCAAAGAGGTGAAGCGCCGTATCATGCTTGGAACCTACGTGCTTTCTGCCGGTTATTACGATACCTATTATAAAAAAGCGCAACAGGTTCGCCGCGTTTTTCAGGACAGGTATCGTGAAGCACTGGAGAAGGTTGATGTCATAGCCGGACCGACTTCTCCTTTTCCGCCGTTCAGTATTGGCGAAAAAATGGACGATCCGCTTGAAATGTATCTCGCCGATGTTTTTACCGTTCCGGCAAGTATCGTCGGTATGCCTGCCGTGAGCGTACCGGTCGGCATGGACAGCAGGAATCTGCCGGTAGGGATGCATCTGATCTGTGATTTTTTTGAGGAAGGGAAGCTTATGGGAATTGCAAGGCATTTGCAGCGCCGATAGTGATCCTTGGCTGTTGTTTCATAACTCTTAAATACTACCAGTGCTATGAGTGTTTTAGTCAATAAGGATACTCGCCTGCTTGTGCAGGGAATAACCGGCGGTGAAGGCACCTTCCACACCTCCCAGATTCTCGAGTATGGCACCAACGTCGTTGCGGGTGTCACTCCGGGAAAAGGCGGGGTTTTGTACCATGGAAATGATAAGGACCGTTTCTGCCGTCCGGTTCCGGTGTTCAACACCGTCAAGGAGGCCGTTGAAAAAACCGAAGCCAATACGTCGGTTATTTTTGTTCCGGCGCCATTTGCCGGTGATGCCATCATGGAAGCCGCCGATGCCGGTCTGAAGGTGATCATTTGCATTACCGAGGGCGTTCCGGTCAACGATATGATGACGGCTTATGCTTTTGTGCAGGAAAAAGGAGCCGTACTTGTCGGTCCTAATTGTCCCGGCGTTATAACTCCCGGAGAGGCTAAAATCGGGATCATGCCCGGCTTTATTCATAAAAAAGGGTCGATCGGCGTTGTTTCCCGGAGCGGTACCCTGACATATGAGGCGGTACATCAGCTCACGGCGGTTGGTCTTGGCCAGTCAACCTGTATCGGTATCGGAGGGGACCCGATTATTGGAACCCGGTTTATCGATGCGGTCAAGATGTTTGCAAAAGACGATGAAACCGAGGGATTGGTAATGATCGGCGAGATCGGCGGCAGTGCCGAAGAGGAAGCTGCGGAGTATATCAAAAAGTATTTCAATAAGCCGGTTGTCGGTTTTATTGCCGGTCGTACGGCACCTCCCGGCCGCAGGATGGGCCATGCAGGTGCGATCGTGTCCGGCGGGAAAGGTACGGCTGAGGACAAAATTCGTGCCATGGAAGCTGCAGGCATCCATGTGGTGGACAACCCCGGAGATATTGGCGAAGCGATGATGAAAGCGCTCGGCAGGTAAGGGTCGGCCGGAGCCGGTTGAGAGCCTAAGCAGAGAAAAAGGGGGTCCCGGCGGATACCCCTTTTTCAGTTTCTACAATCCCAGCGTTATCAGGTCGTGGATATGAATGATTCCGATGGGTCGGTTATCGCTGTCGCAAACCATGAGCTGGGTTATTCTGAACGTCTCGAGTATGTCGAGGCACTCTTTTGCAAGGGTGTCGGGGGTAACGCTTTTCGGGTTTTCGGTCATGACGGATCGGGCGGAAAGCTGAAGAAAATTGCCGCCTTTCTGGACGATCCTTCGGAGGTCGCCATCGGTAAAAATACCGGAGAGCATTCCTTTCCGGTCAACGATGGCGCTGACTCCGTAACGTTTCGAGGTCATTTCAAGAATGAGTTCGCCGAGACCCGCCTTATCGTCGACGATCGGGAGCGCATCACCGGACGCCATGATATCGGAGGCTTTCATGGTCAGGCGTCTTCCGAGAACTCCCTTGGGATGGGTCAGGGCGAAGTCGCGATGGGTAAACTGTTTTGCCTGCATGAGGGTGATGGCAAGCGCATCGCCCATGGCAAGCATTGCCGTGGTCGATGTTGTCGGCGCAAGGTCAAAAGGGCAGGCTTCCTGATCGATGCCCGTGTCAAGTACGATATCTGCATTCCGGGCGAGATAAGAGCGGGGATTTCCGGTCAGTGCGATAATTGCGACTCCTATTCTTCTGAGTGCCGGCAGGATGAAATTAAGCTCTTCGGTCGTGCCGCTTTTCGAAAGACAGATGACCACGTCGCCTTCGGAAACAATGCCGAGATCGCCGTGCGCCGCATCTGCAGGATGAAGAAACAGTGCGGTTGTTCCGGTCGATGCCATCGTGGCCGCGATTTTTTGAGCGATAATTCCTGACTTGCCCATGCCGGAAATGATTATTTTTCCGTTGCATGCGTGCATAACCGTTACGGCGTGCGCAAATTTGTCGTCAAGCCGTTCGGCTATCTGCCGGAGAGCGTCGGCTTCCTGCTCGAGAATTGTTTTTCCGCTTGATGTCAGATTTTGCATTGCATCTGTTTTGTTCATGGTACCGGATTGTCGAACGGTTGCTGTTTGCAGTCAGAAAATAATAGTGTTTTTATAAAAAGGTATTATAAAGTAAATTGATAAACATGGCCGCATTTTTTAATCCACGTTTAAAACCTTGGTTATGAGCTGGGTCGGGCTTTTCATTTTTTCTCTCGCATTTTTCTTTGTACTGCTGTTTCTTCTTTCACGGTTTGTAGGATACATGAAAAAAGAGCAGAACATCGAGATAGAGTCGTTCAAGGATACCTTGATTGACAAGGACAACCCTGTTGGCCTTACCGGCGAGGAGCTGCAGAAACTGAAGCAGCAGCAGGCCGAGGCGCAGCGTCATCTCAGGGAAGTCATCGCTAAAATTCCCGTCGTGCAGAAGGATGGTCGTTTTCAGATAGACCAGGAGGAGGTTCAGAGACGAAAGGAGGAGGCTGCCGCGCACAGAAACGGGAGTTCGGGAGCTGTCGGGAACGGTCCCCAGTAATAACACCCCAACGGGTCATGCTCGCGAAACTAAAACTGCTTGCCAAAGATACGGTTATATACGGTGCAAGTACCATTGTTGCCCGTAGCCTCAATTACCTGCTTGTTCCGCTTTATGCCAACAAGCTCACTACCTTCGACAACGGGATTCAGACGGTTGTGTATGCCAATATCGCATTGGCAAATGTTCTGTTTTCCTATGGACTTGAGACCTCATACCTGAAATCCGCCTCCGATACCCTTCGCCATTCCGGAGATACCAGGGGGTATTTTTCGACCGCTTTTTTCAGCCTCCTCGTTACCTCGACCCTTTTTGCCTTGATTATGGTACTCTTCTCTGCAGATATTGCTTCCATGATCGGTCTTGGTGCGGAGGATGGGGAGTTTATCAACTATGCGGCAATCATTCTCTGGATCGATACCCTGCTGGTGATTCCGTTTGCCGAGCTGCGTCTGAAGCGGAAAGCTCTGCGGTTTGCCGTTGCGCGGATTATCGGCGTGGTTGCCGTAGTGCTCGCCGCTCTGGTTCTTTTGATCGTTTTCGATGCAGGCCTTCCCGGCGCTTTTTTTGCCAATATCATCGGGTCGCTGGTGAGTTTTGCCGCGGTACTTCCGCTTTTCAGGGAACTGAAACCGGTTTTTTCTTTCGATTATCTGCGTGAAATGCTTCGCATCGGCCTGCCGTATGTCCCTACCGGTATTGCCGGGCTGCTTATTCATCTGATCGACCGTAACCTGCTCATCAGAATTTCATCGTCCGATATCAGGAGAATATATGGTGATGGGTATATGGCTTCGGATATCGTAGGAATTTATGGCCGTGTAGCAGCCTTCGGCATTATCCTGCAGCTGGTGATTCAGGTTTTCCGCTTTGCGTGGCAGCCTTTTTTTCTGCAGCATGCCAACGATCCCGATGCCAAAAGACTCTTTCGCTATGTGCTCAGTATTTCAACGTATATCACGATGTTTGGTGCGCTTGCCGCTACTTTTTTCGTGCCGGATCTCGTCAGATACCATTATGGAGGCAGTTTTTACATCCTGCCGCCTAAATACTGGATCGGCCTGTCCGTGCTGCCATGGATTTTTCTCAGTTATGTTTTTGACATGATTTCCACCAACCTTTCATCAGGAATGCTTGTAACAGGCAATACCCGCTATCTGCCGGTCGTTACGTTTGCCGGAGCGGCGGTGACAGGCTTTGCCTGCTGGCTGCTCATTCCTCTGAGCGGTATGGATGGTGCGGCATACGCCATTGTTGCCGGAACGATTGTCATGTGCCTGGTAATGGCTTACTATTCGCTCAGGGTATTTCCGAACCGTTACGATTGGAAAAAACTTTTTATACTGTTTGTAGCAGGAATCGCTGCCGCGTTTTTTCAGGAGTATATTTCCCGGACGCTTGAAGGTGCATTTGAGGATGTCGCTTCGAGGTTCGCTCTGTTGGCACTCTATGCCTCTGCGGCGGCGTTGCTTTTCCGTGAGGAAAGCCTTCTTGTCCTTGCCAAAATACGCAGTAAATTCAGCGGAAGATAAGCTGCCACTTCGTCACTCTTATTCTATGTCCCCATTGACAAACAGGCGCTGATTCGTGCCGATCGGTGAAAATTCGTGGGCAGAAAAGGAGTATCGCTTCGCGGGAGTATCGCGCGCCGCACGGTATAAAATTATGTTTTTTCAACTCCAGCCTCTTCAACCTGACCTGTAACACTCAGCACGTTCTTCCGATCTCCACTCAGAACTCAGAACTAATTCCCCAATCTTCTACCGCGAAGCGATACTCCAGCAAAGCGAAGCGAGCTATACTCCGCGATGCGACAGCGAGCATACTCCCGTTCGCCCCGCGAACGATACTCATGATCTCCGCCAACCAACTGCTCACAGCCCACAATTCTCTTCTCGGGTGGGGAATGCTGACTGTTACCGCTCTTCCCTGATGATCTTGAATTCTCTTATTTCATGGGGCGGCGAACCAAATCGTTCTTTTCTGACATTCGCTTTACGTGTGGCGATACGTTCCAGTATTTTCTGGAGAGAGTCCCGCTGGGGAGGGGTGCAGACCATTGCAAGTTCATGGAAGTGCAGGGCAAGTTCTTTTTCTATGACTGCCTGCCGTGTTCCTATGCGGCCAGCAAGTGATTTGATTTTAAGGGTATCGGGTTTTTCTTTTATCGATTCCTTTACCAGCTCCTTTTTCAGTTCTGCTATGGCCTGAATGTTTGGTTTAACCGTTCTGAAATGTTCCTGCCGAAGTTTACGGAATCGGAGACTCTGTTCTTCGGAGAGGGCAAGCGGTCCGGTAAAGTAAATCTGCCGTTTGTATTCGCGGGTTATTCTGATCTGCCGCTCTTCAGGTTTGTGGATATTCTGCCACCACAGCAGACCGAGCAGCGCAACATTCATTACGATCAGAATGGCGAGTGTTGCGGTAATAAATCGTTTTGAAGAAAGAAAATCCATAATTGTTTAAATTCCTCCCGACGGTTTGCCGGTGTGTTTCATGCTGAGAGAACGATACAGGGTGTATGAATGTGCACCCATGCAGGGAGATGTTCCGGTCTGCTCTCTCAGCATGGGTGCACAGATTGCTACAGCATCATTTTTCTGCTCTTCCCCATTTGTCTGTTTTCCATGAGGGTTTTCATTTTTTCTATCGGGGGTCAATACGGTCGCCATTTTTTGATAGTGGTCGCTTCGGATGCGCGCCATGATCGCATGGGTGCGGCCTATTTTTTCCGAAAGCATCGCAATTTTTCTGTTGTCAGGATTTTTTTTCAACGATTCATTGCGGACCTCCTGCTGAAGGGCGAACAGTTCTCTGCGTTCTGTTTTTATGGATGTAAACTGTTTTTCACGCAATTCCTGCAATGTTTTTTGCTGGTTGTCGCTGAGGCCGAGAACTTCTCTGATAACTGATGGTCGGCACTGCCTTGCATTTTTGGCGAAGCCGGGGCGTTCGTCGGCAGAGATGGCCACCCCTCTTTTCTGGCACTCCTTGCGGTAGTCGGCACGCTCTTCTCTTGAGGCATTACGCATGTTCCCTCTCATGCCGGTCAGCTCTTCACTGGAATAGCGGCTGTAGTCTGCTGCCGAAGCAGTGCCTCCTCCCGCAAGGAGTACGGCGGTCATGATCATCGTCACTGTTTTTTTCATCGTTCTGTCAAGTTATATATGTTATAGTCATTACGGATTATCAACAAAAGGCGTCAATTATTTCTGTTCATCTGTGTTATGGCTGGCTGTTTTCCTGCCGGTTCTGTTCATCCGTCTCTCTGCTGCCTCCGGCATCAACGGTTTCGACGTAGTAAGCGAGTTCGGGGCCCGAATAGTCATCGGTTAGTTGCTCGACCGCATCAGTGGCATCAGCAAGCTTCAGCGGATCGGAAGAGGTGAAAAAAAGAAGCGCCGAAGTGATATTGATAACAAGCAGCATGGCTGCAAAGGCCAGTTTTACATTGAATCCTTCAGCACCTCTGATTGCTGCCGCTCCGGTGTTTCTGCTCCGTTCCGCATCGATTTTCTGCATCAGATGCACCCTGAACAGTGGAGATGCCTGAAGTTTCGGAAGATCATCGTGAGCCGCCAGGGTTCTCCGGATCTTTTCCTCTATGTTCTCATCGGATCTTTTCATCTTGTTTGTTACTGGTTCAATTCTTTTGACGCCGGACGGCGAAAAAACTTGCACGCTGGTATTCCGTTTTCTTCGAGTCAGTTGTTTTTATAATGCTTGTAGAGTTTATCGTGCAGATTTTTTTTTGCACGGTGAATCAGCGATTCAACTGCTGAAACCGAGGTTTGAAGAATGTCGGCAATTTCACTGTTGCTGTATCCATCCTGTTTACTGAGCAGAAAAGCGGCTTTCTGGTTATCCGGCAGGGCGTTCAGAGCGGACTGCAGAATGCCGAGACTCTCTTTTTCTGCGAGTGTGTGTTCCGGATTGTTCGTTGAGGATGAAGGCAGATTTTCAGCAGGGTCGTCAACGCCGATGATTCTCTTAAGGGATGAAAAGCGTTTTTTTCTTTTCATCCGTCTGAGGTGGTCGAGTGATTTGGTGACCGCTATCCGGTAGATCCAGGTGGATAGTTTGGATTCTTCCCGGAACTGGTCGAGCGACCGGTGCACTTCGACAAATACGTCCTGTGCAAGATCTTCAGCATCCTCCCTGTTCAATACAAAACGGTAACAGGTATTGATGACCATCTCCTGATGCTCTGTAACCAGAGATCTGAACAGCTCATCACCAGATGTTTTGGCATGTTTTTGCAAGTTTCTGCTTTTTGCATCTTCACCCAAGGCTAATTGTACCGCGTTTTCCATGAAGTATAATAACCTGCAGGGCTGGTTAAGCGTTTACGAAGAGAAATTTCTCATCGCATTAGACGCCGTGTATTCGTTCTTCCTGCATCTTTCCGGCAAAAAATAAAGGAACCCTTCAGAAAAAGTGCAGGTAGCGGGACGTTTTCCTGCCCGATACAGACGGGCAGGAGAGTCTCTTTTATGCAAGTTTTGCTGCAAATGCGAGGACGTTGTCGACTTTTTCCTGGGAGTCGGCTTCGCAGTAGAGCCGCAGTACGGGTTCGGTGCCTGATGCGCGAATGAGCAGCCATCCACCCTCGAAATGATATTTGCAGCCGTCCAGATCGCTGAATTTCAGAACCTTGTATCCGGCAATCGAGGTGAGATCTCCGACAGCGGCTCGGGTGATGATCGCCTGTTTTTTTTCTTCACTGACATGCAGGTCATTGCGTTTGTAACAGAAGAACCCGTATTCATCGTATAGCTCCTGAACAAGTTCCGAAAGGGTTTTTTCTTTTCTGGTCATGATTTCAAGAATCAGCAGACCGATGTAAACGCCGTCTCGTTCCGGGAGAAAGGAGGTGATGCCGATACCTCCGGATTCTTCGCCGCCGATCAGAATATCGTTGGTGGTCATGAGTTTGCTGACATGCTTGAAGCCTACCTGCAGTTCATGCATTACAAGATCATGTTTCCTGCAGATCCTGTCGATTATGTCGGTAAGTGCGAATGTTTTCGCTACCTCTCCACGCTGCTGCTTATCTTCGACGAGGTATTTAAGGATAAGGGCGAACAGCTTGTGAGAATCGACAAAGTCACCGTGTTCATCAAGCATGCCGATTCTGTCTGCATCGCCGTCGTTGATGATGGCGACGTCGGTTTCGACTTCCCGGAAAAAATCGACGAATTCCCCGATGTACTGCGGCATGGGTTCGGGATTGATTCCACCGAAACCGGGATTGACGGTGCAGTGATAGCAGCTTACCATGGATTCGTCGAAGAGTTTGGTAATGATATCCTGCCCGGCACCATACATGGCGTTATGCGCAATTTTAATGCGAGAGTCGCGAATAAGCTGCAGATCGATACTCGCTTTGAGATGATTCATGTAGAATGTTTTCAGATCTGCAGATTCGATCAGTTTTCTGTCCGGTACGATCTGCTGCGCAGAATCGATTTCGGTAAGGTAGCTTTCGATTTCAGCGATCGCTTCGGGGTGGGCGGGGCCTCCGTAGGCAGCTTTGACCTTGAATCCGTTATAGACTGGAGGGTTATGGGATGCCGTGATGACGATGCCGCCGGCAAGCTGTTTGGCTTTGGTAAAAAGAGATACAGCCGGTGTCGATACGAAACTGTTTGCAAGATATACCTTGATGCCCTGTGAGGAGATAACTTCAGCGGTAAACTCCGCAAACTCTTTCGACATGAACCGGGTATCGTATCCGATGCAGATGCCTTTGGCTTTTTCAGGGCGCGTTTGAATATACTTTGCGGTAGCCAGAGCGGCCAGTTTGAGGTTATCAAACGTATAATCTTTTGCGATAATCGCTCGCCATCCGTCAGTACCGAATTTGACTTGCATTCTTTTCTGTTTTTGATATAATGGGATTTGAAGAGCCGTGTGACGTTTTTTATTTGAGATCTAAAATACGGTTTCCCTTTCGTTCATCCAATTATCAGCAGCTTTTGATGTCGAGGACGCTTTTTGTTTTAGCCGGAGAGGTTTCTGGTGATATGCACGCAGCCGGCGTGATTGCCGAACTGCTGAGACGGAAACCCGATGTCAGGGTCTTCGGTATCGGGGGAGAGAAGCTGCGGGCGCTTGGCGCCGATCTTTCATTCGACACCCGCCAGATGAGTATTATGGGGTTTGTCGATGTGCTTCGCCATGCCGGTTTTCTCCGGAAGGTAATCAGTGAACTGAAAGGGCTCATACGGGCGGAAAAACCCGATGCGGCTCTGCTTGTTGACTATCCCGGCATGAACCTGATCATGGCGCGCTTTCTGCATGATCTGGGAATTCCCGTTATTTTTTATATCTCTCCGCAGGTGTGGGCATGGAAGGAGGGGAGGGTCGGCAAGATACGGGAAACCGTGGACAGATTGCTGGTGATTTTTGATTTTGAAGTTGATTTTTACCGTCGTCATGGAGTGACGGCCGAGTTTGTCGGAAATCCGGTTATCGAAGAGCTTCGGGACGAGCAGCTTCCTGCTGCCGATGTTTTTTTGAGAAAACATCATATTGAACAGGATACGGTATTGATTGGTCTTCTTCCAGGAAGCAGAAGACAGGAAATTTCAAAGATACTGCCTGAGATGATCAGGGCGGCGGAGATGCTCGGCGAACAGTACAATGCAGTGTTCCTTCTTGGACGCGCACCACATCTCGATTTTCGCTGGCAGGATCATGTGACGGGAGGCAGGGATATCCGTGTTGTGGAGTGCCGGAGCTATGAGGTGATGAAGTACAGCGACCTTGCGTTTGTAACCTCCGGAACCGCTACACTTGAATCGCTCTGTTTCGGGCTTCCGATGATTGTGGTTTATCGGACGGGATGGATGAATTATCAGATCGGAAAACGGCTTGTCAAACTGAAGAGTATTTCACTCGCCAATATCGTTGCCAGAGGGCTTGGCGCTGACGGGCAGGCTGTTCCTGAGCTGATTCAGCATGACGCTCGTGCCGAAGGAATGGTGAACGCGGCCATACCGCTGCTTGACGATCCGGCTCTTGCTGCCGATATGCGTGCGGAATTGCTTGGTGCAAGGGATAAACTGGCCAGCGCTTCCCCTTCGAAGGCCGTCAGTTCAATTATAGAAGAATATTTATAACAAGAACAATGGAAAAGCTTGTCGAACTTCTTTCCGGCAACCCTCTGGCGCTTGCCGTTGCGGTTATTGTTGCCGTCATGATACTGCTCTCTTTTTTCAGAAAGGTGGTGCAGTTGTTGATCGTCGTTGTTGCGGTAGCGGTACTCTATGCGGCATATCTGCAGATAAGCGGGGGTGACGCTCCTGAAACTTTCCGCCAGATGCAGGAGACGGTGTCGTTATCGCTCGGCCGTCTCGGGGCAACGCTTAAACCCCTTTTCGAGCTGCTGAAATCCTGGAAATAGGGGCTTAATTCCATTTCCAATTTATATTGCCCGCGACAATCCTGAAATTCCTTGCTATTAACCAGTGAAAAAAAGGAGTATCGCTTCGCGGGAGCATCGATCGGGTACGCCCGGGAGTATCATTCGCTCCGCGAATGGGAGTATCGCGCTCCGAGCGGCATAAAATTATGTTCTTTTTTCAACTTCAGCTGACAAGCCATCCAGCCACTTCAACCTGACCCGTAACACTCAGCACAGCACGTTTTTCCGATCTCCACTCAGCCCTCAGCCCTCAGCCCTCAGCCCTCAGCCCTCAGAACCAAGAACTAATTCCCCAATCTTCTGCCGCGAAGCGATACTCCAGCAATGCGACAGCGAGCATACTCCCGAGCACGAAGTGCTCGATACATTGGAATAAGAGAGATCACTAACGGGATTGCGCCGGTTCGCTCAGCGCTCCCGTCGGGCATGAGGCTGCCAGTTTGTGATAGTCCGCAGTCGGCTCTGTTCGGCACTCTTCAAGCGTTCTTACGCAGATACCGCAGTCCACGCATTTTTCCCGTTCAAGAAGAATGTACGGTGTTGCCGTGATGCTGAATTCCGGATGTTCCTGCTGACGGTATGTGTAGTCCGGAAGGTAGCGTGCGGCGAGATCACGAAGTCGGCAGGTATCGATGGCTTTGCAGCGGCACTGCAGGCATCTGGCGGCTTCGGTGGCGGCATCGGTTTCACTGAATCCGGTAACCACTTCCATGAAACCTCCGGTTCTTGATTCCGGATCTATTTCCGGTATCGGTACCCTGTTTGCTGTTTGCACCCGTTTGTAAAATGATGCCGGAGCCAGATCTCTGGGACCGTAGGAAGAGTTGAATGCGGCAACTTCCTCTTTAAGTGTTTTTCCAAGCAGAAAACAGTCGATGAAATATGCCGCCCGTTTGCCCTGTTCCACTGCGCGGATGGCAATATCTGCACCGGTAACGCAGTCTCCTCCGGCAAATACCGACGCAACGCTGCTCTGCAGGGTTTGCGGATCGACGGCAAGTGTTCCGTTTCTGTTGATGGTCACTCCGTTCAGATCCTCTTTCGGGCAGTCAACCTGCTGTCCGGTTGCCGAAATTACCGTGTCGCAGGTTATCGTGAATTCGGAACCGGAAACAGGAACCGGTTTTCTTCTTCCGCTCTCATCCGGATCCCCTTGTCGCATGATAACGGCAGTCAGTGTTACGGTGCCATCAGACGTGTTGATGGATATCGGAGCAGCAAGCGCATGCAGGGTAATGCCTTCAGAAAGCGCCTCCTCGATTTCGGCATGATTTGCCGGCATTTCGTTGCGCGTTCTGCGGTAGAGCATAGTTACCTGTTCGGCTCCGAGTCGTCTGGCTGTTCTTGCGGCATCGACTGCGGTATTGCCTCCGCCTATGACAAGTACCTTTTTCCCCGGATAGATGGCGTTTCCTGAGGCGGCATGGTGCAGAAAATCTATGCCGCTTGTAACGGAGGGGCCCTCTTCGCCGGGGATCCCCATGAGAGAGGCTTTCGATGCGCCAAGAGCGAGAAAGAGCGCGTCGTACTCTTTTTGCAACGATGCCATGGCGATATCTTTGCCGAAAACGGTGTTCATGCGGAATCGGGCTCCCATGAGCCGAAGAGGCTCGATTTCCTTGTCGAGAACGCTTTCCGGCAGACGGAACCGCGGAATGCCATAGCGCATCATGCCTCCAGGGGCTTCGTTGGCGTCGAATATGGTGACGTCATGACCAAGAGCAAGCAGATAATAGGCCGCACTCAGTCCAGCCGGCCCTGAACCGATAATGGCAACTGTTTTTCCGGTTTTTTCCGGGATTTCCGGAATATAGCGGTCAGCGGATTCCATATCGCGATCGGCGGCATACCGTTTCAGGGCGCAGATGGAAACCGGTTCATCCACGCCGTGGCGTCGGCATTCGTCTTCGCATGGGGCAGGACAAATTCTGCCGAGAATACCCGGAAGGGGAATCGTCTCCTTGATTATTCTGATGGCTTCGCTGTAGTCTTTACTGGCTATTTCGGAGATGAAGTCAGGAATGTTGCAGCCTGCAGGACAGGAGAGTTCACATGGACCCATACAGTCGCCGCAGTGCTGGTCGATGATGCGCTCAAGACTCTGGCGGCGCATGGCGTGCAGGTCGCTGTTTTCCGTTTCGATAACCATGCCATCGGATACTGCGGTGCTGCATGCCGGAACAAACCGGTTTTTTCCCTTGAGCTCTACGATGCACATCCAGCAGGAGCCTGTGGATTCAAGCGTGTTGTCAAAACAGAGCGTCGGTATTGCGATTTCCGCTGATGCGGCAGCCTGAAGAATCGACATGTCCGGAGTTGCGGAGATTGTCCGGCCGTTTATGGTTAGCGTCAGTTCGTTCATGATCGGTGAAGCTTTTCGGGAGTGCATTTATGCATCTCAATGGTTAAAACGTTCGTCGATGAATCCGGCGACTTTTTCAAGCAACCACATCGGTGTGGAGGTGGCTCCGCAGATGCCGACACTTTCGACAGGCGTTCCTGTGCTCTCCTCAAACCAGGATTCCTGCAGGTCACCGATATCTTCGATAAAATAACTTCTGGGATTGGCCGAGCGGCATATGCCGTAAAGTACCTGGCCATTGGAGCTTTTTTTTCCGGCTACAAAAATGATACAGCTGTTTGCACGTGCGAAGTCGTGAAGTTTCTGGTTTCGGCTCGATACCTGACGGCAGATGGTGTCCTTGAAAACCGTGCGGGGCATCGTACCGATACCGGTCATTGCTGCGGTTATGTCAATGTCGCGGATTGCTGTCCAGGGTTTTTTTTCGGTTTCATCCGATTCTGCAAAACGCTTTTCAAGATTGGATTTCAGTTCGTAAAAACCGGGTACATCCATGGTTGTCTGTGAGATAAGCGCGGTTTTTATGGTGGTATCGAGTGTTTTCAGCTCTTCAGGATCCGAGAGATCGGCATGTTTGATGATGACCGCCCGGTTGCTGCAGTGACCGTTGATGCCGATGACTTCGGGGTGGGTATGTTTGCCGTAAATGATGACCTGATAACCGAGCTGACAGAGAAGTCGGGCAGTCCGCTGCAGTTTTGAAACGACCGGGCAGGTGGTATCGGTAATATCGAGCTTGTTCCGTTTTGCCGTGGCATAGGTTTCCGGAGGTTCGCCGTGTGCCCTGATAAGCACGCTGGTGTTCTGAAGCTCGTTGAAGACGGCTTCGTCGATGGTGGTAAGTCCAAGGTTTTCAAGTCGTTTTACCTCCACTTCATTGTGGACGACATCACCGAGCGAGAACAGTATTTCCTTTGCAGCGAGTTTCTCTTCAGCTACGTGGATGGTTCCCTGTACGCCGATGCAGAACCCGGAAGACGTTCTGTCGAGGTTTATTTTCACGTTTATAACAGAGTAATAACAATTCTAAGGAGCGTGCCGAATGTCAAAGGTAACATCCCTGAGCATCATGTCAAAAAATCGCCGGTTACACTTCAACCAGTTCTACGTCGGGCATTTCAGATCCCATGAAAAGACGGTAGAGCATGCTGAATTTCTGGGGAAGGTCGCTGACGAGCAGGTGAGGGTTTACGGCTTCTGACGTTGTGTTCAGCATACCGGTTTCCGTGAGCAGCTCTTGTGCCCTGCAGGCGACGGCTTCTGCCGAATCGATGATGTGAATATCCGGTCCGATGGTCTGTTCGATCATGTTGCGCAGAATGGGGTAGTGGGTACAGCCGAGCACCAGGGTGTCGATATTGTGCCCTTCAAATGCCCTGAGATACTCCGTTGCGATAAGGCGTGTTGCCGGATGATCGGTGAATCCCTCTTCGGCAAGCGGAACAAAGAGCGGACATGCCTTTGAATGTACCGTAACCTCGGAGTCGAGCATGTTGATCGCACAGGCATAGGCGTTCGAGCAGACGGTTGCCTGGGTTCCGATTACGCCGATGCGTTTATGTTCGCTCCTGCTTACGGCAAGCTGGGCTCCCGCGTCGAGAACGCCTATAACCGGAATGTTTCCGCATGTTTTTTCAACCACATCGAGGGCGAGTGCCGAAACCGTATTGCAGGCGACAATAATCATTTTCGGCTGGTACCGCATCAGGATGGCCGTGTCGTCATGCGCGTATTTCCTGATGGTGACCTGTGATTTGGAGCCGTAAGGCACCCGGGCGGTGTCGCCGAAATAAATAAGACGTTCGGCAGGCAGGATAGCCTGCATAGCCCTGACGACGGTCAGGCCGCCGACACCTGAATCAAAAATGCCTATCGGGCTTTCCGGAGCGGTTTTGTGTTGGTGTGTCTGCAACAGAGAGTCGTTAACGGTTATACGTTGAACCTGAACACGATGACGTCACCGTCCCTGACGATATAGTCGCGTCCTTCCGAGCGCAGCTTTCCGGCCTCTTTTACTTTCTGCTCGGAACCGAGTTCTATGAGATCACGGTATGACATGACTTCAGCCCGGATGAACCCTTTTTCGAAATCCGAGTGAATGGCTCCGGCGGCTTCAGGCGCAGCAGCACCCTTGCGGATAGTCCATGCGTGGACCTCTTTTTCTCCTGCGGTAAAGTATGTCTGGAGACCGAGCAGATCATATGCGGTTTTTATGACCCGGTCAAGCCCGGACATTTCAAGGCCGAGACTTTCAAGAAACTCCGGACGTTCTTCTACGGGAAGTTCGGCTATATCGGCTTCGCTTTTTGCGCTGATGATCAGCATCATCGAACCCGATGCTGCCGCGATTTCCGCGACCCGTTCGGTATATGCATTGCCTCCCGGCAGATCGGCTTCCCCGACGTTGGCGGCATACAGAATGGGTTTTGAGGTGAGCAGGAAGAATTGCCGGGCAAGCTCTTTTTCTTCCGGGCTTTGTATGATGGCTCTCGCAGGAACGCCTTCGGAGAGTCCGGTAATGATTCTTTCGGCAAGTTCTACCTGCAGCAGCAGATCTTTTTCCTTCCGGGCATTTTTACGGAGTTTTTCTATTCTTCTTTCCATGCTGTCCAGATCGGCCAGCATCAGTTCGGTGTCAATGGTGGCGATATCGTCGGCGGGATCAATTTTGCCCTCTACATGAATGATATTACTGTCGTCAAAGCAGCGGACTACATGTACGATGGCATCGACCTCCCTGATATGCGAGAGAAACTGGTTTCCGAGTCCTTCGCCTTTGCTTGCTCCTCTGACAAGGCCGGCAATATCGACGATTTCAAGTGTTGCCGGAACCAGCGTCGGCGTTTTAACGACATCGGCGATCAGCTGCATCCGCTCGTCAGGCACCAGAACCGTTCCGACATTGGGTTCTATGGTACAGAAGGGGTAGTTTGCCGCCTCGGCCTGCTTGGCGGTTATGGCATTGAACAGTGTTGATTTTCCGACGTTCGGCAGTCCGACAATTCCGCAGCGGAGAGACATATCGACAAAAGGAAGAGGTGTTTGCAAAAGCGTGCCCTGTCGGGCACAGGTTGTTAACATGTAATCATTAAGTTTGGAAAAAGCAAATTTTTTTTATAAAATTGCAGGCTAAGTCAAAATGCTTGTGAAACAGAGTACAGGGAACAAACGCATCATCATTGCCATCGACGGGCCGGCCGCATCCGGTAAGAGTACAACCGCCCGAAAAGTCGCGGAACAGCTTGGTTATACCTATATCGACACCGGCGCGATGTTCCGTTCCGTTACCCTGAAGGCTCTTGAGCGCGGTATGATCGATACCGTCCGCTCGTCTCCCGAAACCATTGTGCCTTTGCTGCAGGATCTGACTATAACCTTTTCTGATGAAGGGGTTATTCTTGATGGCCGGGATGTCACTTCAGCTATCAGAGAGAACCGTGTCAGCCGGGAGGTCAGTTTTATCAGCTCTCTCGGGCCTGTTCGCGACAGACTTCGTGAAATGCAGCAGGAGATGGGGCGTTCGAGAGGGGTCGTCATGGACGGCAGGGATATAGGAACGGTCGTATTTCCCGATGCCGAACTGAAAATATTTCTGATTGCCGATGCCCGTGAAAGGGCAAAACGGCGTTATGCCGAACTGGCGGCAAAAGGGGCTTCCGGTTCCGAACTGCCGGATATAGCCTCGCTTGAACAGGAGATCGTCGAACGGGACCGGGCGGATGCCGAAAGAACGCTGGCTCCCCTGAAAAAACATCCCGATGCGGTTGAAATAGATACTTCGGCACTGAGCATCGAAGAGCAGGTTGTCATGGTTCGCGATCTTGCGCTTGCAATATTGCGCAGTGAACGATAGCTGGTGCTTATTGAGAACATTTTGTTGTTGTTTCATTAACCTAAAAACCGGGTGCTGAAATCTCTCGCGGCACCGAGGGTAAATCACAAGAGAGGAAGGAAAACATTTAATGCCAGAAACACTATCGCTGGAGAAGAAAGTCCAGGAAAGGCCTGCAAGGAAAAAAGTCAAAGTTTTCGCTCACTACGATTCCGCGGCACTTGCCGAGATGGAAAAGCTCTATACGAGCACGCTGAGTGAAATCAGGGAAGACGAGATTGTCAAGGGCCGTATCGTCTCCATTTCCAACAAGGATGTCACCATCGACGTCGGTTACAAGTCGGAGGGCATTGTCTCACTGCTCGAATTCCGCGACGAGGAAGAGGGTGAAGTCAAGGTCGGTGATGAAGTAGAGGTTTATCTCGAAAACATCGAAGACAAAATGGGGCAGCTCATTCTTTCAAAGAAGAAAGCTGATGTATTGAGAATCTGGGACAAGATCTACGATTCAATTGAAAACGACACGATCATCAACGGCAAGATCATCAACCGTGTCAAGGGCGGTATGACGGTTTCCCTTTCCGGTGTTGAAGCCTTCCTTCCCGGTTCGCAGATCGATGTCAAGCCTGTTCGCGATTTCGATGCCCTGGTCGGTCAGACTATGGATTTCAGGGTTGTCAAAATCAATCCCGTTACTCAGAATATCGTTGTCAGCCACAAGGTCATCCTCGAAGAGGAGTATGCGGCACGCCGTGAAGAGATGCTTGCCAATATCAAGGTTGGCATGGTGCTCGAAGGTACGGTCAAGAACATAACCGACTTCGGTATCTTTGTCGATCTTGGTGGTCTCGACGGTCTGGTGCATATCACCGACATCACCTGGGGCAGAATCAACCATCCTTCGGAAGTCGTGGAGCTTGATCAGCCGATCAAGGTTGTTGTTGTCGGCTTTGACGAGAACACCAAGCGCGTCTCTCTCGGTATGAAACAGCTCGAGGCTCATCCGTGGGAAAACATCGAACTTAAATATCCTGTCGGATCCAAAGCGAACGGACGTGTGGTTTCCATTACCGATTACGGCGCATTTGTCGAGATCGAGAAAGGTATCGAGGGTCTCGTCCACATTTCCGAAATGAGCTGGACGCAGCACATCAAACATCCGGGTCAGTTCGTTACTCTCGGTCAGGAGGTCGAGTGTGTGATTCTCAATATCGATAAAGAGCACACCAAGCTTTCGCTCTCCATGAAACGGGTAAACGAAGACCCCTGGATCGCGCTTTCAGAAAAATATATCGAGAATTCATTGCATAAGGGCACGGTCAGCAATATCACCGATTTTGGTGTATTTGTTGAGCTTGAAGCCGGAGTTGACGGTCTGGTGCACATCTCCGACCTTTCATGGACGAAGAAAATCCGCCATCCGAGCGAACTGGTCAAGAAAAACCAGGAACTTGAAGTCAAGGTGCTCAAATTTGACGTCAACGCCCGACGTATCGCTCTCGGCCACAAGCAGATCAATCCTGACCCGTGGGATGAGTTCGAGCAGAAGTATGCCGTAGGCGCAGAAACTCCGGGAAATATCTCACAGATCATCGAGAAGGGCGTCATCGTCATTCTTCCCGGCGATGTCGACGGTTTTGTGCCGGTATCGCATCTGCTTCAGGGAGGCGTGAAGGATATTCACTCTTCGTTCGCTGTGGATAACGAACTTCCGCTTCGCGTGATCGAGTTCGACAAGGAGAATAAAAGGATCATCCTTTCAGCTCTCGAGTATTTCAAGGATAAAAGCAAGGAGGAGATCGAAGCGTACCTTCAGGCTCATCCGAACGAAAAGAAAGAGATCGAGGATGCTACCGCCGAGCTGGAGCCTCAGCCGAAAGGCGGCAAGTAATTGCCTCCCGTGGAGATACATAAATCCAACAAAAAAACCCTTTCACACGAAAGGGTTTTTTTGTTACCGGAAAATTGTCCGCCTGTTTCAGTAGCCGTAGCTTTTCAGCAGATTGTGTTTTTTCCTCCAGTCAGGACGGACTTTAATAAACAGTTCAAGAAATACCGGCCTGCCCAGCATTTCTTCAATATCGGAACGTGCGGCTTTTCCGAGTTTTTTCAGGGCGTTACCCTGGCTGCCTATCAGAATCTGTTTCTGTGTATCCCGTTCGACGATAACCGAACAACGGATAAGATCCTTTCTTGATGGATCGTTTTCATACTGCTCTTTGAATTCGTCAACAACAACCTCCGCTGCATAGGGCACCTCTTTTCCGTAAAGGAGGAAGATTTTTTCCCTGATGATTTCCGATACGAAAAACCGTTCCGGAGCGGTGCTCAGCATGTCTTCAGGATAGAGTGGTTCGTCCATAGGCAGAAAGGGCGTGAGAGCTTCGACAAGCTTTTCCAGTCCGGTTCCTTCCAGTGCGGAAACCGAGATTACGGCAGCAGGGGAGAAGAGCTGTGTCATAACGGATTCGGCTTTTTCCTGTATCGCCCGGCTTGCCAGATCCGACTTGTTGAGTACTGCGATAACCGGTTTGCCGGCAGGTTTAAGCCATGCATTGAAAAGCTCCGCAGTGAAATCAAGATCATAAGGTTCGGAGCCTTTCGTATAGGGAATCAAGGCAATAACTACGTCAGCCTCCTCAAGTGTCCTTCGGGTGATGGCCAGCATCGACTCATGAAGCTTCTGCTGCGGCTGCATGATGCCCGGCGTATCGAGAAAAATAATCTGGCGTCGGTTATCATGATAGATGCCGGTTATTTTTTTTCTTGTAGTTTGTGGTTTTGGTGTTACAATAGAAAGTTTATAGTCGAGCAATTTGTTCAGCAAGGTTGATTTGCCCGCATTAGGCTGCCCGGCAATAACGGCAAAGCCGCAAGAAAACAGTGGTGTATCCATGACAATAGTTAAAAACAGTGAAAAATGAGCCCGTTAAACCTGTCAATACTATACAGAATTCCCGGCGGATGGGGAAGAAAAAGATGTAAAGGCACCTGAGATGGAACAGCAGGTCAAGTTCGATTTCTGGCTTATGGTTCCGATGGCAGGTCTTATCATACTCGGACTTATGGCTATATACAGTGCAACCAATGGCGCCGGCGAGACCATCCTGTTTTACCGGCAGCTTGCATGGGGATGTATCGGGGTTTTCGTGATGTTATTTGTTTACTTCAATGATTATCGGTTTATACGCGATAATTCATACATATTCTACATTATCGGAGTCCTGTTGCTTGTTGCGGTGCTAATATTCGGCAGAAAAATTGCCGGTCAGACAAGCTGGGTTCGCATAGGTTTTTTCAGCTTTCAGCCGTCGGAAATAGCCAAAATGTCAACCATTCTTGCGCTTGCCCGATTTCTTTCGGAAGATGAAACCGATATCCGTTCTATTCCGCATCTTCTGATCGCGCTTGCCATTCCTCTTTTTCCGGCAATGCTGATCATGCTTCAGCCGGATATGGGTACGACGCTTACCTGTCTTTCCTTCATTGTTCCGATGATCGTTATGGCTGGTTTTGACCTCTATCTGCTTATGCTGCTTGTCATTCCGGTTATTCTTATGCTCAGCGGATTTTTTAACCCCTTTTTTATTATCGGATTGGCACTGCTGCTTTTATTGGCGCTCGTGATGCAGAAAAAGAAGTTTCATTTGCATCAACTGGGGGTTACATCCGCAGGACTTCTTGCGGCTCTTTTCACGAACCGTTTTGCGGCGGAGATTCTCAAGCCGCATCAGATGAAAAGGATTCAGACCTTTCTTGATCCCATGTCGGATCCCCAGGGGGCAGGGTACAACGCACTTCAGGCTAAAATAGCGATCAGTTCAGGTGGATTTTTCGGAAAAGGGTTTCTTGAGGGGACACAAACACAACTCCGGTTCATTCCTGCGCAATGGACCGACTTTATTTTCTGTGTTATCGCCGAAGAACTCGGCTTTATCGGATCGGCTTTATTGCTCGGCTTTTTTCTTGTTCTCATTCTCCGTTTTATCCGGATTGTTTTTTCCATCAAGAACCGGTTTGTCGAGCTGACGTTTGCCGGTTATGCGGCCCTGCTGATGGTTCATGTCGTTATTAATGTCGGAATGACTCTCGGGCTTATTCCCGTTATCGGGGTTCCCCTTCCTTTTGTTTCTTACGGAGGTTCGTCCTTGCTTGGAAATATGATAATGGTGGCGCTCGGATTGAATTTCGTCAGGAACAGACGGACGATCGGTTATTGAACGTGCCGCTTATTGCGATGGCATTGCATCGTCCGTATTAAACGAACCGTTATAAAGAATGGATGATGTTGTGTATGCAAAGAGAGCGCCGAGTGTTGCCGCCGTAACGTTGGGATGCAAGCTGAATTATTCCGAAACATCAGCAATACTCGATCGGCTTTCTGCCGAGGGGTGGAAACTCTCCTCTCTCGATGCAGGTGCGGATATGATTATTATTCATACCTGTGCAGTGACAAGTCAGGCTGAACAGAAATGCAGGCAGAAAATAAGGCGTATAATTCGCAGGTATCCGGAAAGCGTTGTCGTCGTTATTGGCTGTTATGCGCAACTGCAGCCGGCGCTGCTTGCCGGTATCGAGGGCGTTGCTGCTGTTCTGGGCAGCAGCGACAAGTTCATGACCGCTACCTATCGGGAGCTTCTGGATCAAAAACAGACAGCCCCTCTTGTTCGAGTGTCGGATATCGGCAGAACAGAGACGGTTTTTCCGGGATATTCTCTTTCTGTACATGCGGGAGAAGCGCGGACACGAGCGTTTTTGAAAATTCAGGATGGTTGCGATTACGGTTGCGCATATTGCACCATTCCGCATGCTCGAGGTTGTTCCCGTTCAATTCCGTCCGAAGAGATTGTTGACCGTGCCCGCAGTCTGGCCTTTTCCGGGTATCGTGAAATTGTTCTGACCGGGGTGAACATCGGCGATTATCGCGGCCATGCTTCCGGACTCGTCGGGCTTTTACGGATGCTTGAAGATGTTTCTGTCGATCGTATCAGGATCAGCTCCCTTGAACCGGATATTCTCGATGATGAATTGATCGAAGCCGTAGCGGCATCGAAAAAAATCACTCCGCATTTCCATGTACCGCTCCAAAGCGGTTCCGATTCCATATTGAAGGCAATGCGTCGGCGGTACACGACAGAATCCTATCGGGAGAAGCTTGTCCGTGCTGTTGGCGCTATTTCCGATTGCGCAATTGGTGTGGATGTCATTGCCGGCTATCCAGGAGAGAGTGAAGAGGATTTCATGCAGATGTATCGATTTATCGAGGGGCTACCGATAGCGTATCTGCATGTTTTCACCTGTTCGGTTCGTCCGGGTACCGTGCTGGCAGCACAACTTGCTGCCGATGAACGCCGGTTAATATCGCCCGTGGAGCTTGACAGAAGAAGTCGCCTGCTTATCGAACTTGGAAAACACAAAACCGAGGAGTATTCGGGAAAATTTATCGGGAGAGCGTGCGATATTCTCGTTGAATCGTCTCTTCGCGAAAAGAGCGGAAGACTGGTTTGCAGCGGTTATACTGCACATTATCTTCATGTCACGGCAGACACGTGCGGTTTTGACGGAAATATCGAGGATCTTAAGGGTCGCCTGTTGCCGGTTCACATCGCTCATCTTGACGATGATTTGAATTTACATGGCAGACTGTTATTTTAAATCTTTCATCTCTTCTGTGGTTTCAACGCTTGCAACCTCAATCTAAAACCCACTTATTCCATGCCTATTAAATCCCGAATCCGCTCAATTCCCGATTATCCGAAAAAAGGGATCATGTTTCGTGATATCACAACCCTTATCAAGGATCCGGTAGGTTTTCGTCTGGTGATCGACAGTCTGACCCAGCGCTATCTGGAAAATGGAGTTGATTTTGATATGATTGTCGGTATTGAAGCAAGGGGATTCATTATCGGCGGAGCGCTCTCCTATACACTCGGGAAAGGGTTCGTACCGGTCAGAAAACCGGGGAAACTGCCGGCGGATGTGGTTTCGCAGGAGTATGAGCTTGAGTATGGCAGCGACAAGATCGAAATTCATATGGATGCACTTGAAAAAGGTACCCGTGTACTGCTTGTCGACGATCTTCTCGCTACCGGCGGAACGGCTCTTGCCGCGGCGGCTCTGGTGGAAAAAGTAGGCGGAGTGGTAGCGGAAATGGCCTTTATCGTCAATCTGCCGGATGTTGGCGGCGAGCAGAAAATACGTGACAAAGGCTACAGTATTTATTCATTGACCGATTTCGAAGGAGACTGATTTCCTGATGTTTTTACGTCCACGTACTGTTGATAGAAAGATTGTCATTTTTTTTCTGTTTCTGTTTTCGGTATCCGGCAGCAGTATGCTATCTGCTGCCGGTACTCATGATGTGCCCGTCCTGCATACCGCCCATCAACTTCCGCCATTATGGCTGGTTGTTCCGTTTATACTGCTCCTGATCATGATTGCAACCGGACCTCTTTTTTATCACCGGTTCTGGGAACGTCACTATCAAAAAGTCGCAACGGGGCTTGGGGGCGTTGTAGCGGTCTATTACGGGTTTCTGATGGAACACGGGCCTCATGCACTGGCGCATACGCTTGAAGAGTACCTCGCATTCATTGCTCTTATTTCCTCGCTTTTTGTGGTTTCAGGCGGTATTCTTATCAGAATCGAACGCAGGGGGCAACCGCTTGTAAACGGTCTGTTGCTTCTGTTCGGGGCTGTGCTTTCGAATCTTATCGGTACTACAGGCGCATCGATGCTGCTGATTCGTCCCTTCATGCGTATCAATGAGGGTCGTCTTAAAGCGTTTCATATTGTTTTCTTTATTTTTATCGTCAGCAATATCGGAGGAGGGCTGACTCCCATTGGCGATCCCCCGCTTTTTCTGGGATTTCTGAAAGGAGTCCCTTTTTTCTGGGTGCTTTCGAAAGTATGGCTTCCCTGGACGGTTACGGTTGCGGGTCTCGTTGCCCTGTTTATGCTTCTTGACGCAAAAGCCGGCGATCCGGTCAAATCTTCCGGTGAACAGGGGGGGGGCATCAGGATTACAGGCGGAAAGAATTTTCTTTATCTGGCTGTCATTATTCTTGCGGTCTTTCTCGACCCGGCCGTCATTTCCGGTTTTCCAAGTCTTCAGAAGTTGTTTCATCTCCCTTTCGGCATCCGCGAACTGATTCTTTTCGCGGTATCCGTCGCAGCCTATAAAACGGCAGATCACCAGGCCTTGAAAGGCAATGAGTTCAACTTCGAGCCGATCAAGGAGGTGGCGTTTCTTTTTATCGGAATTTTTGCCACCATGATTCCCGCTCTCGAACTGATCGGGGCCTATGCCTCAGTTCATGCCGGCGATTTTTCCGTAACGGTGTTTTACTGGATGACCGGTGCGCTTTCAGGAGTTCTGGATAATGCTCCCACCTATCTGAATTTTCTTGCCGGAGCGCTTGGCAAGTTCGGTCTTGATATAGGCTCGTCTGCCGATATCAGGTTGTTTGCCGAGGGAGTGGCTTCGCCTGTTCAGGGAGATGTTTCATCAGGAATTTATCTGATGGCGATTTCCATAGCTTCGGTTTTTTTCGGGGCGATGACCTATATCGGCAATGCGCCGAATTTTATGGTGAAAAATATTGCAGCGCAGGCAGAGGTCGATGTTCCGGATTTTCTCGAGTATATCTATAAATACTCGTTTCCTGTGCTGATTCCTTTTTTTGCTGTGATCTGGTTCATGTTTTTCAACCATTAACCGTTTCGGCTATGAACTCTTTTGTCGATGCAATCAGAAACGGGGCATCCGGATTCTATATCAGGAACTCGGTATTTTTCCCTTTTCATTTCGATCCTGTCAGCATCTGGATCGGAAAAGAGATGTCACTGCTCTCATCGCCGGAGATCATTACGGATTTTACTGACCCGGAAATACTGGGTGTCAGAGAAGGAGAGTCGTTTACCAATCTGATTTTCAGAAAATGGAACGATCTCGGCAGGGAACTCGGCCATCATAAAGGGCACATAATTTTACATGTCGCCGAAAAAGGATCAGATATTTTCAGACCTGAAAATCTTTACTATATCCAGACCTGTTTTCTGGATAACATAAAAACCATCACTTTTAATCTCGTTGAGGACCCTTTCGATCTTTAGCGTAATCTGATCCTGTTTATTCAGGAACGTCAGGCTATGCTGTGCCATTTTTGAGGCTTTCACTTACAGCATGCTTGAACTCCTTGGAGATTTTAAAGGTAGGCACGTTTTTCGGGTCAACGGTTACTTTTTCGCCCGTTCTTGGATTTCTTGCCTGGCGCAGGTTTTTGTGGCGGATATTGAATGATCCGAACCCCCTGATCTCGATTCTTTTGCCGGCTTTCAGCGACTCGATTATGCTTTCAAAAAGGCAGTCAACGACGGCTTCCGTCTCGTTTTTCGTCATGCCTGTTTTGTGTGCGATAACATTGACCAGATCGGCTTTTGTGGTGGTGTTTCCCATGGTGACGACGAGCTTAGGTTATTGTGGTGTATGAACTTATTTAAACCATAAACGAAGGGCAACAATTCCTGTAAAAAGGGCAAATGCTTTTCGGAGAAGATCGCTCGAAAGCGATGATGCTATTTTGGCCCCGAAAAAAGCTCCGGCAAACAGTCCTGCGGAAAGAATCAGCCCCAGCCAGATGTTTTCGGTGGTGATTTTTCCTGAACGGTAATACTCCATAACCCCGAGAATGCCTACCGGAAGCAATAGTGCAACAAGAGATGTCGCGTTGGCGCTGTGCTGACTCATGCCGAAAAGCAGTACCAGTGCCGGAACGATGATGATCCCTCCTCCGACTCCGAACATTCCCGACAGTAAACCCGCCGCTATGCCAATAATGAGCAAGAAAACCGTTTGCATGACTTATATCCTGTACCTCGTCAGTGCGTTTGATAAAACAAACGTTATGTCGTTCCGATTATTGCGTCGATCTCCCCGGCATTCAGGGTCTCTTTCTCGATAAGGGTTTCAGCAAGCCGGTGGAGCAGCTCTTTTTTCTCGCTGAGAATAGTTCTGGCATTGTCCATGCAATCGATAATGATTTTACGTACTTCATTGTCGATCTGCATGGCGGTTTCCTCGCTGTACTCTCGAATGTGCGAATAGTCCTTGCCCAAAAACACCTCTTTATGGCCGTCGCTGTAGTTGATCGGTCCCAGTTTGTCGCTCATGCCCCATTGTCTGACCATTCTTCGTGCAATATCCGTAGCCCTTTCAATATCATTGGCTGCACCGGTCGTGATTTCATCAAAAACAAGCTCTTCGGCAACCCTTCCGCCAAGAGCATAGGTAATCATCGCCAGCAGATACTGTCTGTCCTGCGTGTAACGGTCTTCGAGTGGCAGATAAGCTGTCAGGCCGAGACTTCTGCCCCGTGGAATGATGGTAACCTTGTGTATGGGATCCGATCCCTTTGTATTGGCTGCAACCAGCACATGACCAGCTTCGTGATAGGCGGTAAGCTTTTTCTGCTCATCGGAGAGAAACATGCTTTTTCTTTCGGGGCCCATCAGCACCTTGTCGCGAGCCTGTTCGAAATCTGCGGAATCGATGCTCTCCTTATTTTTTCTTGACGCGAGAAGCGCAGCTTCATTGACCAGGTTTGCCAGATCCGCTCCTGAAAAACCCGGCGTGCTTTTCGCCAGTACCGTGATGTCCACATCGCCGGCAAGAGGCGTTTTACGTGTGTGAATAGCAAGAATCGCCTCTCTGCCGCGTATATCGGGTTTGTCTATGGTGATCTGCCGGTCGAACCTTCCCGGTCTGAGCAGGGCTGTGTCGAGTACGTCCGGACGGTTGGTCGCGGCAATGAGAATGACATTGTCGCTTGTAGTAAAACCGTCCATTTCTACAAGCAGCTGGTTCAAAGTCTGTTCCCGTTCGTCATGACCTCCACCCAGACCAGCTCCACGGCTTCTGCCTACGGCATCGATTTCATCGATAAAAACAATACAGGGAGCGTTTTTCTTTGCCTGTTCGAAGAGGTCCCGAACCCGGGCTGCACCTACGCCGACAAACATTTCAACAAAATCGGCACCGGAAATCGAAAAAAAAGGAACCTTCGCTTCGCCGGCGATGGCTTTGGCAAGCAGGGTTTTGCCGGTTCCCGGAGAGCCCAGCAGCAACACTCCTTTGGGAATCTTGCCTCCGATTTTCTGGAACTTTTCGGGATTGGTGAGAAATTCGACAGTCTCCTTCAACTCTTCAACCGCTTCATCGACTCCGGCTACATCCTTGAAGGTGATTTTTACATCGAATTCGGTGACCATCTTTGCCCGGCTTTTTCCAAAGTTGAACATGTTTTTGGTCGCTCCGCCGTTCTGCTGGGATATCCGTCTGAACATAAAGAAATAGACAAGACCAAAAATAATCCACGGCGCGAAGAGCACGAGGACGGTTCCGATACCGTCACTCCCTTCTTCTACGGTAATCTGAACTCCTTTTGCGGCGAGCAGATCAGCCTGTTCGTTGGTAAATGCGGGAATGGTTACGCTGAACCGGTCAGTCTGAAGAAAGGAGTTGTTCTTGAGTTCAAGTTGCGATGGCGATTTCAGTTTGCCGTTCAGCATTGCGGATCTGTCTGCATAGGTCTTGACCGTAATATCGGTAACAAGATCTTTTTCCAGTACAGTCCTGTACTGGTTATAGGTGATTTCCGGGTTTTCAGGAGCCGAGAAAAAGCGCTGGAATACAAAGATCGAGATAAGTCCAAGCATCATGATCACAAGGAATCCCGGAAATTTTCCCTTGCTTCCGCCTCCGCTTCCCTGCATCCAATCCTGTTGGGGTTGATCGTCACGTACCGGTTTGAAGACATTCTTTGCATTGGTCTTCCCCGTGTTTTTTTCCTTGAGTTCCGGCATAGATACCATTCAGTGGGTGAGAGAAAAGTAAGGCTCTGTTAACTTACGGCATTAAAAGTAATTAAAAGCAAACTGCAATAGAATGCAAAAAGTTTATTTTTCTCTGTGACATATCGGCATATTGTTATGCCTGACGGGGGATTTTTTCGGCACTCTCAATCTGTTTTTTTGTACCTTCAAAAAACACCGACTTTTTTTAAATTCTGTGCTCCTGACACCGGCGTCGCCTTGTCAGTACTTCAATTAACTGTTTTTACGTCACATTATGGTTGCTCAAAGGGTCAGAACGAGGTTTGCGCCTTCTCCGACAGGTTATCTGCATGTAGGCGGTTTGCGGACAGCCTTGTATAATTACCTGTTCGCAAAAAAAATGAAAGGCGATTTCATTATCAGAATTGAAGACACCGACCAGAGCAGAAAAGTTGAGGATGCACAGCAGAATCTTATTAAAACCCTCGAGTGGGCCGGAATTATCGCTGACGAAAGTCCGGAGCACGGGGGGAGTTTCGGGTCCTATGTGCAGTCGGAAAGACTGCATATCTATCGCGAGTACTGCGATCGTCTGCTCGAAGACAAACATGCCTACTACTGTTTTTCGACATCCGAGGAGCTCGAGGAGAACCGTCAGCTTCAGTTGAAACAGGGGTTTCAGCCCAAGTATAACCGCAAATGGCTGCCAGAGGAGATGGGCGGCGCCATGCCGTCCAGCGAGATAAGAAAGAAAATGGAAGCAGGTTCTCCTTATGTGGTACGGATGAAAGTTCCCGATTATATTTCCGTATGGTTTGAAGATATGATTCGTGGGCCGGTCGAGTTCGATTCCTCTACCATCGATGATCAGGTGCTGATGAAGTCCGATGGATTTCCTACCTACCACTTTGCCAGCGTTATCGACGACCATCTCATGGAGTTTACGCATATTATTCGTGGTGAGGAGTGGCTGCCATCCATGCCGAAACACCTGCTTCTTTATGAGTTTTTCGGATGGGAGCCTCCCAGATTTGCCCATCTTCCCCTGTTGCTCAATCCTGACCGTTCAAAGCTCAGCAAACGTCAGGGTGATGTAGCTGTTGAGGATTACATCCGAAAGGGTTACAGTTGCGATGCGATTGTGAATTTTGTGGCGATGCTTGGGTGGAATGAAGGAGAGGGTACCGAGCAGGAGGTTTATGCGCTTCAGGAACTGATAGATAAGTTTTCACTTGAACGGGTTGGCAAAGCCGGAGCGGTGTTTAACGTGGAGAAACTCAACTGGCTTGAAAAACAATACATCAAACATCGCCCGTCAGCGGATATTATCAATACGATCAGGCCGGTACTTGCAGCCGAGCTTGCAAAACGGGAGACCCTTCTTTCCGTCGATGTGATTACAGGCGACCATTATCTTGAGCAGGTTATCGAGCTTATGCGTGAGCGGGTGGGATTCGAACATGAATTCGTCACCTTCTCCTCATACTTTTTCTTTGAGCCGGAATCGTATGAAGAGGAGGCGGTGAAAAAACGCTGGATACCGGAAACAAACGATCTTCTTCGGGAGTTTACCGCAGAGCTGGAGGTTCTCGAACCGTTTACGGCTGAAACCATCGAGAGTGCGCTTAAGGCTTTCGTTGCGCCTAAAGGTCTTAAGGCGGCCGTACTGATTCATCCTCTCAGGATTCTCGCTTCGGGCGTAAGTTTCGGCCCGAGCCTCTACCATATGCTCGAAGTGCTGGGCAGGGAAGCGGTACTCCGCAGAATCACAAAAGGGATCGACCTGATTTCCGTCGCAGAGTAGTCTTTGTCAGCCGGGGCGAAATGTTTCGTTCCGGCTGTACGTTAAAAAACCGATTTTTCAATGTTTTTTTCTTTTTGAATTTTGATGCGCATTTCTTATTATGTGCCTCACAAACATGGACAGATAGCTCAGTTGGTAGAGCAAAGGACTGAAAATCCTTGTGTCGGGGGTTCGATTCCCTCTCTGTCCACCAGGTGTTTTTGCACACTTCTTCTTCCACTTCCTACTTGTTCCCTTTTTTCAGCTTCGAAACGGTCGGTACTGCGTACAGCGACCTTTCATGACAGAACAGCATTGTTTTCCGTATGAATATCACCACAGAACCTCATCAGGAAGTCTGGCACGACATGCGGGAGCCTGGCGCCTATGAGTGGTGGTACTTCGATGCCGAAGACAAGGAAAGCGGCGTTTCCGTCGTACTGATATGGTTTTCCGGTTTTCCTTTCTCCCCTTATTACATGCAGCGTTACGACGACTGGAAGCATAAGGCCGGTTCGGCGCTTCCGTTGCCGGAAGACCATACAGGCTTCAGTTTTCAGCTTTATGAACAGGGTTCCGAAACATTGAATTTTATAAAGGAAGGGGGAAACGGCCTTTTTGAAAGCAGTCGCGAGGGAATCGGTCTCCGGTTCGAAAAGAACCGTTTTTTCTATGATGCGCACAAAGACGAGTATCGCCTGCTTATCGATTTTGCCTTTCCTGCCCGAAACCGGCAGGTACAGGCCGAGTTGCTGTTCCAGGTAAGTCGTCGGGCGCATTACTCGAAAAATGATACCAACACTGCCGAGACTGGTTCGCAGCACCAGTGGCTGCTGAGCGTTCTGAAGGCCGTGGTCGGAGGCTACATCGAAATTACCGGTGAAAACGGAGGGGGAGTGCGTCGTATCGAGTTGCGCGCCCAGGGTTATCACGACCATAATCTGGGCACCATGCCCATGCAGGAATATATTGCCCGATGGTACTGGGGAAGGGCGTTTTCAGAGCGATACGATATTATATATTATGTTATTTTTTTTAAAAACAGCGACTTCCAGCCATTGAGCTTTCTGATGCTGCATGACAATCGCGACGAGAAGGTTTCTGTTATGGATTCGCTTCAATGCAGGGAAAGTGAATTTTCTTCCGGCTTGTTTTCTCCGCTTCACGGCAGAACGCTTGATATCTCTCATGAGCGGGCATCCGTCACTATTTCGCAGAAGAAAGTGCTCGACGCAGGTCCCTTTTATCTCAGGTTTGCCTCGAACATCTCTCTGCAGATCGACGGTCAGAATCTCAACGGCATCAGCGGTATATCGGAGTTTCTCAATCCGGTAAGATTGCAGTCGCGCTTTATGCGGTTCTTTACCAGGAGCCGGATCTGGCGGGAGAAGGAACCCTCATTCATGTATGACTATTATAATTTTTTTAAGAGCTGTACTGATTGGTTTAAACGGTAAAAAATTTTAACTTCAGAGTTTGTTTGTACTACCCTGTAGATGAAACGTGCAGGCCCCTGAAACGGCAGGTTCAATAAAATAAAAACAGCGGCCGACCAGGCAGTTAATGCCTTTTGATTTCTTAACAATATCTTTAAAAAGGAGATAGATCGTAATGGCACAACAAGGTAATTTCAAGAGCCCGTCAAGAATGGGTGCACTTGAAGAGGGTGCTCCAGTCTCTTCCCCGGGAGCGGTTTCCGCCGGAAAACCAAGGGAAGAAGGACTCAAAGGAGTTAATTTCGAACGCCGCAGTTTTCTCGGCAAGGTTGTCGGCGGTGTTGGAGCGGCAGTAGCGGTATCGACGCTCTATCCGGTCGTCAAGTATATCATTCCTCCTGTCAAAGAAGTGAAAAACGTGAACGAAATGGTTGTCGGCAAAGCAGCGGAAGTCCCGGAAAACACCGGAAAGATCTATCCGTTCAACGAGGACAAGGTCATCGTTATCAACGATAACGGCAAGCTTACAGCCTGCAGCGCGGTCTGTACCCATCTTGGATGTCTCGTCCGCTGGGAGGATAAGGATAACCTCATTTTCTGTCCCTGTCACGGTGCGAAGTACCAGCAGACAGGCGAAATCATTTCCGGTCCGCAGCCGCTGCCTTTAGCCCCGTATGCTGTTCGGGTAGAGGGTGATGACCTTATTATTTCCAAAGCTTAATTTTAACGTTGTTGAAAACCAAGGGAGTTAGAAAATATGGCTGAGAACAATCAGAACGCTGCGGCAGGAAAAGCCCCTGCCAAGCCGAAACCCGCTGCTCCGGGTGCCGCCAAGCCGGCAGCTCCGGGTGCTGCAAAGCCTGCCGCAGGCGCCGCCAAACCGGCAGCACCTGGTGCCGCCAAACCTGCCGCATCTGCTGGCGGTGGAGTCTATAAACCTCCGGTAGACCGTCCCGATTCGAATCCATACAAGGAGAGCAAACAGAGCGCTCTTGCTTCATGGTTTCAGGAGCGGTTTTATGTGATGATTCCGGTTATCGACTACCTGAAGAAAAAAGAGGTGCCTCAGCATCGTCTTTCGTTCTGGTACTATTTCGGCGGTCTTACCCTTTTCTTCTTTATCATTCAGGTCGTTACCGGTCTTCTTCTTCTGCAGTACTACAAGCCGACCGGTGCGGAAGCCTTTACTTCGTTCGTTTTTATTCAGAAAGAGGTTCCTTTCGGCTGGCTGATTCGTCAGGTTCATGCATGGTCGGCCAATCTCATGATCGGCATGGCGTTCATCCACATGTTCAGCACCTTCTTCATGAAGTCCTATCGTAAACCTCGCGAGCTTATGTGGGTCAGCGGTTTTGTGCTGCTCGTACTCTCTCTCGGTTTCGGCTTTACCGGTTACCTTCTTCCGTGGAACGAGCTTGCATTCTTCGCTACCCAGGTTGGTACCGAGGTTCCCAAGGTCATGCCAGGTGGAGCATTGCTTGTCGATATCCTTCGCGGCGGAAAAGATGTCAGCCCTGAAACCCTTACCCGTATGTTCTCGCTGCACGTGGTTCTGCTTCCCGGTCTGCTTCTCCTGATGCTTTCGGCTCACCTCATGCTGGTCCAGGTGCTCGGCACTTCTTCACCGATCGGTTACAAAGAGGCTGGCCTTATCAAAGGCTACGAGAAGTTCTTCCCGACCTTTCTCGCCAAGGATGCTATCGGCTGGCTGATAGGTTTCGGTCTGCTTGTCTATCTGGCAGTCATGTTCCCATGGGAAATCGGCGTTCAGGCTGATCCCCTTGGCTCCGCTCCTGTAGGTATTAAACCTGAATGGTATTTCTGGGCACAGTTCCAGCTTCTCAAGGACTTTACCTTTGAAGGCGGCGAACTGCTTGCCATTGTGCTCTTCACTGTCGGCGCTATCCTCTGGATTCTTGTTCCTTTCCTTGACCGTCAGGCATCGAGAGAACAGCGGAGCCCGATATTCACCATTCTTGGTCTGCTTGTGATTGCATTCCTTGTGATCAATACCTATCGCGTTTATGCTGAATACAGCCAGCTGTAAACAGTCAGGTACCTGAATACAATAAAAAAGCCCGGAATTTCCGGGCTTTTTTATTGTCCGTCCATAAGGACGGAAGGGATGGGTGATTCCATTTCCAATACAAATATGCAGTTATATTTTCCGCGACAATCCTGAAATTCCTTTCCATTAACCAGAGAAAAAAGGAGTATCGCTTCGCGGGAGTATCGGTCGGGTACGACCGGGAGTATTATTCGCTCCGCGAATGGGAGTATCGCGCGCCGCGCGGCATAAAATTATGTTTTTTGGCTCCTCGCTGTTTCAAGTGGGTGATGATATCAGAAGCGTATATTGTG
>DYNE01000098.1 GCA_020721225.1 Pelodictyon luteolum | reverse complement strand
ACCATCAGTTGCAGCGGACTCACGCCGCTGAACTTGTTGTTAGGAACTCAGGCTTACAAACAGTGTGTGTAACTTCTGCAACTATTACAGATATTTACTGTTGACTTTTTCGCGAAAATATGGTATTACTTAAGTCAGGTTTACAGCACCTCAACCGTTACCGAAGTCCTAACCCTCAGTTGCAGCTGACTTACGCACCTGAACATGGTGTTAGGAACTCAGGCTTACAAACAGTGTGTGTAACTTCTGCAACTATTACAGATATTTACTGTTGACTTTTTCGCGAAAATATGGTATTACTTAAGTCAGGTTTACAGCACCTCAACCGTTACCGAAGTCCTAACCCTCAGTTGCAGCTGACTTACGCACCTGAACATGGTGTTAGGGTTTGGGATAAGTACTTATTTCATCATCCGTTAAATCAAAGGAGGAATCGAACAATGAGGCTGGGACAAATCAGAAAAGAAATTCTGTTTTCGTTGGTTCTGATGGTATTTTCTTCTCTCTCTTACGCCGGATCCGTTTCCGTATTCGGACCTGAGACTTTTACCCGCACAACAGGCAAACCGGACCATTCCGAGCGCAGTTTCAGACTGTCTGCCGGAACAGGAAGCCCTTTCATAATGAAGGTTACAAACGGAACACCTGACGGAGCGAAGAGAGTAAGCAGTGCGAGTATTTATCTGAACGGAGCTGAGGTCATAAGAGAGAGTGATTTCAATCAGAAAACATCCGTTATTGAAAAGGAAGTCTCTCTGATTGCCGATAACAAACTCGCGGTTGATCTGCGGAGTTCTCCCGGAAGTTCTGTCTCTATTGAGATAACGGGGGTCAGTACCGCGCCTTCTGTGAAAAAAGTGGTCGGTGCGGACGGCGGGGTACTGGAACTTCAGGGTGATCTCAACAGCGTGAAACTGGTCATTCCGCCCGGCGCGCTTGATAAAAATACGGAAATCACCATCCGTCAGGTTCCGACTCCCCCGTCTGAAAGCTTCCGACATAAAGGGATTCCTATCGGCAATACTTTCAGTTTCGAGCCTCACGGACTGAAACTGTCAAGGGTGGCAACGATCACCTTCGGTTACAAAGACAGCGATCTGCCTCCGAATGCGAATGAAGGCGAGATTTCTGTCTATGTGGATTATCCGGATGGTCATTTTGAACTTGATGGAGGAGCTCAGTGTGATCCTGTTGAAAAGCCCACTCCTGATTGTTATGACACTACGGAAAGGTATGCTCAGGATATTGACAATAGAAACAATTTGGCAAGCGTGTTTGTCAACAAATTTTCATGCAGACTTCTGTATTATTTCATAGGGGGTATGAGGGGTTGTAACGGAGTTTTCAATCAAAATCCTACCATGATTACGCTGGAGTCTGCTGACGGTTTCAGACTTCCGATTCTCCGCTGCCTGAGAGCAGGTGCGAATGCAAGACCGCCCGGCAGTGTGATCAGCAACATCGTACTCCACAGCACAAGCAATACGAATATAGGTAGGACTTTCCAAAATGAGATCAGTACATGTGCAATTCAACAGGTTGCGTGCGGAGGCTTCGCCGGTTACTATATCAGCCGGGACGGTACGATTGTGCAGGTAGCTGAAGACCGGAATGTTGCACACCATACCCAGATCAATGAGCTACTGGAAGTCAGCAACAGTAATTCCATCGGAATCGAACTTTTCAATAACGTAGGCGAACCTTATAACGGTGCCCAGATGACAGCCCTGACACAGTTGATTGATATGCTCATCAGGCTTAATCCCGGTATTGAACGCCCGACTTTTCCACGCGATCCTGATTCTACAAGTGTTTTCAGTCACAATGAAACAGATCCGGGAAGAAGGCACGACCCTGTCGGAACATTCAGAATGTCAGACAGGATATGCTTTTTTGACAGAGACGTTAGTGATTTTTGGAGCTATATGCCTCTGGAAGGCGGAAGTCCGGCTGCCGGCACCCTTTTCGATGCTGTGATCGCAGGAGTTTCAGCGATGGGGAGGGATTTTAAAGGACTTATAAACACGTCGGGCGGAGATTCGCTGGGTCTTGCCAGAGCAGGAACCGGAGGCAATATAACCATCAGAGAACAGGAACTCAGCGATCTTCTTCCGATAGCTGCTGATTATACGGACAACAATCCGCTGATTGTTCCGCCCGGTCAGACTGCGGATATTTCCGGGACTAACAATTATACAGACGTCATCATACAGGGAACATTGAGGCTTACAGGAGATACGGTAATCAATATTGCCGGCACATTGTTCATTGCCCCTGAATTCGCTGACCCTGAAGGAGACGATATTCAGGCAGGGAGAATTATCTCAGCACCCGGCAATGCCGGTCGGAACGGCTATTCCCTGACACTTAACAGCAACGGATCGCCTGTAATCAACGGTATGATAGATATGAGCGGCAGAAATGCGGAGATCATGAATTCGGACGGAGGAAACGGCGGTATCGTTTCGATAAACACTATGTCTCAGGGTCCGCTGTTCATTCCGACTCTTGTGAGCAGAGGAGGGGATGCCGATCAGGCGAATGTTGCTGTAAACCTTATTGCAGGTCAGGGAGGAAACGGCGGAAATATTCTGATTTCTTCGCCCGAAGATATTATTCTGAGCGGCGGTATCCCTCCTGTTGATACGCTGCCTCCTCCTCCGCCATATAATTTATCAAGTATCGGAATTGCCCGACCTGTGGCAGGTCAGCGTGTTCCTCTGATGAAAGAAGAATGTCAGGTCGGCTTCAACCGAGGATTCCTTACTTCCGGCGGAATGGGTGGTTCGGCTACGGGTACGGATAAAACAGGGGGACAGGGAGGAAACGGCGGAAATGTCGAAATTGTGAGTGAGAACCAAGACATTATTTTTCGTGATATTGATATTATTACAGGAGCGGATGCGGAGACGGTATTGTCCGAAATTTTCCTTCCCATCCCTTCTGGAACAAAAAAGACTTATTTTGCTGTTACAGGTTCTTTGGGTGGTAAAGGGGCTTTGTACGGCGGAGACGGCGGTACTGGCGGAAATGCGGGCGCAATCAATGTCAGAGGAATACTGAGACCGGCACCTGTGGTTTTTCCCCTCATAGGCGGACATTCCGGGACTGGTGATATTATCGGATTTGATTACGGACACTGCCCGTGGGAAACTGATGATCCGATATATGACTTTGTCATCGGACAAACCATTCAGGCTCGGTCAGAAGACGGATCAAATCTGTACAGACTGCGAGTAAATACCTCGGGACAGGCTATAGGCGGTTCCGGTGGGATTCCCGGCGGGTCGCCGACTTCCTTTCCGGGCTTTTTCGGACATCAGGGAACCGGAGGAAATATTACAGGGCTGAGAATCCAATAGATGGGTAAGAAGGATGTAAGATCGGCATTTTCACAGGGCAATTTTTTTATAAGTACCCGGTCATATATTTTCCGGCATAATTATGCAGAGGTAAGCCACACGACAGAGCGGGATGCCTCTGCAAAATACGGAAAAATTTGCGGACGGGTACTTATGAAGACTCCGTAGTTTTCAAATATGTGCGATCTGAGAAACACCTAACCATCAGTTGCAGCCGGACGGCTTACAGCCGCCGCTGAACATGTTGTTAGGTTTTCTTCAAAGCAGAAAATGAGTGTGATGTAACTTCTGCAACTATTACAGATATTTATCGTTGACTTTTTCGCGAAAATATG
>DYNE01000015.1 GCA_020721225.1 Pelodictyon luteolum | reverse complement strand
CAGATATTCTCGTCGACTCGTTTTCGGAAATCAGAATTTATAGAGGTTCCCTTAATTCTCTCTTATGCCCGTCAGTCGCGCTTGCGGCAGGGAAAAAATCAACTGCCGGAATCCCTTGCAAATCAGAGATTCGTCTATTAATGTATATCTTAGAGTACAAGTGCGCCCGTGTAACGCACGACAGGTAACATATTATCACCTTCATCATGTCGAATCACGATATTTTCGGAATTTCAACCGAGACTCCTCTTGTATATATCGGGCAGATGGCCCGGCATCTCAAGGCGAAGGTCATGGCCAAGCTGGAGTATATGAATCCTGCCTGTTCGCACTACTACCGTGCGGCTTCGGCGGTAATCCGCGATGCGGAGGAGCGGAGGCTGATTCATCCCGGCATGACGCTCGTGGACTGGACCTACGGCAACAGCGGCATCGCGCTTGCGATGGCAGGAGTAAGTCGGGGATACAAGCTGCTTCTGGCGGCCCCTGACAAAATATCGAACGAAAAACGTGATGTGCTCAAGGCGCTTGGCGCCGAAATAGTGATCACCCCTTCGGATGCGCTGCCTGAAGAACCGAGAAGCTGCATGAAAGTTGCTGAAAGTCTGGTCAGAAACATTCCCAACGCCTTTTTTGCCAATTTATACGAAAATCCTGTGAGCAGGGATGTCCATTCGAACTCAACCGGCCGGGAGATTCTCCAACAGACGGAGAACCGAGTAACGCATGTTTTTGTTCCCATGATTTCCGGAGCCATGATTTCCGGAATCGGGCACCTGCTCAAGTCCGAAAAACCCTCGATAAGAATCATCGGCGTAGAACCTGAGGGATCGATATACCAGAGCCTTTTCAGAAAAGGCGCTCCGGATAAACCTGCAGCATATGAACTCGAAGAGATCGGCGCACTGGAGCCATCGGGATTCTGGGACCCGTCGGTTATCGACGATATTGTACAAATCAGTGATAATGATGCATTCAACTGCGGAAGGGACCTCCTGAGGGCTGAAGCGATTTTTGCAGGAGGAGCGTCCGGAGCGGTTATGGCTGCCGCGCTCCAATCGGCTGCCGCTTGCGGCGAGAACGATTGCATCGTTGCCGTACTGAACGATTTCGGCGGCTACTATCTCAGTAAAATGTTCCGTGACGGCTGGATGAAACAGAAAGGATACTATCGTAAGGCAAAAACCGCTCTCGAACAGATTACCGCCGAAGACATCCTGCAGCTCAAGGCGCGAAAGGATCTCATTTTCGCCAATCCGGAAGCCACGCTTGCTGAAGTCTTTGAAATGATGAAACAAAACGATGTGTCGCAGCTTCCCATAGTTTCCTATGGCACTCCGATCGGGAGCATCAGCGAAAACAAGATTCTCTCGATTCTCATCGAAAACGATGAAGCCATGAATGCAAAAGTTGTGGGATTCATGGAGCCACCCTTTCCTGTCTGTCAGACCGATGCAACCATTTCGGAACTGTCGGACAAGCTGCAGCAGAGTGCTTCGGGAATACTTATCAGCCTTTCGGATGGAAGGCTACAACTGCTTACAAAATCAGATCTTATTGATGCCCTGACACATAAATAGGTGTTTCCTGCCGATCACTCCCGAACTGTAGTAGACGATCGGCAGGAAACGTCCGCAGAGGGCAACCTCCTCCGTCATATCATCGACTTGCATAAACGGATAAACTTCCGGCTTGATAATCAACGGCAAAAAATGTTTAATTACTGGACGTTTTCCCCGTCCTGAGACGATACTCCCGTAAGTTGGGTTTCGAAAAACGGAGCGGTTGTTTCCAAAATATCAAGAAGACTGTTCAGCTCATGACCGATTTGACTCCACTCCCCATGGCGGAAGCCAGCATCAAGCTATCGAACATCGAGGGGAATATCCGGCATATCCGGCAATGGACGGGAAAAAAGCTCCGTATCATGGGTATTGTCAAAGCCAATGCATACGGCCACGGCGCCCACCGGGTCGCCGAAACCCTCGAATCGGCCGGCGTCAGTGATTTCGGCGTTGCGAATATTCAGGAAGCCATCGCCTTGAGAACCGGAGGCGCGCTGAAAAAACCGGCCTCCATTCTTGCGTTTTCCTCACCGCTCGAGCCGCAGATCGACGGGTATCTGCAGCACGACATCGAGATGACGGTTTGCAGTTTCGATATTCTCCGCGCTGCCGGAGAAAAAGCCTCCGCTTACGGCAAAAAGCTCGCTGTACAGGTAAAAGTAGATACAGGCATGGGACGCCTCGGCCTTCAGCCGCTCGAAACCATGGAACTTCTCAGAAAAATCAACCGGTCGCCCGAAATCGAACTCAAGGGTATCTATACTCATTTCGCCGAGGCCTCGAAGCCCGAGGGATACACAGGGCGGCAAATCGAGGAGTTCCGGAATCTGGTGACGCAATATGAATCGGAAAGCGGGACAACGGTCTGTAAACATGCGGCAAGCAGCGGAGCGATCCTCTGCAGAAAGGATGCCTGGTTCGATATGGTACGTCCCGGAATTCTGCTTTACGGGTATCTGCCGGATCCATGCATGCCCTCCCCGATAACCGTAACCCCTGTCATGCAGATGGAGGCCCGTGTGGTTTTCATCAAAACCGTCGCGCCAGGAAGCTCCGTCAGTTACAACCGCACATGGAGAGCTCCCGAATCCCGAAGTATCGCAACCATTGCCGCAGGATATGCTGACGGCTATCCCAGAGCTCTCTCCAACAGGGGAAGTGTCGTTATCAAAGGAAAAACCTACCCGCAGGTCGGCACGGTGACCATGGATCAGATCATGATCGATCTCGGCAGGGAACATGATGTAAAAACCGGGGATAAAGCTATATTATTCGGATGGGAAGGCCCTACGGCCGACGACATTGCAGGAAGTATCGGAAGTATCAGCTATGAAGTGCTCTGTTCGGTATCGAACAGAGTCACCCGTGTTTTTATCTGAAGCAACAACCGTTCCGCAATCATGAATCCCCTTGACAGGCTTGCTGTCAGGCTGAGCCTGACCAGAGCTGAAATCTCTGTCATATCCATTCTCGTAATCTTTCTCGTGCTGGGCGAGGCAGTCAGAAATTTCCGGTCGGTACGCGATGCCGATATTCTTGTAAAACAAAAAGAACGGGAACAGTTTTCCGAAAGAGAGACCGACAGCATGCTCGCCATAGCGTCAGGTTATGCAAATAACCTTTCTGCAGCAGGAACTCCCGACACTCCCGAAGCATTGACCAATTCTGGTGAAGATATCTACGCCGGAGAGTTTGAAGAAGAACAGCCACAGAAAAAGAAAACGGCACGACGTTCCGGAAAAAAGGTTTTCAGCGGAACCATATCGTTCAACAAAGCCTCGGAGAAACAGCTCCAGCAGATTTCAGGAGTCGGACCGGTTATGGCGAAACGACTCGTTATGTTCAGGGCGTCCAAAGGCGGCAGAATAGAACGGCATGAAGAGTTGCTGGAAGTCAAGGGTATAGGAAAAAAGAAACTGGAAATCCTAAAAAAGCATCTTACGCTTGAGTAAATGAGTAGAAGTCAACTAGCCTGTGCAATAGGAAACACCAGTAGTGCTTTTGTACGGATAAAATCTTCCGGTTCAGGCAGTTATGTGGTTACTGCCTGCAAAGTCCTGCCGCTCGGAACGGAAGCGTTCGAAGGGAAAAAACAGGCGCGTTCCCTGAAAAAGCTTCTCGCGCTTACTGACGAGTGGCGGGGAGAGGCTCTGGTTCTCTGTTTCTGTCCAAGCACCTATTTCCCGCTGCATGCCTACTTCCCGTGCAACGCACCGAAAGAAGCCTGCGAGGACTACTGCCGTATCGAAGCGGCACATTTTCTGGACCGGCCTGAAGAGTATCTGCATGATCATACCGCATATGCCGATTCTGCAGCAAAAAATAATCTTGAAAAGCACCTTGTGCTGTTCTACCATGCCGAACCCTTCAAAACCCTTTCCATCGGATTCGCGGAACGGCACCCCCTTCTTTTCAGCGGATCTCCACTTATTCCCGCACTGCATCACTCGCTTTCAATTAAAGAAAAAACAGCATTTCTTGATCTTGAAAACAGCCACGTCGTGCTTACCGTGGCCAAAAAAGGAAAACTGGAATATTTCAACTGTCACCCGGTGAAGGAGAGAAAAGAAGCCGAATACTTTGCGATTCACGAACTGCAGAGCAACCTGCTCATCCGTGACAGTGCTATTCAGGCCGGAGGCACTCTTTTCGATAAAGCCATGACCACCCTGCTCGAAAAAGAAACCTCCTGCCATGTTGTACCGCCAGGTCTTCCCGATGGTGTACTCTTTTCTGGACGGGACAGCTCAGCCTGCAGGTCTTCAGCGGCAGTAAAAGCCATCCGTACCGCCGTGATGGCTCTCGAAAACTGACGCAGCCCTCTTTCCCCAGGTGAAAAAATATTTTTCGGAGAGGGCGACCCCATTTTCAGAAGGAGCGCCACTCTGCCTGACAGATCGCCCCTGCGGAACGATACGACTCAGGCCTTCTCCTGCCTTGCGGCAATAACCTCGGCAATCTGCACTGCGTTGGTAGCTGCACCTTTTCTGAGATTGTCGGCAACAATCCACATATTCAGAGTCTTCGGATTCCAGAAATCGCGCCGTATTCGTCCGGCAAACACCTCGTCGCGTTCGTAAGAGGTAAGCGGCATGGGATAGATGCGCGCCGAAGGATCGTCCTGAAGAATGATACCGGGAGACGAAGCGAGAAGAGTGCGAATCTCGTCGATATCGAACTCGTTTTCAAGCTCGATATTCAACGACTCGCCGTGTCCGCCGTAAACCGGGATTCTCACCGTGGTCGGAGAAACCGCCAAAGCTTCATCGCCCATGATCTTTCGGGTCTCGTTAACCATTTTCATCTCTTCCTTCGTGTAGCCGTTTTCGGTAAAGGTATCGATCTGCGGAACGGCGTTGAAAGCTATCTGGTGGAAATGAGTGAACTGCTCCTGCTCCTCTCCGGCAAGCTCGCTTTCCAGAGCGTCCCTGCCTGCCTTGCCTTTGCCGGTTACAGACTGATAGGTTGAAACGACCACTCGCTTTACGCCGTACCGGTCGTACAGCGGCTTGAGTACAACCACCATCTGAATGGTTGAACAATTGGGATTGGCGATGATGCTCTCGGGAGTGCCGTCTGCCTTGAATATAGATTCAGGATTGACCTCGGGCACAACAAGAGGGATCCCGGGCTCCATACGGTATGCCGAAGAGTTATCGATAACAATCGCCCCGGCAGCCGCAGCGACAGGAGCCCACTCTCTGCTTGCCGACGCCCCGGCAGAGAAAAGCGCGATATCGACATTGCGAAAAATATCCTCGGATGGTACTGTGGTAATGAACTCCCTGCCTTTAAACCGTACAATCTGACCGGCGCTTCTCGGAGAGGCCAGAGGGACAAGTTCATCGACGGGAAAATTCCTCTCTTCGAGTACCTGGATCATGGTGCGCCCGACAAGTCCGGTCGCTCCGAGCACCGCTACACGGTAGCGGAAATCTGAACTGCTCATACGTAGTTTCAATGGTTCTTTAATAATTCAAAACAAGTTTTCCGGAATGGTCGTTGAGGTACTCCGCATACTCTTTGATGCGGCCCTCCTTCGCATACCCTTCACATTCGACTTCATAGGCGAGAAGAATTTCGACAATCTGCTCCCATCCATCTTCACGAACGAGTTTATTGCGCACTTGCGACACTTTCGGCAACCCTTTAAGATAGGTGGCGTAGTGCCTGCGCATTTCGAGATTACCGTATTTCTCGCCTTTATACTGAACAGAGAGTTTGAGATGTTCTATCGCAGCATGTATCCTTTCCTGAAATCCCGGCGGAGAAGCCGGTGTACCTGTTCGGATAAGGTGCTTTGCCTGACTGAATATAAACGGATTACCGATTGACCCTCTGCCGATCATGACCCCGTCGGCACCGGTTTGATCGAACATGGCAACAGCATCCTCCGCCGACCAGATATCGCCATTGGCAATCACCGGAATCGATGCCTGCCGCTTCGCCTCGGCAATCCGCTCCCGGTCAGCCTTGCCTTTATACATATCGCTTCGGGTACGGCCATGAATGGCAAGCGCACTGATACCGGCATCTTCAAGCCGGTGAAGCACCTCAATAATATTTATGGAATCGTGATCCCAGCCGATCCGGGTTTTAGCCGTAACCGGTATGCAGACGCTTTTGACGACGGCTTCCGCTATGGCCTGCATTTTTTCAGGCTCCCGGAGCAGAGCGGCTCCCGCACCCTTTCCGGCCACTTTTTTTGTCGGACAGCCGAAATTAATATCGAGGAAATCCGGGCTGTAGGTTTCGGCCACGGCCGCAGCCTCGATCATCGACTCGACCGTACTTCCGAAAATCTGCACGGCAACGGGTCGCTCGATCTCATCGACGGCAAGTTTGCGCATGGTCTTTTCGACCCCTCTGCGCAAAGCCTCGGCGCTGATGAACTCGGTATAGACAATATCCGCCCCGCAGCGCTTGCAGAGCTGTCGGAAAGCACGGTCGGTCACATCCTCCATCGGAGCGAGAATAACGGGACGATCTATGTCAATCGAACCAATCTTCATTCTCAGCCATTGATAATTTCCGCCGTTCCGGTCATAAGCTCCCGCACCTGTATATAAATCTGCTGGAAAAGCGCATGATCCTCCCGAAGAGACTTTTTAGCCGACTCCCTGCCCTGCCCGAGCTTCTCCTGACCGAAACTGAACCATGAGCCGGATTTTTTCACAACGCCGAACTCCACAGCAAGATCGACCAGTTCGCCCATTGCGGAAATGCCTTCACCATAGAGAATATCGAACTCGGCGCTCTTGAACGGAGGAGCGACCTTATTTTTGACAACCTTCACCTTGGTGCGGTTTCCGACTATTTCATCGCCGTCCTTGATCTGAGCGATTTTGCGGATATCAAGACGTATCGAAGCATAAAACTTCAATGCTTTTCCGCCGGTTGTGGTTTCAGGCGAACCGTACATCACCCCGATCTTGTCGCGAAGCTGATTGATAAAAATACAGACCGAGCTCGATTTGGATATCGCGCCCGTCAGTTTGCGCAGGGCCTGGCTCATAAGACGCGCCTGAAGGCCGACGACACTGTCGCCCATCTCTCCTTCGAGTTCAGCCTGCGGAACGAGAGCCGCTACGGAATCGACAACGACAACGTCAACAGCTCCGCTTCTGACGAGAGTCTCAACAATAGTAAGCGCCTGTTCGCCCGACTCCGGCTGACTGATGAGCAGCGCGTTGATATCCACACCGAGTTTACGGGCGTAAGACGGATCGAAAGCATGTTCGGCATCGACAATGGCCGCTATACCGCCCTCTTTCTGAGCCTCGGCAATAACATGCAGGGCAAGGGTTGTTTTTCCCGACGATTCAGGCCCGTAAATTTCTGCAACCCTGCCGCGCGGCAGACCGCCCACGCCGAGTGCGAAATCAAGGGTCATGGAACCGGTAGAAATAGACTGCACCTGCATGACTGCGGAACCGTCTCCCAAACGCATGATAGCTCCCTTGCCGAACTGCTTCTCAAGGGCATCAACCGCAAGGTTCAGCTGCTTGAGCTTTGCTGGATCGATCCCTTCGGTTTTTTTCTCTCTATCGTTAGTATCCATATTCATTGCACCTTCATAAATATTAAATAAAAATTACGCCCGTTTACTGCACGACGCTTTGCAAAGTATCTGCAAAAGCACGGTAGGACATACCAAGCTCCCGAATTGAACTGCTGTTGTTGTAAACAAGCTTCGCTGCGGCCATCCGGTGGCTGTCGAAACTGATGAATGAAGGTCGGTCAAGAAAAAGCGACCAGAGCTCACCGCCGATCCCGGCAAGAAACGCTGCCGCCCCCGAAAGGGGATAGAGTTTTTTCATCGAACTGCCGGAAACATGCCGCAGGGCTTCAAACACCTCCGCAAAAGTACGATTATGGCCTACAACGATATATCTTCTGCCCGTCTGCCCCTTTTCCCATGCCGCCACATGGGCTGCTGCGACATCACGGACATCAACAAAGCCGCTGCTGCCAGGAGGATAGAACGAAATTTTTCCCCTGTAGATCATCCGGAGAACCTCATTGGAAGAACTTATGGACGCAGGATTCTGCCTGTCCACGCCGATCACGACACCGGGATTGACCAAAACGGTATCAAGCCCTTCAGCTACACCGCGCAGCGCTTCCAGTTCGGCGAGGTGCTTTGCCTCCATATACCCGTTTCGCCGCTGCCACTCCGTGAAAGGAATCGATTCCGTTGCCGGGGAACCGTCGTCGGAGACACCTACGGCGGCAATCGAGCTGGTCATGACAAGACGACGCACCTGATGACGAAGACTGGCATTAACGACATTGCGCGTGCCAAGAACGTTGACGTCATACAACCGATACCGAAAATGTCTGGTATAGGAAATAAGGCCGGCACAATGAAAAACCGTATCGACACCGGCAAACGCTTCCGTCATGGAAGTAACGTCGAGCAAATCCGCTCTGACGATATCGACAGGAAGATCGGCAAGAAAGGCACAGTCCGAGGAAGGCCTCGCAATTGCTTTAAGCCTGATCCTGCTGCCATAGCGCTCAAGAAGCTCCAGAACTACCTGTGAACCTATGTATCCGGTTGCCCCGGTAATGAGTATGGATGTCGTAGCCATTCAGAGAAAACCGTATCATTCAGCCGTTACGGCATCTGCTGTCTGCATCCGCACGTCCGGTTCTTTGAACCGTATTCATGCAACGATATCAAAGAGTTGTCTGTTCGTAAAAATACGAATAAAAACTACATTGCACTCAATTCCAACCATCATAAATTTTTCACCGTATGTCCGAGGCAGATCAAGCGCATCATCAGGGATTTCCTGTGGAAGGAATTCAAAGCAGCACCCTGAAAAACGGCCTTCGAGTGGTAACCGATCATGTCCCCTGGGTACAGAGCGTCACCCTCGGAATTCATATCGACGTCGGCTCCCGGGACGATCCTGATAAAAAAAGCGGTCTTGCCCATTTTCTTGAACACGCGGTCTTCAAGGGGACGAAAAAACGCGACTATATCGAAATCGCCTGCGGAATCGAACGCAACGGCGGTTATCTCGATGCCTATACGACAAAGGAACAGACCTGTATCTACCTGCGATGCCTCGACCGGTTTACCGAACCCGCTCTCGATCTTCTGGCCGATCTGGTCTGCAACCCGGTATTTCCCGAAGAGGAGATCGAAAAAGAAAAAGAGGTGGTTCTCGAAGAGATCAGCAGCATCAACGACACGCCGGAAGAGGTCGTTTTCGAAGATTTTGACCGCTACCTATTCCGTCGTCACCCGCTCGGAACCCCTATTCTTGGAACGGACAAAAGCATCAGCAGCTTGGCAGGCAGCGATCTAACCGATTTCATGGCCGACTTTTACCGACCTGAAAACATGTTTTTAACGGCAACCGGCAACATCCGTCACGCGGAACTCGTAAAACTGGCGGAACGCTGTTTTTCAACGCTATCTCAAAGCATTGTCCCCGCCCCTGAAAGAAAACCCTTTCTTCCAGGACAATACAAAGCGTTCACCCGGACAGTCAAAAAAAGAGCCCATCAGGCCCAGATCGTACTTGGCTCAGCAGTTGCCCGTCACGACACGTCTTTTTACAGCCTGATGGTACTGAACACCCTGCTTGGCAGCGGAATGAGCTCGATACTCAACCTTGAACTGCGCGAAAAGCTTGCCCTTGTTTACAGTACCTATTCATCGATTGCATTTTATGATGATCTGACTGTCATGAATATCTATGCGGGAACCGACAGCAATAAAATCACGCAGACACTCGACGTCCTTGCATCTGTCATGAAAAGCCCTGAACTTATGACTCCTGCCGAAGAAGAGCTGCGATCGGCAAAATCAAAACTGCTCGGATCGTTCCTGATGGGCACGGAAAAAATGACGCGCCGCATGTCGCATCTGGCCACCGATCTCTCGTATTTCGGAAAATATATCCCGCTCGAAGAGAAAACCACCGCCATAGAGAGCGTAACCATAACGGATATAACAACGTCGGCCCGTATGCTTCTTGAAGAAGTTCCGCTCTCGACTCTCGTATTCAAACCCATGCGATAACCGGCAATACCGGCAGGATGTTTTAAATAAGATGATTGTTTTGTATCTTATAAACTTTTAGTTTTTGACAATTATTCTCATCAACAAACCAAGACTGCCTTGCAAAAGAACATTACGAAAATCAGCGATACCGAACAGGAACTGGAAATAATTCTTTCCGCTGAAGAATTCGGAACAGAATACAATCAGGAACTTGAAGAGGCAAAAAGAACTGTCCAGATCAAGGGATTCAGAAAAGGTCATGTTCCTGCAGGAATGATCAAGAAGCTTGTCGGTCCTGCAATCGAAGCATCGATTGCAGAAAAAATGGCATCGAAGCATTTCTCTGCCATTGCCGACGAAGAAAACATCAAACCGGCAAGCCGGGCAGCTATCGAAAGCTTCAGCTTTGATGACAACCAGCTCAGCATAAAGCTCTCTTACGAGATTCACCCGGAATTCGAACTGAAAAGCTTTGAAGGCTATACCTTCACCCTGCCGCGCTATACCATAACCGATGAGGATGTCCGGAAAGAGATCAATCTCATCCTTAAAGGGCATGGAACGCTCATCAGCATCGATGACGCTGCATCGGCAACGGATACCGTTATCGGCGATGTTATCAGACTGAATACCGAAGGCGAAACCGAAGAAGGTTCCGCCATGGAAAACCACCACTTCAATCTTGAATATCTTCCCGAAGAAAACCCGTTCCGTTCTGCTCTCACCGGCAAAAAAGCCGGAGAAATTGCCGATGTCACAACAGAGCCAAAGGACGAGGAAACGCCTGCCCAACTCTACCGGATAACCGTAAAGGAAGTAAAACGCCTGGAGTTGCCGGAACTTACCGACGAACTGGTCAAGGAAATTTCAGGTCAGCGTTTTGAGAATGCCGCTGATTTTACCAGCGATGTCCGTCTGCAGCTTGAACAGCATTTCACCATGAAATCCGAAGATGAGCTGCTTGAGTCCATTTCGGCAAAACTCATCGAGGAAAATCCGGTTTCGGCTCCCAAAACCATAATCGCATCATTTGCCAACATGCTGGTTGAAAATGCAAAACGGCAGATGGGCGGCAACTTCCCTAAAGGGTTCGATGCCGGCCAGTTCGCTCAGGCAATGGCACCCAACGCCGAAAAGCATGCCCGCTGGCTCCTTATCAGTCAGAAAATAGCCGAGATCAGCAACCTCAGCGTAACCGATGACGACATCAGGGCGTTTGCAGAAAAAGAAGCCGAAAAAAACCCGACGCTGAGCTTAGAACAGGTAATCAGCACCTATATGTCGACCGAGTTCCGGGACTACATCACCGATTCCATTCTCAAGGACAAGGTGTATGACATCATCAAGTCGCAGGTCACCATCACCGAAGAACCGACACCGATTCCGGCCCGAAAGGACTGAGCATGACTGACAGTAGTCACAACAAAAAAAGCAGAGGGAAACACCTCTGCTTTTTTTGTTGTCTGAAAAGTGACAAAAAGACTAAAAAATAAAATCCCCCAGAGTTTTTTATTAGCCTACTCCCTACTCCCTGCCGGCTCCAGACAGATAATCGCCATGGCTATTGCAGAGTGACGGTCGTGGGAAATAGATACCCTGGCTGATCGGACCAGACTGCTGAGGTCGGAACAAGTGATATAAGCAACCGGTTTTCCCTTTGCGTCATTAAGAATCTCAAAACTTTTCCAGTGCACCTTTCCGGAAATTCCGGTACCAAGAGCCTTTACCAGCGCCTCTTTCGCGGCGAACCTCCCGGCAGCAGACGGCACCGGATCATTTTTCTGCAGGCAGTACGCAATCTCGCTGGTAGTCAGAAAGCGTTTCAGAAAGGCCATACCGTATCGATTCCAGGCATTTCTGATCCGCTCAAGCTCTACGATATCAACACCTATTTCCATAAGCTTCAGACGAATGCTATCGTCATGGAAAGGTCGAGGGCCATCACGCTGTGCGTAAGTTCACCAATCGATATGTAGTCAACACCCGTTTCGGCTATTGCCGCGACATTGTGCAGACCTACGTTTCCGGATGCCTCGAGCTTTACCGTCGGCGCTTCTGCGCGAGCGAAAGCAACCGCCTGCTGCAACATCTCGACGGAAAGATTGTCGAGGAGCACGATATCCGGACCACAGGACAGCGCTTCGGCAAGCTCTTCCAATGAACGCACCTCGGTTTCTATCTGCACATCAAGTCCGTTATTTTTACGGTATGCAATCGCTTCCCTGACAGCATTGCCTACGCCGCCTGAAGCGTCGATATGATTATCCTTGATGAGTATCATATCGAAAAGACCAAACCTGTGGTTTTTCCCGCCACCGATACGCACAGCCTCCTTATCGAAATAACGTAACCCCGGCACGGTTTTTCGCGTATCGAGTATCGCGGTGCCGGTATGGCTGATTTTACTCACATACGCGTTCGTACGCGTAGCGATGCCTGACATGCGCTGCATGAAATTCAGAACGGTACGCTCAGCCATAAGCAGCGATGCGATACCTCCGGATACCTCAAGAACGGTATCGCCCCTCTTGACGTGATCGCCATCGTTACTGAAAAAATCTATTGTCAGGCCAGGATCGCAGGCTTTGAACACCTCTTCGGCAACTGAAGCGCCCGCAAGGACACCCTCGGCTTTGGCTTTGATGACAGCGCACCCCTGCTGGCCTTGCCGAATGGTTGCAAGAGTGGTAATATCTCCTGTATAACGATCTTCTTCGAGAGCGAGAATGACTGCACGTGAACGGCATCCTGCATAAAAATCAGATAGCGTGTGCGGCATAGAGTATCAGTAATTGCTATTCAAAGGCATCATATGAATTTGCATCAACGTAACCATAAGGTAACATTTTTCCATGAATCAAGCCTTGGCAGAATAGCTTTGTAGAGAGAGCATTTTGAGTTTAGCTGTTTGTTGCTGACATTGCATGTCTGGGTCATCAACAAACACAACTTATGAATATCACAACCCGCTCATCGGTCAGGCTGGTCAATCTGGTCTTTTATGCGCACCATGGCGTAATGAAAGAGGAACATACAGTAGGAGCGAAATATGAGGTCGATGCTGAACTGGTTTTTGACTTCAATGAAGCTGCTGCGCAGGACGACATAAGAAAAACCATTGATTACGGCATAGTCTATCAGAAAATCAAGGCCGTCCTGACCCAGAAGCGCTACTACCTGATAGAGGCGGTCGCCTGTGATATTGTTTATGAACTTCTTTCGGAGTTCCCTATTCTTGAGGGAGCCTCCATAAAGGTACGAAAAAGGAATCCTCCCCTGAACGGAATTTGCGATTATGCAGAAGCATGCTTCTCAGCGGCACGAAGCTGAACCAGCGCCGCGCCATACGGTTTACCTCGGCATAGGCTCCAATATCGGCGATCGACTCAAACATCTTCAGGAGGCGGTTGACCTGCTGAACCGGCTGCCGAATACGGAGGTAAACGGAATATCGGGAATCTACATAACCGAACCGGTCGGCGTCACGGAACAGGAACGGTTCTATAACGGAGTGGTGCGGCTCGAAACCGGACTTTCACCTGAAAACCTGCGGACACACTGCAAAGCCATAGAACACAATCTCGGCAGGCCTGAACAGTATATCCGGTGGAGTCCGAGGGTAATCGATTTGGATATTCTGCTCTACGATGATCTTACCTTAGAAAACAGCGTACTCTGCATCCCTCATAAGGAGCTGATTAACCGGATGTTTGTATTGATACCTCTGCTCGATCTTGCCGATCCCGAACATCCACAGCTCCACTGCCCGGCATCCTCTCTCCTCGACGTCTGTCCTGACCGTTCGGTTCTGATCAGACTGCGCGAGCGGATAGCGATGAGGGATGTGAGCCGTGAGCCGGAAACCGGAAGTCAGTAGCCAGTATTCGGTAGCCGGTATTCGGGGAAGAGGGAAAGAGTTTGAGCGGTGTGCGGGTTTATTTGTCCATGTCTGTCGGTGTCCGTCCGTGTCAGTCCTTTCAGTGCATTTCGTGCAGAGGGGAGAAAGTGTGGGTCGTGGGCTATGAGCCGACGCCCACACGTTGCAAATAAAACGGGCAGCATTCCGTAAGGATGCTGCCCGCTGCAGGTAGTGTGGAGTGAAAAAAATGTTCGGGGAAAAATCAGTTGGCAAAAGTGATATTCAGGTTCCCGGCCGCAAAATCGGCTCCTTCGGTTTTTCTGCCGACGAGCACGTTCGGAAGAATAATGCTTTTGCGGAAATTATTGATATCGACAAGCAGTTCATCTCCCTTGATGTTGACATTGAGCTTCTTGACCTCGACATTCGGAAGATAGAGGCTGAGAACATATTTTCCGTTTATTTTTTCGAGAGTCTGAGTCTTGTCGTTGCTGTAGAGAACCGCGGAGGGATTTTTATCGCCAAAAATCTCCTGACTCAGAACATGAAGACGGTCGGTATTGATCACCTCGGCTGTCTGCTGATGAGCCCGGAAAATCGGTACCGGATAGAAACAGTTATCGATGACCCGGAGATATTTCTGCTGAATGTCGATCAGGCTCTGCAGATACTGATCGGCGGAGCTTTCGGGAAGAATTTTGTTCACCACGGCTGCATCGAGCTTATACCCGAACAGATTCAGATAGGTCTGCACCCGAAGAGCCTCCTTGATGACCATATTCTCGGGGTTGAGCACAACGCGGAATGTGGTGACGTTCTGATCCTGAAGCATGCCGTGCAACTCTTTCATATGCTCGTTGACCTCGGGCATCAGCTTGAAGATGTTCTTTTTCGGCATGAACTTTGAAAGCAGAGGAGCGGCAAAGCCTATCGCCTTTGAGTGCCAGCCGCCTATCTTATCAGAGTACCAACCGTAAGATTCAGGCATACCCAGCAAACGCATGGTTTCACCGGTTGGGGCCGCATCGACAATAATGACATCGTAATTTCCTGACTTCGCCGCTTTCCAGATGTAACGGAGGCTGATCATCTCTTCCATGCCCGGCACGATGGCAAGCTCTTCTGCCACGACCTCATTGGCCCCGTCATGCATAAGAATCGACGAAAAATAGGAATAGAGTTCCGTCCAGTTCTCCCTGATTTCAGCAAGAACGTTTACCTCCATGGCAAAAAGGTTTTTTTCTACCTCAATCGGATTCTGGCTTAATTCCTCGCTGAACGCATCAGCAAGGCTGTGGGCCACATCGGTGCTCATTATCAGCACACGCTCTCCACGACGGGCAATTGCAGTTGCCGTTGAAGCTGAGACGGTGGTTTTTCCAACCCCTCCCTTCCCTAGATAAAGAATAATTCTCATGTTGTTTACAGAACTATTGAGTAGACTTGATCTTGATTGTACGATTCATGGGCGGTTCATCGGATGCCGTTGTATTATCGGCGCCGGAACTGCCTGACTCTGCCTGATTTTCCATATCAACTGAGCTGTCGGACTCTATGGTTGTATAAACCACTGCACGTTCCTGACCGACGGCTGATTCGCCAAGTACACCGGCAAGCATCTCTTCAGAAATACCAGTCTCATCGTCTTCGGGTTTCTCGACTACTATAGCTATTTTTTTGCGCTGAACCGGACGTTCTTCCGGAATGGAATCAGCGATTGGCGCTTGTACCTCCGATGTTTCCGAATAATCGGATAATGAACCCTTTCCTGCCGTTTCAGCGGTATCAGCAACAATAGTAATTTTTTTACGGCGAACCGGCGGCTCCTCTCCGGGCTGTACCGGTGAAAATACAGCTTCTGACGGAGGGGTGTCCATGGCCATCATATCTTTGACGAGTGCCGATGCTGAACTGTCGTCAGCCTTGATGCTGATTTTTTTACGTTTTATACCGCTCTCTGCATCATTATCCGAAGCAATGTTCCGGTGGCTTCGATCACCTGGAAGAGGCAAACCCTCATCATCGGGAAGATCGCCGGAAAACATACCGGAACCATGCGAAGACGAATCGTCCTTGATCGTTATTTTTTTTCTGCGGATAGTCGAGTTGTCATCCCCATCATCAAAAGAAGAGCGCCGATCGTTGCGCGACGAATCGGTATCACGCCCATGCCGGTCATTTTCCGACGCCTGCCTTGATGGTTGCTTTTTACCTCCGCCTGAACCGAAACCTGTGGTAAGCTTGAGCATTTTTCCGATAGAGCCCAATACTCCGTCATTTCTGACCGCCGTGGTAATGGCCGTCATGACGAAACGCTCGGCCTGCGGATTCCCTGCAATATTGGCAAGCAATTCATTAAGCGCCGTCAGTACCGTAGCGACATCTCCCGGAACGTGCTGCAGATCTTTCATAACCTGATCGCGAAGCTTGAAGGGAGCTTCACCGACCATATCTTTTATAGAGGAGGCAATCCGCTTGAGAGCTGCCGGATCGGCAGGAAGAATATTTTCGAGACCTTTGAGCGCATCAGCCGCAGGATTTCCCGAAAACGGAGAGCCTGAATGGCCCTGAGAAGATGGGCGCTGCTGCCGGGGAGCTTGTTCCGGCTTCTCTTCCGAAGGTGGATACCCAATGGAAGCCTTGTACTGTTCGAGCAGATCCTGACCGTAGCCGATATTGCTCTCCTGATGTACGGCAGCTCCCTGATCAAAAGCGATTGAAATCGATTGCTGAGGACAGATCCCTCTGCCTGCCTGAAGAATTCTCCCGGCAATGGCATCAGGAATATCCTTGCGGTAATTGACCCCAAGCGCTTCTTCAATAGTTGACTCGATAATCGTATGCAGCCTGGTAATCAGTTCAGCCTCCTGTATTTCGACCATGTCGAAAATCACATACACAGGTTCTTTTTCTTCACGCCTGACCTTGAGATTGAGCGTTGCAAAAGCGCTGTCCTTGTTCCTGCTGTTGACTGAAACGGTCCCGAGATTGAATCGATCGAGATAATCCTTGTTTGCGCCTCTTGCCCAGAGGTAAACAGCCTTATCGGTGTAGACCAGATAATCCTGAAAAACAATATTGCCTACCCGCTCCTGATGAGATTCGTAAAAAACCCCATCAAAAAAAGCTATAGGATTTTCACCGGCATTCATGAGGTTCTTCTGAAAAAACTCATTGACGTCGTTCAGTTCTGTCTGCCCGGAAATATATAAAGAAATAGTGGCCATTACCCGTATCCGATCGCGTTACACTTATTACCAATTGAACTTTAAATCTAATAAAATATGCGAAGAAAGTGAAACTCCACCGCAAACTGATTCTTGCTGATGATCACAGAGCTTCTTCCGAAACAGGGAACAAAAAACGCATCCCCCTGCCTATAGCGGAAAAAAGAAAATAACATGACTGCGCAGAAAAAGGGAAAACAAAAAAGGCAGTGAAAGCCTGAGCTTTACACTGCCTTGTTAAACACAGTATCAAGAGTCTGCTTATTTTGCAAACTTTGATTCAACTGCTTTGGTTGGAACAGCATAACCTGAAACTTCAGGCGATGATCCGCGAAGGCTTCCGCCACCGCCGCCCATATTTCCGTAAGCATTGCGGTTGATTCTCATGGTACCTTTGCCCAGTGAATCAAACAGCATCCCAACGGTTTCCCAGTGACCTTCGACCATAACTTCAAAAATACGGCCAGCTGCTGCCAGGATATCGGTAAATACACCTCCACCACTCATAATTCCTCCTTTTGGAATTTAATTATTGGAAATCCACCTGAAATTAGGAAATAGAAACTATAAGCTAATTTACGGGAATAAACAGAAAAACACAAACAAAGAATTTATTAATCCTTGTTACGATTCCCTTATTTTTTCGGTGCGCCTTTCTGGAAAGAACCTGCGATATTCTTGACTGCTTCCGAAGCTGTGACTCCTGCATCGCCGATCGCTTTGGCTGCGTTATCGGTAACATTCTCGACATTTTTCACAGCATCGCTGTACAGTTCACCGGCAGAACGGGAAACGTCCTTGACTGTAATGGCAACCCTGTCGATGGTTTCTCCGACAACGCCACCGGTACGGCCAAGCATATTGCCCACTCCCGATGCATCAATAAGAGAACCGACTGTGCCGGTAACGGTTTCAACCACACTTCCGGCAAGCTCGAGACCACCAACGACGGCACTCTGGCCGGTCAACAGGACGCTCTCGGCAAGAAAGGTGAGGCGATCGGTAAAATCAAGCTCTTTAAAGTCTTTGCGAAGTTTCTGATAGGATTCTGACATGTTTATCTCCAGTTTAATTGAGGCGCCGCTTCTGACGAGCCCCGTTTTCGGGTTTTTTAAATTACGTCTGACAATGTCTGACTGATGATAAAAATTAATAAAATTCCCTCATCAAACAAACGGCCTTTCAGCTGTAAGGTCACACTTTGTTGAACTCTTTCTGATTCTGATGCTTCCCCTGATGGTTGAGATCAAAAGGTATATGAAGCCATTTATCCTTGAAGACCGCATCGCCTGGTTCGAGACCTGTAAGGCTGATCGGTAACGTAATGATTTTACGCTGATTGCCGATCTGTACGTAAAGCTCATCGCCGGTAACCCAAACATCGATATCGACGGGATTGGCGAACATGAGTTTCAGCTGCACTTCATAAATATCGCCATTCCGAACAAACTTGATCGGCGGCTCGTTGTACATGAGATCCGAGGGATCGGTATCTCCGTACATATCGCGGGCAAACATCTCCAGAGCCTTCAAGCCGACGATTTCCTGCTCGTACATTTTCAGCTTCTTGACCGGAAGCGGAGAAAACCCTTCTTCTATCTCACCAAGATATTTCTGCTGAATACCCTTCCATTTTTCAAGGTATCCGCTGTTTTCATTGGTATCAAGCAGCCTGTTCACCAGAACCATATCGACCTTGAAGCCGTAAAGATTCAGATAGGTGAGAGCCCTCATGGTCTCCTTGATAGACATTTTCTCGGCGTTCATGACAAGCCGAACGGTCGACTTCACATTATCGGTAAGAATTTCCCGAATATCCTCAAGTTCGTCAAAAACCTGATCGACCGATTCGATGGCGTCTTCGGGAGGAATGTAGTAAGCAATCCTGTCGGACATTTTCGACAGCGGCTTGCTGAGTGGCCTGACTATATACTTATTGACATTTTTAACGGCCTTCATGCCCCACGAAAGCGTATCGGGCAGAGAGAGAAGGCGAAGGGTCTCACCGGTCGGAGCGGTATCGAGCACAAGCGCATCGTACAGTCCGGCGGTTTTATACCGTTTGATTCGCAGGAGAGAAAACAGTTCTTCCATACCGGGAAGAATGGTCATTTCGTCGGCCATGACGCCTGAAACGCCCTGAGCCATAAAAATTCTTGTATAGTACTTCTGAACTGACTGCCAGTTCTGCTTCAGATCAACATAAGGATTAACCTCGATGGCATGCAGGTTCTCCTTGATTTTGGTTGGTTCGGCACCGAGAGCGAGATTGAATGAATCCGACAGACTGTGAGCCGGATCGGTTGAAAGAACAAGTGTGCGATGGCCCAACTCTGATAAACGGACAGCGGTTGCGGCTGACACGCTGGTTTTACCCACTCCGCCTTTACCTGTAAATGTTAAAATACGCATGAACCGGACGTTGGTTTTGTGATACAATGCAAAGACAAAAGATATAACTCTCCCCGGACACTACAAAGAATGAAACATACACACTTATCTCCACGTTTAAAAATCCATCCCCGTTTTCACCCACTGCCCACTCTCTCCCCTTTCTTCACGAAATGCACTGAAAGGACTGACACGGACGGACACCGACAGACATGGACAAATAAACCCGCCAACCGCCCACACTCTCCCCCCTCTTCACCGGCTACTGACTACCGGCTACTGACTACCGGCTACTGACTACCGGCTACTGGCTACCGGCTACTGACTACCGACATTTGCATAATCGCCTGCTGGTTCCGTTATTATTCTGTTGATAAACAGCTTTTTTCGCTCCCTTTGACCGCATACCGCCATGATGCCAGAAATCGTACCGATCACCGACATTCCCGCCACTATAACATCTTCGCGGAAAATCAGCAGGGATGTCTCGATCATCACTTTCGAGTGCCCTGAAATAGCCGCGGCGGCACGTCCCGGCAACTTTGTCAATATCAAGGTAAACGCCTCAACACAGCCGCTGCTCAGGCGCCCGTTTTCAATTCACAACGTAGAAGGCAGTGCAATAAATATAATGGCCAAAACGGTTGGCTGCGGCACAACGATTCTTGCCGATTCCGCATGCGGCGATACCATGCAGGTGCTCGGCCCGCTTGGCAACGGCTTCAATACTTCCGAGTGCACGTTCGACACAGCTCTGCTTGTCTCAGGAGGAATCGGCACAGCACCGATGTTTTTCCTCGAGAAAAAACTCACCGAACAGAAAACCGCCTGCATTAATTTTATTGGCGGGCGGACATCGGAAGACCTGCTGCTTTACAACCTTTCGAACTGCAGAATAGCTACCGATGACGGATCGGAAGGATTCAGAGGCACCGTCGTGGATCTGCTGGAACACAATATCGGTCAGATGAAGAAAAACGGCCGGCTGAAAGTGTTTGCCTGCGGACCCAACCCGATGCTGAAAGCCGTTGCCGCATTCTGTCGAAAACACATTATCCCATGCGAGGTCTCTCTTGAATCGATCATGGGATGCGGCATCGGCATCTGCTACGGCTGCTCCGTTGAAGTCACGACTCCCGGAGGAGGAACTGAATCCATTCTTCTCTGCCGGGAGGGGCCTGTCATTGATGCCGACCGTCTTGTTTTGTAACTTTGTTCGACGTATTGTTCAGATGGAAACGACAACGACACTTGTTGTCTTTGAAACCCTTACCGGTCAAAACAATAACTTCAGCAGATCAACATTATGGCTAAAGGACTCAATAAAGTAATGCTTATCGGCCACCTCGGCAACGATCCCGAACTGAGGACAACTGCGTCGGGTCAATCGGTATCGAATTTTACCGTAGCGACCAGCGAAAACTTCAAGGATGCAACCGGAAACTGGCAGGACAGAACCGAATGGCACCGGATTGTCGCATGGGGAAAACTTGCTGAAATCTGTAATCAATACCTGAAAAAAGGTAGGCAGGTTTATATCGAAGGGCGTCTGCAGACCAGAAGCTGGGACGACAGCAAAAGCGGCGAAAAGCGATATGCCACTGAAATCGTCTGTACCGACATGCAGATGCTCGGCTCTCCGAAAGAGCCGGGAAGCAACAGCGGCTATGGTGATGCAGGGCAATCTTTCGATCGCCCCCAGTACAATCAGATGCCGCGCGAAACAAGACAAAACCCGGCAGATTTCTCTTCACAGCCATCGGGGCCGGCTATTGAACATGAAAAAGACGACCTGCCGTTCTGAACGTCGGCGATGAAAGGCTGAAACGCTTAACGGCTACGGCCTTTCATCGCGCAATGGTTTGCAGACAAGAACAATATGGAAGCTCTGAAGAAAAAAATCCTTTCCGGAAAAATCGATGCCGTTAATTTTTTCGCCGGTCCGGAAGGTTATCTCAAGGAAGAGCTCATCGGCCTCATAAAAGGCACTCTTTTTCCTTCGGAGGCCGATGCCGCTTTCAACACAACCATTTTTTACGGATCGGATCTGAACCTTGGCGAGCTGGCGTCAAAAGCTTCGGAGTATCCCATGTTCACCGAAAAAAAGCTTATCGTTGTCAGGCAGTTCGAAAAAATAAAACGGACAGGATCGCGAGAACAGCAAAAGCATTACGATAACAAGTTCGCCGCATACATAGCTCATCCAGCCGATTTCACGGTTCTGATACTCGATACCGACTCTGCCGATAAAAAAGAACTGGACAAATCACCCTTCAAAGAGCTGAAACATGTCAGAATCGACTTTCCGGCTATCCGCAATCCCGATCTCTTCGCAACCGAACAGGCAAAAGCCGCCGGATGGGAATTCGAACCTGACGCGCTTAAACTCCTGACCGCCTATATTCAGCCCTCTGCACGGGAAATAGCTCACGAAATCGACAAAATAATTCTGTACGCATCATCAAAGCATCAGGGAAACAGCATAACTGCGGCAGATATCTACGACTGTGTCGGCATATCGAAAACATACAATGTCTTTGAACTTGAAAAAGCTCTGGCGGAACGTAACCTGCGGCTTTGCAGCGGCATTTCGCTCATGATAATGGATCGGGAAGGACAAAAAGAGGGTCTTGGAAGCATTGTCCGCTATATGACAACTTTTTTTACGCGGGTCTGGAAGCTTTCCGTCCCGGAAGTACGGCAGTTGCCTCCGGCGGAAATCGCCCGCATTCTCGGCATGTACGGAAAACAGGAATACTTCGTACGGAATTATCTCGGCTACGTGAAGGTATTTTCACAACAGCAGACAGAGTCGGCAATCCTTGCACTCAGGGAAACCGATGCGGCGCTCAAAGGGCTTCTTCCCTACTCCGACGAACGGTACCTGCTGCTCCGCCTGATGCAAAAAATCCTCGGAAAAGCGTAACCGCGTTCAATCAAAGAACAAAATCGCTCACATGGTTTCAACAATCTTTCCCCCCTCTTACCATTTCGTGAAAAGACTCACAAATCACACTCCCACCTAACACCCAACACCTAACCCTTAACACCTAACACATTCTTCTACATCCACCCCTTATCCCGATACCAGGCAACCGTTTTTGCCGCACCCTCTTCAAGGGTGGTTTCCGCATGAAAACCAAGTTCCGCTGCCGCTCTCCCGGGAAAACAGACCCAGAAATCCTGAACAAGTTCATTGGCTTTATCGCGATTGATCAGCGGCAAGGTTCCGGTTATGGTTCCGAATGCACCTAGAATGGCGCCAAGCACAAACACCAGGGGCTTTGGAAGCGTAATTCTCATCAGTCGACTGAACCCCATGGCCGGCTTTACCGCAGCAATGAGATCCTCCCACGAATACGACCGGGGAGCCGCCAGGTAATATATACGACCTGCCGCCTTTTCCGCGCAGGCCGCATCGATGATACCGGCGACAAGATCATCGACATAGATCATACTGAAACGCTGCCTCGATGCATTGCCGGCGGAAACAAGCATGCCTTTCTGCATCATCTGAAAAATCTGCAGTATATCGCGGTCTCCCGGACCATACACTGCCGGTGGCCGGATAATGGTTACAGGAAAGGAGCCCGAACTTTTCAGGCAAACCTCCTCGCCTCTGAGCTTGCTTCGTCCATAAGCGCTCACCGGCAGAGGGGGATCGCTCTCCCTGAGGCCGACACTCCCCTCACGTGCCGGACCCGCCGCAGCAAGAGACGATACCAGCAGAAAACGCTTCAAATCGGGATTGTGCCGCTTCACGGCATCAAGCATCTGTTGTACAGGGTAAACATTGCCGGAATCAAAACCGGCTTCATCGGCAGCCTTGGTAACCCCGGCAAGATGAATGATACGCTGAACGCCGTCAACTGCAGCAGCAAGAGCTGCCCGGTCATGGTAGTCGCCTCGCACCACCGCTACTGATTCCGAAAAAAGACCTTCCGAAACGCTCTCGTTGCGAAGAAATACCCGGACGACGAAACCTTTTTCCTGCAGGGCCGCAACCAGCCGTTTTCCGATAAACCCGGTCGAACCGGTAACCAGCACTCTTTCAACACCCGCACCTTTACCCATATCGCATAATTAACTTCTTTCCGGAATCGCCCATAGCCTTTAACAGTAAGGAAACAGATGCTTTAAAAAAACAATCAACCGTCGCCTTTAAAAAAAAACAAAATTTTTAATACATTTTGATTTCAGGGCGGAAAACGCCAGTTAAAAAATCGGTTGCCTTCGAGCAAAATACCGTATAAATCAAGAAATTCCAGTACTCAAGAGAGCTGAAGTAAATGTGCATTCCTGTGGATAAACCGAAAGATCTGTTTAAGAAATGTTTTGATTTCACCCTGGCCGACGAAGTAAAGGCTCAGGGGATATACCCTTTTTTTCATCCTATCGATGAAACCGAAGGCCCGGTCGTCTCTTTCAACGGCCGCAAGCTGGTCATGGCCGGCTCCAACAACTACCTTGGTCTGACTTCCGATCCACGAGTCAAGCAGGCATCGATCAATGCCATAAACAAATACGGCACCAGCTGCAGCGGATCGCGCTACATGACCGGCACCGTAAACCTGCACATTGAACTCGAAGAAAAACTTGCCGACTATTTCGAAAAAGAGCGCTGCCTGCTTTTCAGCACCGGCTATCAGACCGGTCAGGGCATTATACCGACTCTGGTGCAAAGGGGGGAATACATCGTTTCGGATCGCGATAACCATGCAAGCCTTGTTGCCGCCTCGATTATGGCGCAGGGCGGAGGAGCCAACCTTGTCCGCTATAATCACAACAACATGGAAGATCTGGAGCGGGTGCTTCAGAAAATTCCGGAATCGGCAGGAAGAATGATCGTTTCCGACGGTGTTTTTTCCGTTTCAGGTGAAATCGTCGATCTTCCGGCTCTTGTCGCGTTGGCAAAAAAATACAATGCCCGAACCGTTATCGATGATGCTCACGCCGTAGGGGTTATAGGAAAAGGCGGAAGAGGAACTCCTTCCGAATTCGGTCTCGTCGATGAAGTTGACCTCATCATGGGCACCTTCTCGAAAACATTCGGCTCTCTCGGCGGCTATGTGGTCGGCGACAGGTCAGTCATCAACTATATCAAGCATAACGCATCATCTCTTATTTTCAGCGCTTCGCCCACCCCGGCAAGCGTTGCTGCGGTGCTTGCCACGCTCGACATTCTGCACCATGAACCCGAACTCATGGTACGCCTGGTCGCAAATACCGACTACGTGCGCCAGGGACTGCTCAAGGCAGGATTCAAGCTCATGCCGTCACGCACGGCCATCGTTACCGTACTCATCAGCGACCAGATGAAAACCCTGGTATTCTGGAAAAAACTGTTCGATGCCGGCGTGTACGTAAACGCCTTTATCCGCCCTGGCGTCATGCCGGGCCACGAAGCGCTCCGCACCAGCTTCATGGCCACCCATGAACGCCATCACCTCGACAAGGTCATCACCGAATTCTGCACGATAGGCAAAGAACTCGGCGTGATCTAAGCCCATGCCTGAGCCGTACCGGCAAACCATGCCGGTGCGAGTTTGCTTACCCTTCTCTGTCACTCCTCGGTTTCCACTCCTATATCCATTCTTTAACTTTATTTACTTGCTCTTTTGTGTTTTTTTTTAATAGATTTCCAGATAATATACACACCACGGAAAGAACCGATTATGAACTCGTTTGATGATGTTATGATGATCATGCGCGTAAAAATATTGGCAGAAACATAAAAAAATTTTACTCCTGTTCTTTTTTACAGCAACCACACAACAAATCACAAATGAAAACAAAACATGCGCAAGCGTACCCCCTTGTCCGTTTTGTGCTTTCTGCATTCTGCCTGCTGGCGCTTCTGGTGCCTCTCCCGTCATACGGAGCTGATACCGGGTCGGTAAAAGGCAAAATCACAGACAAAGCTGACGGCGAAGGCGTTTATGGAGCTTCCGTGACCATTGCCGGAACTACAATCGGTACAGCTACCGACATGAACGGCAACTTCAACCTGAGCGGTGTACCCGCGAAACAGCAAAAAATCGCTGTTTCCATCGTAGGCTACGCCCCGGCGAGCCAGATTGTCAGCGTTGGCGCCGGCCAGACTGCAGTAGTTAACCTCTCGCTCGGCCAGACCACCATCATGGCTTCGGAAGTGGTTGTTGGCGCCGCACTCTACAAACAGGATCGCCTTGACGTGCCGACAACGACAAACGTGGTCTCGGCTGAAAAGATCAAGGAGGAACCGAATCCTTCTCTCGACAAGACGCTGGAAACCGTGCCCGGCGTCAATATCAACCGCTCGAGCGGATACAGCGCATCGACAGTACAGATCCGCGGCTCCAACACCTTCCAGGGCGGAGGAATCGGTACTCGTGTAGCGGCTTTTTATGACGGCATCCCGCTAAGCACGCCTGAAACCGGTGGTATCGTCTGGACCAACATCAACATGAACTCGGCAAACAGAATGGAAGTGGTTAAAGGCGCATCGACCACTCTCTACGGTTCAGGCGCTATGGGAGGCGTTGTCAATGTTTACGGCTATCTACCCGACAAATTCGAAGTGAAGGCCGGCGTCAGCGGCGGTTTTTACGATGCACCTCCGTCAAGCGACAATAGCGTTTACCGCGATGGCTATACTCCATGGTTCTGGAACAGCTACGTAGGTATCGGAAACAAAACGGGAAAACTCAGCTACAACCTGCTCTATACGCATAGTGACGACGACGGCTACAGGAGTAATTCACAGACTCTGCTGAACGACCTGAAGCTGAAAGCCCGTTACGACATCGATGCAAAACAATATCTGCAGCTTTCTGCATCATACAACGAAACGGAAGCCGGATACGTCAGCACATGGCCCTATAACATTGATGTTTCGTTTTTCACTAATCCGCCATCAATAAACTACACTCCCTATCCGGACAGGGCCTATGATATGGCAGATTGGGTTTACACGGATGATATCGTCAAAAGAAAAGATGCTCTTGCCGGTTTGAACTACGTCAATATGCTTTCTGATAAATTGACTTTAGATGCAAGAGTGTATTATACCTATAACAAGTACAGAATTGATTACAATCCGACAGACTCCCGGCAAGTTTTCGGTTTCGACTTCCCTGTTCCCTTCCCTCCTTTCAGTCTTTCCATTAATCCATATGACAGGGAGCCTGGAGAATTCAATGAAAACCGTTCCAGCCGTTATGGCGCAGGGCTTAAACTTGACTGGCGAATCAATGATAACCACCGGGTGCTTTTCGGTATTGACGGCAATATCGTAAACGTTGAATCAACACAATACTCAGCAGATCTTCCCTCCCCGGGCGAATTCGGAGAAATACAAGAGAAAAACTTTGCTGCGTTCGTTCAGGATGAATGGAAAATCACTGACAGATTAACAGCTCTGCTTTCATTACGATATGACTGGAACGGTATTGATGCTGACGTGGTTTCCTATCAGGATCACAGGGATATGATACCTCCTTTCACCTATGTACTGAATACCCCTATTGAAAATCAGTCAGTAGACGCTCTGAGTCCCAGAGTTGCATTGAACTACAAGGCTATGGACGACATGAGTTTCCGCGCTTCGTGGGGCAAAAGCTTCAGGGCACCTACAATTGCCGAACGCTTCGTACGCGATGCAGGCATTTTTATGGGCAACCCGAATCCTTTGCTTGACAAAGAAACCATGACAGGATATGAAATCGGCGTTTACAAACAGTTCGGGGAGAAGGTATCTCTTGATGTTGCTGCATACCTGAATGATTATGAAAACTTGATTGAATCAAGAAACATCAATCCATCTGGTTATCCAATTGTGTTTCTCTATCAGAACATTGCTGAAGCTCGTATCTGGGGCATCGAAACCAGCCTGAACTACCGTCCCAATCCGCAGTGGAATTTCAGCCTGGGCTATGCTTACATGAATGCAAAGGACAAGACCGGCGATGCCGCGGCACTTGCTGGTAACCAGAACCCTGATCCGGAATGGCTTGCCTATCGACCAGAACACACTGGTTCAGTCAGTACAACATGGAAGCCTGTAGAGAAGCTCGCCCTTAACCTCACCGGACGCTATGTCGGTAAGTACAAGGCCGTCAGTTCCTATCCGAACCCCGAAGGCGAGAACTACCCCGGCGACTTCGTGGTGTTCAATGCCGGTGCGAAGTATCAGGCAACCGACAATATCGGCCTGAACTTCCTCGTCAGGAATATCGGCAACGTGCAGTATGAAGAAGCCGAATGGTTCCGTGCTCCGGGCAGAAGCTTTGTACTCGGTGTTGACCTGACCTACTGATCTGAAACAAACAGGCGCATCGCACAGTTCTTTTGCAGGCCCCTCCCCGAGGGGCCTGCTTTATTTTCAGAAGAAAAGGACGACAAGGGAAACCAGTTTTTTTTGGGGGAGCTCGCCGACGCTACGGAGCTGAAAAACAGGCCTGACAGGACTAATAAAACCCAAAACCCGAGGAGCAGGGCGTACCTGTGTCAGACAAAACCATATCCCGGCTCACTGCCAGCGTCTCAACTGCTCCCGCAGCAAAGCTGCGATACTCCCGCAAAACGAAGTGAGCGATACTCCTGCGAAGCAAGCAATACTCCCGAGCACAACGTGCTCGATACTCCTTCCCCCCGCCTACTGAAAACAATTGCCGTTAGTATTCATCGAAGGATTTTCTTACATTTCCCAATCCTGTAAAAACCACAATCACAGCACATCTTCGTTATCCTTATGCACGATAAAATCAGAATTGCCGCTATTGTCGGGATGGAGCAATGCAACCAGCGGGTTTGGCGTGAAGTCAGGGAAAAAATCGGCGCTCATGCTGAACTGACCCAATGGACCGATCAGGATCTGGAACATCAGAATCCCGAAGCAGCAGAAGCGATCCACAATGCCGACTGTATTTTCACCACCCTTATTCAGTTCAAGGGTCAGGCAGACTGGCTACAGGAACAGATTGAACAATCTAAAGTAACAACGGTTTTTGCCTACGAGTCGATGCCGGAAGTCATGCAAATGACCAGGGTAGGCAATTACGTGGTGTCAGGCGACGGCAGCGGCATGCCGGATATCGTCAAAAAAGTAGCGAAAATGCTGGTAAAGGGACGCGATGAAGATGCGCTTTACGGCTACATGAAGCTGCTCAAGATCATGCGCACCATGTTGCCGCTGATTCCGAAAAAAGCGAAGGATTTCAAGAACTGGATGCAGGTATACACCTACTGGATGCATCCCACGACCGATAACCTCGCCTCGATGTTCAACTACATCATGGCGGAATATTTTGAGGTCGGCGTCAAGGCCGAAAAAGTACAGGAAGTGCCCACCATGGGCTTCTACCATCCTGATGCACCCGAATACCTGAAAGATCTGCACCACTACGAAAAATGGCTGCAGAAGCGCGACAGGAGCGCATCGAAAAAGCGCAACATCGCCATGCTCTTCTTCCGCAAGCACCTGTTGCAGGAAAAGGAATATATCGACAACACCATCCGCGCCATCGAAAAGAAGGGACTCAATCCCCTTCCGGTTTTCGTTATGGGCGTTGAAGGCCACGTCGCCGCCCGCGAATGGTTTACCCATGCAAACCCCGACATGCTCATCAACATGATGGGCTTCGGCTTTGTCGGCGGACCTGCAGGCGCAACGACACCGGGAGCCTCAGCGGCCGCCCGCGATGAAATTCTCGGCAAGATCAACGCGCCTTACGTTGTTTCGCAGCCGCTCTTTATCCAGGACTTCAATTCATGGAAATCACAGGGCGTCGTGCCGCTGCAGTCCGCAATGACCTACTCCCTGCCGGAAATGGACGGTGCAGTCTGCCCGGTAGTACTTGGTGCCATCAAGGACGGACGTCTGCAGACCGTGCCCGACCGTCTGGAAAGGCTTTCAGGAATCGCGAAAAAATTCTCCGACCTCCGCACCCTTGCCAATAAGGACAAGAAGGTTGCGTTTGTGGTGTACGACTATCCTCCGGGCATGGGCAAAAAAGCCAGCGCCGCTCTGCTCGATGTCCCGAAAAGCCTCTATAAAATGCTCGAACGCCTGAAGGGCGAAGGGTACAATACCGGCGAACTGCCTGAGTCCCCCGAAGCGCTGCTTGCCATGCTCGACCGGGCAACCGATTACGAAATCCAGGCTCACGAACAGGACAACTTCTCGATCGACCGGGAAACCTACAACAGAATTACCAGCGACAGGGAGCGCGAACGCATCGAGGGCCGCTGGAGCGGATTCCCCGGCGACATCGTCCCGGTAGGCACCGGGCAGCTCTTTATCGGCGGATTGCAGCTTGGCAACATCTTCATCGGCGTACAGCCTCGCCTCGGCATACAGGGCGATCCCATGAGGCTGCTCTTCGACAAGGAGAACACGCCGCACCATCAGTACATCGCCTTTTACCGCTGGATCAGCCGCGAGTTCGGAGCGAATGCCCTTGTGCACGTCGGCATGCACGGCACCGTTGAATGGATGCCGGGCCTGCAGCTCGGCGTTACCGGCGACTGCTGGTCCGATGCGCTGCTTGGCGAAGTTCCTCATTTCTATATCTATCCGATCAACAACCCGAGCGAGGCCAACATTGCAAAACGCCGTGGTTATGCAACCATGATTTCGCACAATATCCCGCCGCTTTCCAGAGCGGGTCTTTACAAGGAGCTTCCGGCCTTCAAGGAGATGCTGAACGACTACCGCGAACGTGGTCTGGAGAAAATAGTCGATATCGAAACCGAAGAAGCTATAATCGAAAAGGCACGGCAGCTCAATCTTACCGATGACTGTCCGCGTATCGAAAATGAACCGTTCACCAATTACATCAGCAGGCTTTACACCTACATGATGGAGCTGGAAAGCCGCCTCATTTCGAACTCGCTGCATGTGTTCGGCCAGACTCCCCTGCCGGAAACCCAGGTAACCACCATCATGGAGTACCTCAAGGTACGAGGCAACGAAAAATCGCTGCCATCCATCATAATGCATGCCATCGGAGAAAGCTCTGTCTATGGCGACTATGCCGCGCTTGCAACGAGGGCCCGCAAGGGAGAGGAAGCCGCAATGAAAGTGCGCGAAAAGATCGACGATCTCACCCGCGACTTTATCAATCAGACCGTTTTTGAAAAATCCAATCCGACCGCAGTCTTCAACGTCCTGACCGGCGGAGCGAAAGTGTCGCAGGAACTTGCCGAATCCATCAACGAATCGCTGAAAGAAGGTATAGCCATGAAGCTTGCGCTTCAGGACAACAGCAACGAGATGAACAGTTTCGTCCGTGCGCTTCGCGGTGAATACCTGCCTTCAGGACCGGGCGGCGACCTCGTGCGCGACGGGGCAGGAATTCTGCCGACCGGGCGCAACATCCATGCCATCGATCCGTGGCGCATCCCTTCGGAACTGGCGTTCAAGCGCGGCAAACAAATTGCCGAAACCATCATCAGGCGGCACTGCGAAGAGAACAACGGCGAATATCCCGAAACCATCGCGCAGGTACTGTGGGGTCTCGACACCATCAAGAGCAAGGGCGAAGCAGTTGCCGTCATCATCCACCTGATGGGCGCCGAACCGGCCTATGATGCCCAGGGCAAAATCAGCCACTATCAGCTCATACCCCTTGAAAGACTCGGCAGGCCGAGAATCGACGTGCTGATTCAGATCAGCTCGATCTTCCGCGATACCTTCGGCGTACTGGTCGATCATCTCGACAAGCTCGTAAAAGATGCGGCAAGAGCCGTCGAACCGCATGAAATGAACCACATCAGAAAACATGTCGATGCGGCCATGAGCGAAGGCAGGGATTTCGAAAGCGCTACTTCGCGACTCTTCACCCAGGCTCCCGGAGCATACGGTTCACAGGTCGAGGAACTGGTAGAGGATTCCGCATGGGAATCGGAAGAAGATCTCGACAACATGTTCGTCAAGCGTACCGGGTTCGCCTATGGCGGCAACCGCTACGGCGACCAGCAGACCGATATTCTCAAAGGACTGCTCAGCACGGTTGACCGTGTAGTGCAGCAGGTTGACTCGGCGGAGTTCGGTATTTCAGATATCGACCGCTACTTCTCCTCTTCGGGTGCCCTGCAGCTTTCTGCCCGCCGCCGCAACCCGAAAGGTGACAACGTCAAACTGAACTATGTGGAGACCTTTACGGCAGATGTCAAAATCGACGACGCCGACAAAGCGTTGAAGGTGGAATTCCGCACCAAGCTGCTCAATCCGAAATGGTTTGAAACCATGCTCGAACAGGGCCACAGCGGTGCGACGGAAATCAGCAACCGCTTTACCTACATGCTGGGATGGGATGCCGTCACCAAAGGCGTTGATGACTGGGTGTACAAGGAAGCCGCCCAGACGTATGCGATGGATCCGAAAATGCGGGAACGCCTGATGAAGGTCAACCCGAAAGCTTTCAAGAATATCGTCGGCCGTATGCTCGAAGCAAGCGGACGCGGCATGTGGAGCGCAGACCCCGAGATGATCGAGAAGCTTCAGGAGATCTATTCAGACCTTGAAGACCGTCTGGAAGGAATCGAGATCTGAACGGATACATACCCGCTTGAAGAAAAGGCATGGTGCAACCACACTGTGCCTTTTCTTTTTCAGTGTTCCGTTTGCTATATTGCATAAAATATGCTTATGCAGGCAGGCAAGTGCAACATATCGCGAAGTGTCTGGCGTTTTTTTGAGATACTGCTCTTTTTTGTTATCTCGGTAGTTGGTTTCAATTTCTGTGCCAAGACGACAAATCTTAACGCCAAACTGAAATCCCGCTCTCTTCTTCAGGGAACAGGCAACGGTTCCGTCTGGTTTCCCGCAAGCCATACGCTCTTTCAGGCCCCGCCTCAGATTGCCGCTCCCGATACCCATGAAAAGTTTCGAAACGGCAATGACCATAACCATGTACTGCATATACGACCTCAAGCACTCTCTTCCCTGAGCGTTGTATCTCCGCTTCCTTCGATCTTCACGGTGTTACCCCGAAATCTTTTCCAGCAAAATGCCATACTGCTGATTTAAGCATCAACCGTTGACAGCTTTCGTACGTATCGGTCCTCAGCGTATGAAGCCAACAGAACCTCGGCAAGCAGGCTTGCTGAGGAAAAGAGGCATGTTTTCCATTACGTTTTTTCTGAAAAACAGCCCTGTAAAAAAAGGTTGACCCATGCATTTTGTTTTCCTTACCATGGAGGCCACCAACAACAGCGCCCTGAAAAGCGCTGCTGAAGAACTGAATCGGAAATATCATCTCGGTCTTGAGGTTTCGCTGTTCAATCTTGGTCTCCGTCACGACGCTCCCCAATGGGAAAAACTGGAAAAAGCCTTCCGTTCGGCTGATTTTATTTTCGGTTCGATGCTCTTCAGCGAGGAAATTGTACGCCCTCTTGAACAACTCCTTGAAGATGCATCTTCCCAGATCTGCATCATTACCAGTAATCCGGCCCTCCTCACCCGGACAAGAATAGGAAAGTTCTCGCTCAGGAAATCGGGAAATCCAGAAAAGGAATCCGGCATTTTCAGGCAATGGGCGGCAAAGCTGAAACCTAAAAACAGTCACGGCGAAAGCCAGAGACAGCTCGCCATTGCCCGCAATATCGGCAAAATCATGAAGTACATCCCCGGCAGAGCTCGGGATATACATACGTTCATCGCCGCGCACCAGTTCTGGCTGAACGGTTCGCAGGAAAATATGGAAAGGTTCCTCTGCCTTATAGCGGACCGTTATGTACCTGGCTGGAAAGGAAAGCTCCCTCAGGAGGACCCGGTCTTTTATCCGGATGCCTCGCTCTGCCACCCTGACGCTTCCGGGCCGTTTCTTTCAGCCGGAGCTTTCGATGCATGGCAAAGCAAGCGGAAACCGTTGCTGAACAAGGGTCCGGTAGCCATTCTTGCCATGCGATCGACAGTGCTGAGCAAAAATATGCACCATCTCGATTACCTTGTCCGCGATCTGGAATCAAAAGGAATAAGCGCCTGTATCGCCTACTGCGGTGGCCTTGATTTTCGTCCGGTGCTCGACCGGTTTTTCGATCCCGAAAAACCCGGTTCCATGAAACCGGAACTCCTGATCAACGGCACCGGATTCTCTCTGGTTGGCGGACCGGCAGAAAACAAGGCCAAAGAAGCGATTGCGGCGCTGAAAAAACTCAATGTCCCCTGCTACAATCTCATCCCGCTCTCCTTTCAGCCTGTCGAGCAGTGGCAAAACAACAGCCACGGCCTCACTCCGTTACAGACAGCGCTTTGCGTAGCGGTACCTGAACTTGACGGCACCATAGAGCCTCATGTCTATGCGGGCACAGGCAATGACCGAACCATCCCGCTCGAACGTGAAATACGGGACATTACCGGCAGAATCGACCGGTTTCTCCGTCTGCGGGCAAAACCTTCTGCCGATAAAAAAATCGCCATCATCCTCTTTAATTTTCCGCCGAATCTCGGCAATGCAGGTACGGCCGCTTACCTCAACGTTTTTGAGAGCCTGATGCGCCTTCTCAAAGAAATGCAGCGTGCCGGCTATCATGTGGAACCGCCTGCCGATATTGAAGAACTCAAGGATCGCCTTCTTGAAGGCAACCGCCTGATTTACGGAACGGACGGCAATGTTGCCGCCCATCTCTCCACGGAAGAGTACCGAAAGCTCTTTCCGGCCTGCAGCGGCATCGAACCGTTCTGGGGAGACGCTCCCGGCGAAATCCTGACCGACCGTAACGGATTCCACGTTCTCGGCTGCTCATTCGGCAATATCTTTATCGGCCAGCAGCCATCTTTCGGTTACGAGCGTGACCCGATGCGTCTGCTGATGGCAAAGGATGCAGCACCGAATCATGCATTTGCGGCTTTTTACACCTGGCTCGAACACTGTTTCGACGCTGATGCCGTGCTGCATTTCGGTACGCACGGAGCGCTGGAGTTCATGCCAGGCAAACAGGCCGGACTCTCTTCGCTCTGCTGGCCGAAAAAACTGATCGGTACCCTTCCGAATTTCTACTGTTACTGCGTCAACAATCCAAGCGAAGGCGCAATAGCAAAACGCAGGGGATTTGCGACGCTTGTCAGTTATCTCTCGCCACCGCTCGAACAGGCCGGACTTTATAAAGGATTGCGGAAACTGAAGGAACTGCTTGCCTCGGCACTGAAACATCCGGACGGGGAGCTCATGCTTGAAATAGAAGCGCTGGCTGCCGAACTTGAAATCAACACGAAAAAAGAGGAGGTATCCTCCGAAGAGTATCTTGCCGGACTCAGCAGCGAGCTCTATTTCATCGAAGAACGAATGATCCCGCTGGGCCTGCATATCATGGGTGAAGCCCCGTCGATAGAGAGCCTTGTCGATCACCTCGCGCTTCTCGTATCGCACAGCCGCCCGGAACTCGATAACCGTTCGCTTCCCGAGATTATTTGCGGACACAAAAAACTGGATTATGCGAGGCTTACCGACACTCTCGACAGCGACCGGACAGCCCTGCAGACATGGCAGGAGATCCTTGCCCTCACGCGGGAAGCTGTCAGAATTTTCACCGGACATCTTTCCTCGTCCGGCATTACAGGAAATCCGGGCATCCGGCAGCTTCTCGAAAACAGCCTTCCGGTAAGAATTTCCGAAGCGGACAGCTATCTCCACAGCAAAGCCGGCGTCAAGAGCGGCGAACTGCAGAAACTCTGGACGTTCCTTAATGTCGTTCTGGGAAATATCGCCGAAAACAACGAGATCCATGCCGTTCTGCAAGCCCTTGACGGCACATACATTCCGCCGTCTCCGGGAAACGACCTCGTCCGTAATCCGGATATTGTACCGACAGGAAGGAACATGCACAGTCTCGATCCCTACAGCATTCCATCCGCCTTTGCCCGCGAGGCCGGACGCCGCTCGGCAGAAGAACTGCTCGAACAGTACCGGCAAAAGCACGGCGCCCTCCCCGAATCGATCGCCCTGATTCTCTGGGGAACCGACAACCTCAAAAGCGATGGCGAAGGAATTGCCCAGGCCCTTGCCCTGATGGGTGCACAACCCATGACCGACGAGCTCGGCAAAACCAGCGATGTGCAACTCATCCCTCTTGCAGAACTTGGCCGTCCGAGAATCGATGTCGTTATCACTATCAGCGGCATCTTCCGCGATCTGCTCGCCCCTCAGGTCAAACTGCTCGACAAAGCGGCAAGGATGGCGGCATCGGCAGACGAACCTCCCGACATGAACTTTGTCAGAAAACATGTGCTGCTTGAAATGCAGGAAAAAAATTGTTCTTTTACCGATGCATCGAACAGAGTATTTTCCAACGCTCCGGGAAGCTATGGCGCGAACGTCAATCATCTGGTCGAAAGCAGTTCATGGGAAGAAGAACAGCAGCTTGCCGATGCGTTTGTCAATCGAAAAAGCTTTGCCGCCACCGAAACCGGCGATTGGAAAGAGTGCCCCGAAGCACTGCGTTCCGCCCTGCGAAATGTCACGTTGACTTTCCAGAATATCGACAGTTATGAAATCGGGATTTCGGATATTGATCATTATTATGAGTATCTTGGCGGAGTTTCAAAAACTGTAGAGCGCATCAGCGGGTCGAAACCCGACATTCTCCTTGGCGACGTCAATGGATTCGGGACAAAACAGAAAATACGTCCTCTGGAGAAAATGGTGGCGCTTGAAGCCCGTACGAAACTGCTCAATCCGAGATGGTATGAAGCCATGCTGGAGCATGGTTACGAGGGCGTAAGGGAGATAGAATCGCACCTCAGCAACACCTACGGCTGGAGCGCCACGGCTTCTGCAGTCGGAGACTGGACCTATCAGCAGTTCAATGAAACGTTCCTGCAGGACCCTGCAATGCTCGAACGGCTTACGAAACTTAACGCTCATGCGGTAACCGCCATGACGAAGCGACTCCTGGAAGCCAATGCCAGAGGGTTCTGGAAAACCGATGAGAAAACCATTGAAGAACTGCGGCAACTGTATGAAGACCTCGAATCGAGAGTAGAGGGCATCGTCGACGTACAGGATTGAACGATATCAAGTAGTCAAAAAAGATCAACGTCTAACAAACCAAACATGAGCAGCTCCTCTTTCAACGCCGAAGAACACAAAAACATGCTTCGCTCGTATTTCAACGGCCAGGGCTTTCAGCGCTGGGCTTCGATTTACGGCGACGACAAACTCTCTACCGTACGCAATACCGTCCGTCAGGGCCATGCGGTTATGATGGACAAGGCGTTCAGCTGGCTGCAGCAGCTCAACCTTCCGAAAGGGGCCACAATACTCGATGCAGGGTGCGGAACCGGCCTGTTCAGCATCAGACTTGCCAAAGAGGGGTACAAAGTCAAGGCTGTTGATATTGCCTCACAGATGGTTGAAAAGGCAAAAGCCGACGCAACAATGCAGGGCGTCAATAACAATATCGACTTCGAGGTCAACACCATCGAATCGGTCAAAGGCACCTACGACGCCGTTGTCTGTTTTGACGTACTCATTCACTACCCGTCGGAAGGATTCCGGCAGGCATTTTCCAACCTGAGCAGCCTGACCAGAGGATCGGTAATTTTCACCTATGCGCCATACAACAACATTCTTGCCTTTCAGCACTGGCTGGGCGGCTACTTTCCAAAAAAAGAACGCAGAACCACCATTCAGATGATCCGCGCCGAAGAGATGGAAAAAGCCATGACCGAAAACAGAATGGTTACCAGAAACAGTGAAAAAATCAGCTGGGGCTTCTATCACACCATGCTGATGAACACGGCGCGCCGCTGAATGGACAAAGAAACCCTATGACTATTTTATAAATAAATCGTAAATTAATCATTCGGGGATTTTTTATTGGGACAATGCCGGTTGATACTGTTTCACGAGAAGATCTCCTATTTCGTAAAAAACACACATATCTGGAGGGTGGATACCGATGAAAATACTGATGATTCAGCCTAATTATCATTCAGGTGGAGCTGAAATTGCCGGTAACTGGACGCCAAGCTGGGTTGCCTATATCGGTGGCGCCCTGAAACAGGCCGGGTTCGATCAAATACGTTTTGTTGACGCCATGGCCGACGACCTCCCGGATGATCAGATCGAGGAAATTATCCGGCAGAACAAACCGGATATTGTGATGGCAACCAATATCACGCCCTCCATTTTCAAGGCGCAGGATATCATGAAAATCGCCAAGAAGGTCGATCCGAAAATCAGGACGATCATGGGAGGTATTCACTCGACATTCATGTACCCGCAGGTACTGAGCGAAGCGCCCGAAACCGATTATGTCATTCGTGGGGAGGGTGAAGAAATTGCGGTGAACCTCGTAAAGCAGATTGCAGCGGGAACCGACAAAGAAAACCGTGCTGACATTACCGGTATTGCCTATATCGACAATGACGGCAAGGTATTTGCTACTCCGGCTCACCCTGTGATTGAAGACCTTGATACCCTGACTCCCGATTGGAGCCTGTACGACTGGAATAAGTACATCTATACGCCTCTAAACTGCCGCCTTGCGGTACCTAACTTTGCAAGAGGGTGCCCCTTTACCTGTACCTTCTGCTCGCAATGGCAGTTCTGGCGCCGTTACCGCGCGCGCAGTCCGAAGCATTTTGTTGATGAAATCGAAATTCTGGTAAAGAAATACAATGTTGGTTTCTTTATCCTTGCCGATGAAGAACCAACCATCAACAAACAGAAGTTCGTCGCGCTCTGCCAAGAACTTATCGACCGCAAGCTCGGCGTTACCTGGGGTATCAACACCCGGGTAACGGACATCATGCGCGATGAAGATCTGCTGCCGTTCTTCCGCAAGGCCGGACTGGTGCACGTCTCGCTCGGCACCGAAGCGGCAAGCCAGATGAACCTGAACCGTTTCCGCAAGGAAACCACGATTGACGAGAATAAACTTGCCATCAAGCTGCTGCAGAAAAACGGAATCGTTGCCGAAGCGCAGTTCGTTATGGGGCTCGAACATGAAACGCCGGAAACCATCGAGGAAACCTATCAGCTCTGCAAAGACTGGGATCCCGATATGGCGAACTGGACCATCTACACCCCGTGGCCGTTTTCGGATCTCTTCAAGGAGCTCGGCGACAAGGTGGAGGTACGCGATTATTCCAAATATAACTTCGTATCGCCCATCATCAAGCCGGACAACATGGAGCGAGAAGATGTGCTCAAAGGCGTGCTGAAATCCTATGCCCGCTTCTATGCGCGTAAAACATTCTTCGGCTATCCCTGGATCAAGGACCCGTATGTCCGTAAATACATGCTCGGATGTCTGAAAGCTTTCGCGCAAACCACCATCACCAAACGTTTCTACGATATCGATCGCGTGAAGACCAAGAACCGCAAGATCGAGATCGACCTTGGATTCGACAAGTCGAGAATCCTCACTCAGGACGAGGTGAAAAACCTGAAGGAACTGCGTCCGGAAATGGTTGCCGATATGAGCTTTGGTCTGAAGGAAGCAGGATACCAGCGCGAGCACGACGAACACGATTGGGATGCATTCGATGAAACCACCATCAAGGATCGTACCTCATCGACCGTACGAAACTGCTGATTACGGCAGGCCTTATCATCAGAAAACAGAAAACCTCCGGGGTTCCGGAGGTTTTCTGTTTTCATGTTCCATTGTCACTTACTTCACCTCGATCTCCTTGCCTTTTTTAGGCTCGGGCTCCTTTTTAGGAAGCGTAATTTTCAGAACCCCATTATCGTATGCGGCATCGATGTTTTCGGCATCCACGTTATCGCCTACCGTGAAGCTTCTGCTCATACTTCCCCAGGTACGTTCGATGCGGTGATAGCCTTTTTTCTTCTCCTCCTCCTCCTGCTTCCGCTCCGCACTTATGCACAAAACATCATCTTCCATGGAAACCTTGACATCTTCCTTTACGATGCCCGGCATATCGGCAGACACATAGATAGCCTTGTCATCCTCACTGATATCGACCTTGAAGGAAGGGGTAATCATTGAAGAAAAAAAAGGCGATACCTTGTCGTTAAAAACATCCTCCAACATCTTTAACGGGTCTCTTCCATATAGCTTTAATGACATGGCTTACTCTCCATTTTAAAATCATTTAAATAAGTAACCACCAATTTAAGGGAACCAAAATGCAGTAAAAAAAATTCCCCTATACCGCAGGGATAAACCAACTTAATTCAGGGATTGAAAGTCTTGATACCATAAAAACAATCATACCTTCTTTTTCTTCTTGCCGACAGGGCCCACGCCACTCCCGATGCCGAGCAGATCTGCGATATTGGCATTCGGATCGATCACCGGCCTGATTGAAGATTCAGCACAGGTCATGATGGTGGTCACACCGGGCCCGTGACCGGCTTCGAGGCAGTCGCTGTGCACGACGATGCCGATGGAGACAGCGCCTTTGCGGTACGCCCTGCCGTACCGGTTGTCCTGATCCATGAGCGCAACGAAATCGCCGAAACGGATCCTGTCGATACCGTATTCCCTGACGGTTTCGGGGTCGCTGGTCATGATATCGTAATCACCCTTGGCCACATGGGCGGATCCGATACCGGAACCCATGCAGACTGCCGGAACCACGGTAGTTACCGGAACTTCGAGCGTCCCGTCTCCGGCTTCGCGGATTTTCAGCTTCTTCAAAAGATCGGGATCGAGGTTGAAAAGCGTTATGGCGGGATATTCGGTCAGTCTCAAGCCCTGTCCTTTCGCCCTGATCATGATGGTATCGCTGTAAGTCATTTTTTCCTTGACCGAACGGGCAAATTCCACGATGAGATGTTCGGACCCTCCGTGGTGGCCGATAACCGTTCCGGTCTCCCCTTTCGCTTCTCCGGATGTTACGACAGCGGTATTACCAACGCACGAGTATAGTTGCAGTCCCACATTGGGATGCTCAAATGGTTTATGGGTATCTGCGGTACAACTGACACCGGGCTCGACATGATCGCCTGCCAAACCGAAAGCCGGATCGCCGACCTGCACGTTGAGGGTGATCCCGCCGATAGAAGGAAGCAGAAACGGATTCCCCTGATGATCGACTTCCCAGTTGCCCCGCGTTCTCGGATGACCGGGCTGGCATTGCAGAAGAAATTCGACAAGAGCGGATTCATTGGTTTTCAGCATGATAAACAACGTTTATTATAGAGTTACATAATCGTCCAGACCGGGACGATGAAAAGCCCTTGCATCAGGAAAAACAGCCTCCACCGATTTCCGGAGACGGTCGAGATGGAGCAACAGCCGAAGTACATCATCCTCATACCGGGGATATGCCTGGTACACGAGCCCCCATGCCGCAAGAGAACGGTCGATGGCGATAAGTACCGTTTTGGCCGTACCCTCCGCTGCCTCTCCGGGAGGAGAACCGACACCGGATGTCAGGCCGACTTCGATAGCCCGTACCAGTTTCGGATAGAGAAAATAGTGATATTGCCGGATTATTTCCCCGGCTTCTTCTGGAAGAAGCGGCCATATCCGATCGGAATTCTTCCACTGATCGAGCAGTCCGGCATATTCGAGCGCTTTAAGGGAACATGGGTGCTCGCGAGCCGAACGATGAAAAGAGAAAAGCACGTCGTCAGGCGATAACGGCTGAGCTTCGGGTTGCAGGTTTATGCGATGCACGGCTGCGGAGAGTTCCCGCTGCATCCGCATCCAGAATTCCGCATTGAAAATATCGAGTTCACCGGAAACGCCCGGCGGCGGCGCTTGCTGTTCGAGGTAATAGTGACGGCACCGCGACGTAAAGGGGCAGCGCTCGCACCACCGGTCGCAATACCGGTCTATTTCCGGTATGAAGCTTTTGGAAAGAGGCATGTTTTTACGTTTTAAAATGGCTCATCCCCACACGAGTCGGACGTGAAAGCATTGATAACATACCGCCAGGAAGAAAAAATCCCCCCGAAACCGTATTTTAAAAGTAACTGAATTATTTTTATAAAAACATATGCTTAACTTAAGGGCTGTTAACCTATGAATACTTTTTTGCCGAATCCGGTATTGAAAACACTTACGCATGAAAACACTCAAACCGTTCCTGACAGCTGCAGCCGTCCAGCTTAAACACTATCTGAGCCGCGCCGATCGCTCGTTCTGGCTCCCCTTTTCCGCAGCCTCTCTTGTTATGATCTTTTTTATATTCACCATTCTCAGCTCAGCACCCGGCACCTATATCGACGAACTCGGCTTTACCGGCGACGGCGATTACGTTGTCATCGAGGATGAATCCGAAATTAAAAAACCAGCCATAGATAAAAAAACCATACAACCCGGCGAATCGCTCTACACCATTCTCACTTCGAACGGCCTCACGCCAAAGGATGTCGACGCCATAACCAGACAGCTCAAGGGAAGTTTTTCAATCCGCGGGTTCCGCCCCGGACAGAATTATGAAATAGAAAAAAACGGCGAAGGTCTTTTTCAGCGTTTCACCTATTTTCAGGACCGCGCCGTAACCATACATATCGAACGTGAAAGCGGAAGCGGTGACCTGAAGGTACGGCGCGACGCGAAGGAATATGAAACCCGCCTTGCCGTCATCGAAGGGTCGGTGTCTGAAACCCTCGCTTCGGAACTCGCCCAAAAAGAACGGTCCGGGCTGATGCGGCCGACAAGAAAGCTGTTTGCCGGACGCCTCGATTTCAAGCGGGACATCAAACCCGACTCGAAATTCCGCCTGCTTTTCGAAGAGAAATGGCTTGACGACGAATTTATCAGCACCGGGAAAATCATTGCCGCCGAGATTTCGGTAAACAAAAAGAACTATACCGCATACCGGTACACCGACTCTAAAGGCAAAACCGGATATTACGACGAAAAAGGAAATGCGCTCGAAGCACCTGAACAAACTGCGCAGTTTGTTCAGCCCTGCAGTTATTCCCGAATTTCAAGCGGCTACGGCTACAGGGTTCATCCTATCAGCAGAACGCGCCACTTCCATGGCGGAGTGGATATGGCCGCACGCTCCGGAACTCCGGTGAAAGCGGTCGCTGACGGAACCGTCATTTTCAGAGGCAGCAAAGGCGGAGCCGGCAACATGGTTACCCTGAAACATCCGGGAGGATACCACAGCCAATACCTGCACCTGAGCCGCTATGCCCCGAAAGCGGGTAACGGCATCAGGGTACGTCAGGGCGAGATTATCGGCTATGTTGGTTCGACAGGCAGCTCGACCGGCCCGCACCTTGACTTTCGTATGATCCATAACGGAAAGCCTGTCAATCCGCTTACGGCGCTTTCAGCTTCGAAACCGGAGCCGGGACTTTCAAGGCAGGAAAAAAACAGCCTGCTGGCAGAAATATCGGTGCTGAAAACACAGCTTGACAACAACAGGATGCTGGCTGCAGGAACGGCGAAAAAACAGACCCCGGTGTTGTAGGCCGGTAGACTGCAACCAGTTGACGGTTGATGGTGATGGGTGGTAATGCAGGGGCACGGCATGCCGTGCTCCCCTATGTATCGATTCGCTTCCGCATTGTCTTCACTTCCGAACGCCGTTTCTTGATGTCGAGGCGTTTTTCCCTGGAATTCCGGTCAGGCCTGGTCGGCTTCCTTGCAACGGGCACATGCAGGGCCCGCTGCAGCAGTTCCTGGAGGCGGCGCATCGCATCCTCCCGGTTCTTTTCCTGGCTGCGGAAGCATTGTGCCTTGATGATGATGACCCCTTCCGAGGTAATACGGCGGTCTTTCATCTGCAACAGCCGCTCCCTGATCTCTTCCGGGAGAGAAGAACCCGAAATATCGAACCTCAGATGCACTGCGGTTTCGACCTTGTTGACGTTCTGGCCACCAGCGCCTTGCGATCGCATGGGATGCAGCTCAATCTCGCTCTCCGGTATCTGAATGGATGGTGAAATAAAAAACATCGGCCAAGGCACCTCTAACCCTGAAATATTTATAAATCCTGCAGCTCCAGAAGAGCCTGCCTCCACTCCCTGAAATGAACTGCCTTTATGCCGCATGATTCGGCGCACCGGCAGTTCTCTTCACGGTCATCGATCAACACGAACTGTTTTGCGTTCTGTCCGGAACAGGAAAGCACCTCATGAAACGCACCCGGCTCCCTCTTGAGATAACCGTGTTCAAACGAGAGGCAGTAACGTTCGGCGGTTCTCAGTACCGGCAAAATATTAAGGAGAGCGGTAAAATGGAGCGGATCTGTGTCGCTCATGATCCAGACCCTATGGCTCAGCATGATCTCACGCACCGACTCCGGAGCCTCGTTTTTAGGGGAAAAAATATCCTGCCATTCCGTTTTCAGCTCCCGGATCGTCATGGGTCGGGTTTCCGGATCGCCGGCAATCGTTTCGAGATAGTCGGTCGGAGCGATCGCGCCTTTATCGAACAGATCTTTAAACTCACTCACGCAATACCGGCCATAGAGTTCCTCCGCTCCGTTTTCGCCATGCAGTGATACTTTCCTGCAGAAAACCGTGAAATCGACATCGACCAGCACATTACCGATATCAAGAAGAACGACGCTCATGAGCCATTCAGTTTAAGACCGTTCAAGAAATAAAAACGCAATTATATTATTTTCTTGAGCAATATTCAGAAATTAAATAATATAAAATGCTGTATAGTTATACGTAGTGAAATAACCTGCAACATTCGATACTCCTGACAAACCATCCAACCCGATAAACATGGATCTTTCATCACTGCTTCAACTTGGCGCTTCGGTCATCCGGGGAAACAGCGACAAAACCACGACCGGCATACCGCTCGATAAACTTGGTTCCGCACTCTCCGGGCTGCTTGGAGGACAAAACGGCAAACCCGATTTAGGCGCCCTCCTTTCCAACCTTCAGACCGCTGGTCTGGGAGAGATCGCGGCCTCATGGCTCGGAAAAGGAGCGAACCAGGCGGTTTCACCCGATGCTCTGTCAGGCGTCATCGGCATCGATAAAATCAAGGAGTTCGCAGCTCAACTCGGTATTTCCGAAGTGAGCGCCAAAAATGCCGTAGCCGACGCACTGCCCGTCATGTTCGACAAGGCAAGCCCTGACGGCTCCCTGCTCGGCGATCTGGCCGGAAACTTCGGGGGACTCAGCGGAATGCTCGATTCTGCGAAAAAGCTGTTCTGAAAAATACCCGACGGCATCCGCTTGAAATTGTAGCGATGAGCATGAACATCTGGAAAATAGGCGGCAATGAGCGAACTCTTCCTCGAAAAATCTTGTTGCCGCTTCCTCTGCGACATGACGATATGCACTCTTGTGCCTATACCAGAGCGTTCCTGAACAGCATCGTTCCTTATCTGCAGCTCCCATACCCTTCGAGGCGATCAACGAGGATCATAGCAGGATACTTCAACTTTTGCACAAGGTGTGAGGCAAGGCAATTAATCGGGTTCGGGAAAAAGGCAGGCTGATGTCACGGTAAACCGGGCGGAAACGGTCTATCCGCTTCCAGCTTGGCGGAAGAAGTTCATGCATACAACTGTCTGGATCTCCTTGTACCTGGTAAACCGGAAGTTATGCAATTCCGGACTCATTGGATCTTCGGGCTCTCTCCTTTGGCTTCAACGGATTTTCCATCCCCTGAAAAGCTTCGGCGGCCTTGAAAACAAGTGACCCTGCGGTAAAAATCCCGAGTCCCACCACGGCGAGACCGGCAAGCCCATGCAGGAGAGGTGGTGCGACAGGAGCAAGCAGCGCTGCCCCTCCTGCAACTCCGACGGCTTTTTTCACCATATTCGCTGTATCATGTGGGCCCATTTCGACAATCTCCTTTTTCCTGTTAGTAAATATCGAATTTCACAAGCTGGCCAGACCGGATAACCAACACTGGAACGAGCTGCCTCGGGACACATACCGGTCACCCATCAGAACATCTCCCTTTCTCTCTGTCGGCTCGTGAAGAGATAGTGAACATAATCTCTCTCAAACAGCAGCCACTTAATGCAATACCATGCGAACCATAACTGCCGCACTCTCCTGCGATCCGATACCATGATGCTTCCTGATATTTTTTTCCCGGAAACCCGTTTTTAAGAATGGAAACCGCTCAACCATAGACTCTCTGCAGCGCTTCGTCGATCAGTTTAGCTTGTGCTCGCATTTCCGGCTTCCTATCGTCAGCGTCCGGCCATACTTTTCTCCGGCAACAAAGCCTTCAATAAAAACGATCTCGGCGAACTCTTCGAGCGTCATGCCCATATCGATTTCCTGACAGAGGTAATTCTCCATTTTATACGGCTTCATACTTTTGTTCATCTTTCTCACGTATGAAGTCCATGCCCCCTTGACCGCCTGCATCCATAAAATTCTTGACATGGCTTTTTTTTTAAGCATTTAGATATCGCACAAATGGCGTCTTGCGATTATCATCACATGATGACCGCATCAACCTGCAGGGCGCAGCCTTCTCCGACTGCCGGCGCCTTCCCGGCAACCGTAATGGGAACAGAAAACTCCGGAAGAGCTTTGCCGACACCAGCAGAAGGCCCGGCAATGAGGCCTCTTGTCGCCTGCAAAATTTTTCCGGCAAAGGGTGACACAACGGATGAAACCGCCACAAAACCAACCCCTGCGATAACGGCTCCGGCAACGGCAGGCAACAAAAAGGGCAGACAGACCACGGGGGCCATCATAGCCAGACCTTTTATACCATCGGAGGGAACCTGAACTTGCAACGTATCTGATCCGGACATGGGTAGCATCATAATGTTAAAATGTGATGTAAAATTCCAGGAAAACACCCAATACCGAAGGCATAAGGTGCTTTCCTCATAGTTGACAGCTCTTATTTTTTTGGAGCGATTGCTGACGACAGGTTCTGTAATACCTGATTAATGTCATTCACAACATTACCGGCAAGCTCAATGGATGATTTGCCCAGCGGTTCGAAAACCGAAATCGCCGATTTAATGCCATTGGTAACCAGATCTACCTGCATTTGACCAATCTTTCCAACAGAATCCATCAGGTTGTTGACTGCGGTCGTGTACTCGTTTGATGTTTCGTTAGCCATCGCTGTAATGGTTTATGTTTTATAGAGATTATCACTACTGTCCAACTATAAGTCAAATAAATTCAACTGGTTACAGGTATAGG
>DYNE01000141.1 GCA_020721225.1 Pelodictyon luteolum | reverse complement strand
TATAAGACTATATTTTATAATATTATAATGGCTTTTCTGTCAGACACTACATAGCCGCTCCTCTAAAAACTACGTGCACAAACTGCTCCGTGAACTCTCGGAGGATGAAATTTGAAAAAGCTGCTCAATACGCTGTTCGTAACCACACAGGGAGCATATCTGTCGAAAGAAGGAGAGTGCGCGGTCATAAAAATCGATAAGGTTGAAAAGGTTCGATTGCCTCTTCATATGCTTGACGGCATCATCTGTTTCGGGCAGATCACCTGCAGCCCTTTTCTCATGGGCCACTGCGCCAATAACGGTGTAACTATAACGTTCCTGACCGAATACGGCAAGTTCCTCTGCCAGGTGCAGGGGCCAACGAAAGGCAACATTCTTCTCAGGCGTGCACAGTACAGGCAAGCCGACAACTATCTGCAGTCGGCCAAGCTTGCCCGAGCGTTTGTCATAGGAAAAATCGGAAACAGCAGGGTTACGCTTGCACGGGCCTTGCGGGACCACCCCGAGAAGGTCAATGGCGAAAAACTGCATTATGCTCAGCAACTGCTTGCCGGTTGCATAAAAAAGCTTGCTGATGAAACCGATCAGGAGCGAATCAGGGGAATCGAGGGTGAAGCAGGAAGAATTTATTTCGAGGTATTCGACCAGTGCATCACCGCTTCCGATCCTTTGCTTCGGTTCAATGGCCGAAACCGTCGGCCGCCGGTTGACCGAGTGAATTGCCTGCTGTCGTTTCTCTATACCCTTGTGACGCACGATATCCGCTCCGCCCTTGAGTCATGCGGGCTCGATCCTGCAGCGGGTTTTCTGCACAAGGATCGCCCGGGTCGTCCGAGCCTCGCGCTTGATATGCTCGAAGAGTTCCGTTCCTATATTGCCGACAGAATGGCATTGTCGCTGATCAACCGGGGACAGATTCAGGCGAATGACTTTACAGTATCCGCAACTGGAGCGGTGCTGATGAAAGACGATGCAAGAAAAACCTTGCTAACGGCTTACCAGAAAAGAAAACAGGAAGAAATTGAACATCCGTTTATAAAAGAAAAAAGGCTCCTCGCTGTTTCAAGTGGGTGATGATATCAGAAGCGTATATTGTGGTGTA
>DYNE01000052.1:3500-14675 GCA_020721225.1 Pelodictyon luteolum | reverse complement strand
GCGGCATCTATCATAGCGCTCAGAAAAGTTGGCTTTATTTACGAATAAGTTCTAACACGGATTTTCACGGATTGCGCCTGCGTTGGGCAGCTTCGCTGCTCAATTCAGGCGCGGTTTTTTGATGGAAGAGGAAGAACGCGGGTCCCGCTGATTGGGGAGTGGATTTTCACAGAATGAAAAGCATGGGCCGGTAGCCGGTAGAAAATACTGATTCCGGCAACTGGCAGCTTTTTTTTTATCAACTCGACATATATTCCCCGCCCACCGCATACAGCTGACCATCTTCATCCCCATTCCCCATTCTTCCCTCACCTCATCGCTCATCGCTCATCGCTATCTCCCCCACCCATTCCCCATTACCCAATCTCCCCCCCCGGCTACCGAATATCGATTCCCCATCCATATTATTATATTATCAATTCACTCGGCAACACATAAACCAAACAGATGCTCTCATGACCAAAATACTGTTCGACCATCTTGACGAATCGATAAAGCTTGAACTGAACCTCGCAAAACTCTATACCGTACTCAACGACCTCTTTCCGGAAGATGAGGATTTCTGGTGGCAGCTCTCCATGGAAGAACGCGGTCACGCCGCCCTTCTGCAACAGGAGAAAAAACAACCGCAACCCCTCCCGTTTTTTCCTGAAAACCTTCTCGCCGAAGATCTTCCGGCGCTTATTGCCGCAAATAAGCGCATTCTCGACTTGATCGGGCAATACACGCAGCAGGCTCCCTCACGAAAAGAGGCTTTCACAACCGCGCTTGAACTCGAGCTGGCCGCCGGGGAAGCCCATTTTCAGGACTTTCTCGACACCCCTTCGCTATCACCATCGGTCGCCATTTTCAAACAACTGAACCAGGATGACCGCGACCACGCTGAAAGAATCCGTGAATACATGCGGGAAAACGGAATGGTCGCATAAAAACAAAAAAAACGGGAAACTATCAGCCAAGGGAGCTTGTTAAAGCTTATAAATTTGCAACTCTATATTTTTTAATACTTTAATAAAAAGCCAAACTCATAAAAGGAGACTCTCTATGCTCAGCAAAAAACTGGAAAAAGCGTTCAACGAACAGATAAACCACGAATTCGCATCATCCTATCTCTACCTCTCGATGGCCGCATACGCCGAATCGGAAAATCTTCCCGGATTTGCAAGCTGGCTCAAACTGCAGACAAAAGAAGAGATGGGCCACGCCATGAAGCTCTACAAATTCGTAAACGAACGTGGCGGAAAAGTGGAACTTATGGCCCTGGAACAACCGAAAAACAACTTCAAATCGCCGGCCGGACTCTTCGAAGAGGTACTCGGGCACGAACGCAAGATCACCTCGCTCATCAACAAGCTTTACGAAACAGCTCTCGAAGAGAAAGACTACGCAGCTCAGGTCATGCTCCACTGGTTCATTGAAGAACAGGTTGAAGAAGAAGCCGCAGCATCTGAAATACTCGAAACGCTGAAAATCGCCGGCGAAAAAGGCCACGCCCTCATCATGATGGACCGTCAGCTCGCCCGCCGCGGCCAGGGCTGAAGCGCCCCTCCCGACAAGATCGGCCAATATTCCTCATTCCGTTTACACCTAATAATAAAAGCTGCCCTCACCGGCAGCTTTTATTATATATCCGAACAATATCCCGCTCAGGAAAGCGTAACAAACCGCTGCGCAAAACTGCCATCTTCGCCGATAACCATCTCGCTGTACCGATCCGGACCGTAACGGAAACTGCCGCCATTAACAACCTGAACGCCGCCCATCTCATAGGTCTGAAAACGGTGAAAATGGCCATGCACTATCACATTCGTTTGCAACGCCTGCATGGCGGCCAGATACTCGTCACGATTTATCAGCTCCATCGTCCAGTCGAAAGCCTGATCTATCGGCGAAGAAGTGCCGTACACCCTGAGCGCATGGTGGCACAATCCAATCACAAAGCTCCCCCGAAGCACCTCCGCCACGCCCGGCTGGCCCAATGCCCGAAGTTCCGCCGGATCGACAAATCCTCTTGCGCCCAGAGGATTCTCCGAGCGATGCCAGGGCCATACGGAATTAACCCCCACAAAAGCCAGAGAAACCAGGGGAAAACGCATCACCTTCACATAAGGAAACCCCTTCCCAAGCTCCCTGTCTCCCCCCATCAGATCGCCGAACAGGGCGCAGAAACCCGAAAGGCGATCCTGGAGCGCCCGTTTCCGGCTTCCCGGAATAGGATTCAAGGCGTTGTAAATGCGCATCTCCTCCTCTATGGAGATCAGATCGTGATTGCCCGGAATCAGGGTCGTACGCTCCCAGGAACAGAAATCATACTCCCTGAGCTTCTCGCACATCAGAGGCCACTCCGCAGGCAGATAGGTATCGAAAAGATCCCCGGTAATAACGAGATGATCGATCTTCCTCTCGTTGAAATACCGGAGCGTCCGGTCGAGAAAAGCAAGGCCGCGCCGGTCATGACGGCCCGTAAGATGAAGATCCGAAATATGCGCTACTGTTACGGTATTATGAATCACGCGATACGAATTGCGGTTTTAAAAACTAAAAGAGTAAATTAAGCCATATTTGCTTTCAATGCAGACTGTGCAGTACAGAAGAGAAAGATACAATCTTTCATACAACTTGCTCCACAGAACACATTTAACTATTCCCGCAAACATATGCGCAAAACCGTATCATCCTGTAAAGAGCTAACAAGAAACCTCTGGTGGTCATGGGACACAGAAGCCAAAGAAATCTTCAAAGAACTCTCCCCGATTCTCTGGGAGCGCGTCAACCATAACCCGGTTGAGCTCCTGCGTCATATATCCAACGAAGAACTGCAATCGCGCTGCCAGTGCGATCTGGGTAAAAAAATCGAACGGGTAGCCGAACGCTTCAGAAGCTACATGAACGAACCAGCCACCTGGGCAGCTGCAAACGCGCCCGAACTGGTCGAAAACCCGGTAGCCTATTTCTGCGCCGAATTCGGCATACACGAAAGCGTGCGAATCTATTCGGGAGGTCTCGGCGTCCTTGCAGGCGATCACATAAAATCAGCAAGCGACCTCGGCATCAACTTCGTAGGCATCACCCTGTTCTACAAGGAAGGATACTTCCGCCAGTACCTCAACCACGACGGCTGGCAGCTCGAAGACTACCCGCACCAGTACGCCGAAAGCCTGCCGATCGAAAAAGTAATCGGCCCTGACGGCAAGGATCTCATCATTTCGGTAAACATAGCCCAGAGCGAAGTTTTCGCACAGGCATGGAGCCTCAAGGTAGGCCGTGCGACCCTCTACCTGCTCGACACCAACATTCCGGCCAACGAATCGCACTACCGCGACATCTGCTGCCGCGTGTACGGAGGCGACCAGAACATGCGCATCAACCAGGAAATCGTGCTCGGCATCGGTGGCGTCAAGCTGCTCAACGCCCTTGGCATAAACCCGGCGGTTTATCACATGAACGAAGGCCACTCGGCGTTCCTCACCCTTGAACTCCTTGCAAAAGAGCTCGAAGCCGGAACACCGATGGAAGAGGCAAAGAAAATCGTCAAAAATCGCTGCGTCTTCACCACGCACACCCCGGTTCCCGCAGGTCACGACCGCTTCTCGCGCGACATGATGCACTACACCTTCGACCGTTACCTCCAGCAATCAGGCATCGAATTCGACGACCTGATGCTCCTCGGCTCCGAAGACCGCAGCAACATCTACGGCCTCTTCACCATGACCGTACTCGCCCTGAACTTCTCCAGAGCCGCCAACGGCGTATCGAAACTGCACGGCGAAGTATCACGGCAGATGTGGCAGAACCTCTACGGCGTCAGCTCGGCTGATGAAGTACCCATCGGCCATATCACCAACGGCATCCACTCGCAGAGCTGGGCAAGCGGTGTAACCGACCACTTCTGGCGTAAATACACAGACAACCTCGACACCTTCACCGCATCGCGGAAAGCAGCCGAAGAGGTACTTGCCCGAGTCAGCGACGAAGAACTCTGGTGCCTCCGCTACCGTCTCAAACGCAACCTGATCGACTTCATCTACCGGTATCTGGGAAACCAGCTTTTCCACCAGCACACCCACTCGATGTATCCCGAATACGACTCGTCGAGACTGGCGAAAAACACCCTCTCTCCCGACGTGCTCACCATCGGCTTCGCCCGCAGGTTCGCAACCTACAAACGCGCACCGCTGGTATTCAGAGATCTCGATCGCCTCAACCGCATCATCAACCACCCGACCATGCCGGTACAGATCGTCTTCGCCGGCAAAGCGCATCCGCACGACGACGCAGGCAAAGACTACATCCGCCAGATTGTCGAACACTCCCGCAGACCGCAGTTTTCAGGAAAAGTCATTTTCCTTGAAAACTACAACCTTGGCGTAGCAAAACGGATGGTCTCCGGCGTTGACGTCTGGCTGAACAACCCCGTCAGGCCAATGGAAGCGAGCGGAACATCCGGCGAAAAAACCGTACTGCACGGCGGATTGAACTTCAGCGTACTCGACGGATGGTGGCCGGAAGCGTTCAACGGCGAAAACGGCTGGTCTATCGGCCACGGAGAAACGTTCGACGACTATCAGGAACAGGACCGTTTCGATGCCGAAAAGCTCTACAGCACACTCGAAAACCAGATCATCCCGACCTACTACGAACACGACGAAAACAACCTTCCGGTCAAATGGCTTAAAAAGATCCGTAACGCCATAGCAACCATCGCCCCGGAATACAACACGCACCGTATGGTCAGGGACTACGCCGAAAAATACTATCTGAACAGAAACAACGACTAATCGAACCGTTCCCGGAAAACATCGAACCATCATGAATTCCGACGCTTCGCCTCAAATCCTCAAGCCCGCTGCCGCCGTATCACTCGGCAGCGGGCTTGACCTCAGGTCTCCGGTCATGCTCGCTTCAGGCACCGTATCTTACGGCGAAGAGCTCAGCAGGCTCTGCGACCTCGGAAAAATCGGGGGAATCGTCACCAAAGCGATCTCTCTCGAACCAAGAACCGGAAATCCTCCCCAGCGCATTGCCGAAACCCCGTCCGGCATGATCAACGCCATCGGGCTTGCCAATGTCGGGGTTGAAAAATTCATCGCCGAAAAAGTCCCCTTCCTGCGGGGACTCGGCACGGCTGTCATCGTCAACATCGCCGGCCGCTCCATCGACGACTACTGCGAAGTGGTCTCCAGGCTCGACGCCGTCGAAGGACTCGACGCATACGAAATCAATCTCTCCTGTCCCAACGTCAAAGGCGAATGCATGATCATGGGCGTCAGCCGCGACGCAACCTTTGAAATCGTCTCCGAACTCCGCAAGCTCACCAGGCGCCACCTCATGATCAAACTGACGCCCAACGTCACATCCATCAGCGCCATAGCCCTTGCCGCCCAGGAAGCCGGAGCCGACTCCGTATCGCTCATCAACACCCTCGTCGGCATGGCCGTCAACTACAAAACCCGCAAACCCCTCCTCAAAAACGTCACCGGAGGCCTCTCCGGACCGGCAATAAAACCCGTAGCGCTCGCAAAAGTCTGGGAAGTCTACAACGCCATAACAATACCGGTAGTAGGCATGGGCGGCATCGGCAGCTTCGAAGACGCCATGGAATTCCTGCTCGTCGGCGCAAGCGCAATACAGATCGGCACAATGAACTTCGTCTATCCCGACATCAGCCAGCGAGTCGCCCAAGCCATCGAAACCCACTTCTCCGCACCCGACACCCCGGAATACCGGGATTACGTGGGAAGCCTGATTGTTTAAATGCCAGTAGCCAGTATTCAGTAGTCGAAGTCGGAAGAAAGAAGTGAAGACGGGAAGAGGTGAATTGTGAATCGAAGATCGTGGGCCGGAAGAAAGAAGCCGGTATTCAGTTTTCAGGAAGTGGTGGAAAAAAAAGAATTGGTAGTCAGCCAGAAAAAAAACGGTATGGAGAAGAGAGACTCAGCGCAAACATTTCGCGATTTAATTGTTTGGCAGCATGCTCACGCTTTTGTTTTGGATGTTTACAGGGGAACCTTGTCATTTCCAAAAGAAGATATCTATGGATTGACATCACAATTTCGTCGAGCTGCGATTTCAATTCCGGCAAATATTGCAGAAGGTTTTGTGAAAAACTCAAATGCTGATAAAATCCGTTTTTTCAACATATTAATCCGGCAAGCAAATACATGCCAAGCCTCGGTGCCTATGCAGCACCTTAATGGGGCTTGAATTATAGATAAAAGTCACCTTTTTGAATGCCGGATTAATAGCTCAAGGTTCACTCGAAGAGTGTCGCTACTATATACTGCTTGCCGCAGATCTTCATTATTTTTCTTCTGAGCGGAATGAATTGAATGAACAGGCTGAGAGGGTAAGCAAACTTCTTACCGGACTTATTAAAGCAATGAACGACAGATGAAATTTATTTTTTAAATCCGGTTACCGCTTCCCCATATTTATTCTCCCTTACTCCTGCAATGTGAAAACGAGCATCCTCCTATACTCCTCCCCGACTACCGGCTACTGAATACCGGCTTCCGGCTACAATCTTCCCCTACCTCTTCTGCCCCACATACCTTCGGGCATACCGGCGGCCTGATTTAGCACCCAAAAAGCGATACTGCCTCACGATACGGTTACGGTTCAGGAAAGCCGTATTCGTAAGCTGGGCGATGATCCTTCGTTCGGTTTCATTACCCTCCACATCCGAAGGGCCTGCATCCGAAAGCAGCTTCACAATAAGCGGTGCGCACTCGAATGCGATAAACAGCAGCGTAATAAACTGCACCGCAGCGGCAGACGAACGGCTCACGTTATCTCCGTTCCGCGTCAACTCGCCAAGAGCCCAGTTCCTGTCGGCAAAACCTGCATGCGCAGCCTTCCGGTCGAGCAGATCCTCGGTCAGCATCATCTGCTTATTGATACCCTCATCGGCTTTCTGCCGGTTCATATACGCCTGCAAATCGGCAAGCTGCGACGCAAGAAACTCAAGACGCAACTGTTTTGCCCCCACAACAGCCTCCTTATTCTTCGCATACGCCCCATACCCCGGAACACCCGACGTCGTATTGGTCTTCGAACCGAACACCTCCTCCTTCAGCTCCTCGCGAAGCCGGTTCACATCACCGCTCAAAAGGTCATACTCCGCCTGATACTTCCTGATCTGCGACAGCTCCTGCGCATATTTTTCATTGAACGACAACTGAACCCTCCCGATCTGCGCCTTCTGATCCATGAGATAACGCTCCTTGAGACGCTCATGAATCTCCTTGTCGAAAATCTTCAGTTCCAGAGGACGCGCGATAACAATCGCAATCAGAACGGCAAAAATAAAACGCGGAGAAGCCTGATAAAACTGCTTCATCCCCTTGGACGTCTTATTGATGCTTGAAACGATATACCGGTCAAGATTGAAAATCGCAAGCCCCCAGAGCAAACCGAACGCAACCGACCAGAGCGGAGCAAAAGCATTACCTGCAAACACGAAATACAGTGCATACCCGCCTGAAAGACCGGCAAAAAGAGCCGTAAACACAATGGTTGCGCCGATACCGAGATACTTGCTATGCTCGGTCGAATACTTCTCGATCATATGAACCGGAGTTCCCGAGCACACCCAAAAAAAACGTTGCATCTGTAAAAAGCTCATCCTCGGGGTTCTCCCAGCCCCCATTGGCAAGGTTACCGAAAAACAGCGTAAGACAATTTACGACAATATTTTCTCGAGGACAAAAGAAGATTGTGGGCAGTAGGCAGTAGGCAGTAGGCAGTAGGCAGAAAAAATACTGATCCCAGCGGGAATCCACTGTATTTATAAAAAAAATTCCCCCACTCCCCATTATCCAGTACCCAGTACCCAGTACCCATTCCCCCTCATCGCTCATTGCTCATCGCTCATTGCTCATCGCTCACCGCTCACAATCTGTCCATTCCTTGCTCCCGACTCCCGACTTCCGTATATTCCCCCACTAACGTACCACAAACAATCAAACCACAGCAATCATGCGCATTGGAATCGGAATAGACGTTCACCCCTTCCTCGAAGGACGCAAACTGATTATCGGCGGCGTAGACATACCCTCATCAAAAGGGCTTGACGGCCACAGCGATGCCGACGTCCTGCTCCATGCCGTCAGCGACGCACTGCTCGGAGCGGCAGCCCTTGGCGACATCGGCCTCCACTTCCCGAACACCAGCCCCGAATACAAAGACATCGACAGCATGATTCTGCTCAAACACGTAGGTAAACTTCTGCAGAAAGAGGGATACGAAGCGATAAACATCGACGCGATGCTGCTGCTCGAAGCTCCGAAAATAGCCCCATACATCGACGACATGCGCCGCAACATCGCGCGCTGTCTCGATCTTGAAATCGGTGCCGTATCGGTCAAAGCCACAACCAACGAAAAACTCGGTTACATCGGTCGTGAAGAAGGTGCTGCGGCACATGCGGTCTGCATCATCCGTCAATACTGAACAGTCAGTCCGTACAAGGAGGAGAAGTCCTAAACCCCGACCTCTCCTCTGAGAATACTCACCGGCATATAACGGGTAGCCTTCCGGGCAGGGGCGAACGAAGAGAAAACGGCAATAAGAATCCCGAACACAATCACCATCACATGAGCCTCCGGCGTTTCAAAAATATTGATCCGATCGCTGCGCAGCACCCCTGCCGTGCTCGCCTCAAAGCGGATCTGCGAAACAAAATGGCAGATCGCATGCCCCACCGGACTGCCGATCACCACGCCCAGAATACCGATCATCAACCCCTCCAGCATAAAAATCCGGGTTATACTGCTCCGCTGCAACCCCATCGACCGTAATATCGCTATATCCCTCACCTTCTGCAGCACCACCGTCGTCATCACCGAAGAAACGCCAAGCCCTGCCACCACAAACACAAAACCCACCAATACCAACGTAATAGCCGCATTGCGATTATAAAAATCGATGACATTCCGGTTCGTTTCGTCCCAGCTCTCGCTCTTGTACCCCGTCAAACGCGCAACCGTTGCCGCAACCTCGCCTGCCCGGTTAACATCGGCGCTTCTCAACCCGATGCCGGTTGCCGAATTAGCCCCAATCCCCTCCATCCGCTGCGCAAGCGGCAGGTTCACATACGCCTCCCGTTCATCCTTCGCATTGAACCCGCTGCTGAACCGCCCCACAACCGTCACCGGATACTCCTCGCTATTCTTCGTCACCAGCACAATCCGGTCGCGATACCCAACATTCAGCTTCGCGGCCAGCAAATTACCCACAATCACACCGTTCGGCGTCCAGGCAAGCTCCTCCAGCGCGTTTTTATCGATAAGATTTTTCTTCAGTCCCGCAATATCAGCCTCGAGAACAGGCACCACGCCACGAGCCGCGCAAGGAGAAAAACGGGTCTTGTTGCGGGCGATAACCCTCGTAACCACGAAAGGCGAAATGCTTACAACCTGCGGAACCTGCCGGATTCGTTCAACAACATCCGGATAATTCTTGATCACCTCCTTCGTTTCAACCGTAACACTCTTCTCTACCATCGACACAGTGCCTGCAGGAAACCCTATAACATTATCCGGCACCAGCGGCTCGATCCGGTCGGCACTTACCAGCACGTGCGGAGCCGTATCGATCACCTTAGCCACCACATTCGACGACGAACCGTTCGCCACAGAAATAGTCGTCACCAGCATGGCAGACCCTACAGCCACCCCAAGAGCCGTCAGCACGGTCTGTCGCTTGCGCTCCCTGAGATGAACCCAGGCAATTCTGAAATGATCAAAAAAAGTCATTCGGCAAGGAAAGTAATCGTAACGTCAGAAAACACGGAGAGCAAAATACCCGTCCCGTGATGAAAAATCACACAAAACATCTATCTTGACTGCCATAGAGAGGAGATACTCCTCAAATGTAAAAAAATTAGGCCGTTAAAATCTAACCCGAGCAATCAAGGAGAATAAAACCGTGAAAAAAATAGGAATCCTGACCAGTGGCGGAGACTGCGGTGGACTCAACGCAGTCATCAAAGGTGCGGCACTCATGGCAGAAACCCACAATCTTGAACTCTACATCATTCCCAATGGCTATGCAGGCCTCTACAACCTCATCGACCAGGAAAAAATCGTCAAACTCGGCGAAGAGCGCCTCGACCAGTTCGATGCAAGCTTTGCCGGTTCCGAAGCCGGACACTCAAGGGTAAAAATCAAAGCCATCCGAAACCCCGACAAATACAACCGCATCAAGAGCGGCATGAAAAAATTCGCTCTTGACGGTCTCATTATCAGCGGCGGCGACGACTCCGGAAGCGTCATGGTCGATCTCAGCCAGCAGGGCATCCACTGCATCCATGCACCAAAAACCATGGATCTCGACCTTCAGACCTACTCCGTAGGCGGCGACTCCACCATCAACAGAATCGCACAGTTCGTCCACGACCTCAAAACAACCGGAAAAACCCACAACAGGGTCCTCGTAACCGAAGTCTTTGGCCGTTACGCAGGTCACACCGCCTTCAGAAGCGGCATTGCCGCCGAAGCCGACTGCATCCTGATTCCCGAAATCCCCGTCAACTGGGATATCGTTTACGAACACCTCGAAAAACGCTTCACCCGCAGAATCCGCCAAAGCGACGTGCACAGCGGCACCTACACTATCGTTGTCGCCGAAGGCATGAAAAACGCCGACGGAACCGATATTGTCGACGACTCGGCAGGCATCGACGCATTCGGCCACAAAAAACTTGCCGGCGCCGGAAAATACACCTGTCAGGAAATCCAGAAACGCATGAAAGCCGACCCTGCCATCCCCATATTCATGAAAGAGACCGGCATGTTCGTCGAAGGCGTCTACGAAATTCCAGAAGTCCGCGAAATCCATCCCGGCCACCTCGTCCGCTCCGGCAACTCATCAGCATACGACGTCAACTTCGGCTTCGAAGCCGGAGCCGCGGCTGTTCTCCTGCTTCTCGACGGCAAAAGCGGAGTCACCGTATCCAAAGTCAAAGGACGCAAAGTCGAATACATCGAATCAAGCAAAGCCATATCACAACGCTATGTCGATCTCGATCAGGTATCCCTCTACGAATCCCTCGGCATCTGCTTCGGACGCCCCACAGTCCCATACGACCCCATCATGCGCGAAGTAGACGGAGTATACGAAAGGATATACTGATTAAGATCGTGAGCCGTTAGCGGTGGGCTGTAGGCTGGAAGC
>DYNE01000052.1:0-3400 GCA_020721225.1 Pelodictyon luteolum | reverse complement strand
CAGTAGCCAGTAGCCAGTAGCCAGTAGCCAGTAGCCAGTAGCCAGTAGCCAGTAGCCAGTAGAAAATACTGATTCCGGCAACTGGCTGCTGCTTTTTTTTCAACTCAACATATATTTCCACTCTACATTCCTCCCTCATTCCCCATCCCCCCCTCATTGCTCATTGCTCATTGCTCATTGCTCATTGCTCATTGCTCATTGCTCATCGCTCATCGCTCATCGCTCATCGCTCATCGCTCATTGCTCATCGCTCATTGCTCATCGCTCATTGCTCATCGCTCATCGCTCATTGCTCATTGCTCATCGCTCATCGCTCATTGCTCATTGCTCATTGCTCATTGCTCATTGCTCATCGCTCATTGCTCATCGCTCATTGCTCATTGCTCATCGCTCATTGCTCATCGCTCTCTTCCCCTCCCCAGCTAACCGCCCACATTCTTCCCCCACATTCTTTTCTTTTAAAAAACGTAAAACAGTATATCTTTCAGGTTTATATCTGGTAACGCTCAACACCCAACGATTCACCATGAACAAGTCCGAAAAAATCTGGATGAACGGCGAAATGATCAACTGGAGTGACGCGAAAATTCACATCCTTTCCCACGCCATTCATTACGGATCATCCATATTCGAAGGAATCCGCTGCTACGAAACGGCAAAAGGCTCGGCAGTGCTCTTCCTTGACGAACACATCAAAAGGCTCAGAGACTCCTCAAAAATATACCGTATCGAAATCCCCTACTCCGAACAGGAGCTGAGAGAAGCTATCATCGCCACCATTAAAGTCAACGCCCACAAATCCTGTTACGTCAGGCCCATCGTCTACCGCGGACAGGGAGCGCTCGGCGTCAACCCCGCCAGGGCATCCATAGAAGTCGCCATCGCAACATGGGAATGGGGCACCTATCTCGGCGAAGATGTTCTTGAAAACGGTGTCGACGTCCGCGTCTCATCATGGAACCGTCTCTCGCCAAACACCCTGCCATCATGGGCAAAAGCCGGAGGCAACTACCTGAACTCCCAGCTCATCAAGATGGAAGCGCTCATGGACGACTACGCCGAAGGGCTCGCCCTCGACCACAACGGCTACGTTTCCGAAGGCAGCGGCGAAAACATCTTCGTCATCCGAAACGGCGTCATCTACACCCCGATGACGGCCCAGTCGATCCTTCCCGGCTTCACCCGGTACGCCGTCATACACATTGCCCGCGAACTCGGCTACGAGGTTCATGAAACCCTCATACCGCGCGAAGCCCTCTACGTTGCCGACGAAGTCTTTCTCACCGGCACCGCAGCAGAAATAACCCCTGTCAGAAGTATCGACAAATACCCGGTAGGCAACGAAAAACGCGGCCCGATCACCGAAGTGCTGCAACACCACTACCTCAAAATCGTTCAGACCGGTGAAGATCCCTACAACTGGCTGACCTTCATCTGAACAACCAAAAGGAAGGCATGAGCTGGAAAACCATAATCGGTCAAAAACAGCAGATCCGTGTTCTGCAGAAAGCGCTTGAAACCGGACGTCTCGCTCATGCCTACCTCTTCACCGGCCCCGAAGCCTCCGGCAAAGAGAGCGTAGCCTTCGAACTGGCCCGCACCCTCATCTGCAGGAACAAAAACCGCGACCCCGAAACCGGTTCCTGCAGAACCTGTCCCGACTGCATGCAGATCGACAGCTTCATGCACGCCAACATCGAATACATCTTTCCCGTCGAAGCCGCCCTGCTCGACTCCGGCGAATCCGCAAAAAAAGAGAACAAAAAGTTCAGCGAAACAAAAGAGCGCTACGAAGCGCTCCTTGAACAAAAAAAACTGAACCCCTACCTCACGCCAGCCATGGAACGCTCCATGGGCATTCTCAGCGAACAGATCGTCACCCTGCAGCAGAAAGCCCTCTACAGGCCATCCGAAGGCCAGAGAAAAATATTCATCATCTCGCAGGCCGACCGGATGAACCCTGCGGCAGCCAACAAAATCCTCAAACTGCTCGAAGAACCGCCCGCGCACATTCTCTTCATCCTCATCTCCTCGCGCCCCGAATCGGTATTGCCGACCATCCGTTCCCGTTGCCAGACAGTTCGTTTTCAACGTCCCGGTCCACTGGAACTCCGCCGATGGATTCAGGAAAACCGCCCCGACATCCACGACCCGGAACTTGGATTCATCGTCAGCTTCTCACGCGGCAACCTCGCCCTTGCCTGGGAGCTCATCAACCACGGAGGCGTCACCGGCGACATACCCGTCATTCAGCTCCGCAACCAGGCCCTCGACTATCTTCGTCTGGCACTGACGCCCAACCGCCTTCATGAAGCTCTCTCCGCATGCGAAAACCATGCGAAAAACCTCTCCAAAACCGAACTTCCGCTCTTTCTCGGCGCACTCCTGCTCTTCTTCCAGGACGTCAACCACCGCCTGATCATCCCCGGATTTCAATCACTCAACAACCCCGACATAGCCGCATCGATCGACCGGTTCGCCAAAAACTTCCCCAACCCCGACTTCCTCGCAATCTCCACCATAACCGAAGAAGCCATCCGCGCCATAGACCGAAACGCAAACCCCCTCCTCGTCCTCGCCGCCTGGACAGCCGAAATCAAAAATCTGATCCTCGCAAAATCACAATAGCAAATCAGCTTGATAGCTTGATTGCTTGACAGCTTATTCCAATTCTATTCGAATAATGCGTTTATAATCCATAACCAAGCAATGAGGAAACGGGAAGATGAAAATTGTAGGCCGTGAGCAGTTGGTGGTGGGAAGGAAGTCTGAATTCGGTATTCAGTAGCCGGTAGCCAATAAGATTGACGAAGATTGTGTTACGTTTTAAGTTGGGAAAGGAGATAAGTGATGGGTGAAAAGAACGTGTTGTGTGTTGGGGCTACATTTTAGGGCTTTTTAATAGAGCATTGTTAACGAATTTTCACTGATTTACACGAATTGGCGCCTGTTTGGTAATGGAAAGGAATTTCAGGATTGTCGCAGGCAATATCATTGCATATTTGTATTGAAAATGAAATTATCAGCGAGTCAGCAAGAAAAGAAACATCCCATCTTCATCCCCACTACCCACTCTCCCCCTCATCACTCATCACTCATTGCTAATCACTCATTGCTCATCACTCATTGCTCATTGCTCATTGCTCATCACTCATCGCTCATTGCTCATCACTCATTGCTCATTGCTCATCACTCATTGCTCATTGCTCATCACTCATCGCTCATCACTCATCGCTCATCGCTCATCACTCATCACTCATCACTCATCACTCATCACTCATCACTCATCACTCATTGCTCATTGCTCATTGCTCATTGCTCATCACTCATCACTCATTGCTCATCGCTCATTGCTCATTGCTCATTGCTCATTGCTCATTGCTCATTGCTCATTGCTCAT
>DYNE01000014.1 GCA_020721225.1 Pelodictyon luteolum | reverse complement strand
GGACAACAGAAGGTGCTGCCCGGTTTAAAATCTATTCGTATGTCCAAGCGCTTTTTGTTGACATCAAATGATGAGGACGATACATACCATGGGGACTCAAGTCCCAAGGCCATCTGAAAAAGGGTAAGGTCGTTCATGAGCGTACTGGTTACTGGCTTAGTTGGTTACACCACAATATACGCTTCTGATATCATCACCCACTTGAAACAGCGAGGAGCCGATTTTTTTGAGTTCGGTATGTTTTGTCGATCCGGAGCACAAGCCGCGGGCGCTTTGAACGTCAAAAAAACATCGGTGTATTATCAACCTCATTTTTCAGAAAAGATCATGAAGAAACGCCTGTTACCGTTCCTTGTCGCCGCTTGTGCTCTGCCCGCAAGCACTGTCCTCGAAGCCGTACCGATTGCCTGGAAGACAGAATCTGCCGAACGAACGCAACCGGGTGATGTGTCCGGCAGGAGTGTGATGCAGAAGTACGCTCTGCAGTACGATAATCTGAGACCGGTCGAGGGCCGGTGTCCGTCGGATTACAAACTTGTTCAGCTTGCCCTTCTTCTTGATACGAGCAACAGCATGGACGGGCTGATCAATCAGGCCAAAAGCCAGCTCTGGCGCATCGTGAACGAAACGTCGAGGATGCACAAGAGGGGCGAGCAGATCCGGCTCCAGGTGGCGTTGTATGAATACGGCAACAATTCGCTTTCGCCTGCTTCCGGATATATTCGACAGGTTACGCCTTTCACCGAAGATCTTGATCTGCTTTCCGAAGCGCTCTTTTCGCTCACAACCAACGGCGGCTCCGAGTATTGCGGACATGTAATCGGCAGCAGCCTTAACCGACTCAGATGGAACAGTTCCCGCCAAGGCCTGAAAATGATCTATATCGCCGGCAACGAACCGTTCAACCAGGGTGAAGTCAATTACGAGGCTGCCTGTCGTTGGGCAGCTGAACGGGATATCACTGTCAACACGATCTATTGCGGAGATTACCGGACGGGGGTCGATACCTTCTGGCAGCGGGGAGCCGCCATTGGACGGGGCGGTTATTTCGCGATTGACAGCGATCGGGAGACGATGGGCATTATAACCCCTTACGATGATGATCTCATGGTGCTGAACAACAGGATCAACGGAACGTATGTGCCGTACGGCAGGCTTGGCAGGGAGCGTCAGGCCCGGCAGGAGAAGCAGGATATGAATGCGGCTGCTCTTGCTGCGCCCGTTGCGGCGGAGAGGGCGGCTTCGAAAGGCTCAAGGCTTTACCAGGCTTCCGATTGGGATCTTGTGGATGCCATTGAAAAGAAGCATACGACAATTGAGCGGATTGACAGGAGCAGTTTGCCCGAAGAGCTGAAGGGGATGTCTCGCAAGGAACTCGACCTGCATGTTCAGAAAAAGAGGCAGGAACGCGAAGAGCTGAAGAAGCAGATCGCGGATCTCGGCAGGCAACGTGACGCTTATGTTCGTCAGAAGGAGTCGGAAGCCGCCGGATCGCAGAGTCTCGGAACGGTTATCCTGAAAAACCTGCATACCCAGGCAAAAGCAAGGAATTTTACATTCAGGTAATGTTTTCAGGTGAGCTGCACAGTATCAATCGATTGCAGCTCACCTCTCCTGCAATGCCGGCTGTCTTTCTGGCGCATGGAGGCCATGTCCTCGGTTACGAACTCCGTAAGGGGCACATGGTTCGGCAACCGGTCACAGACGGGATCCTGATTTGCCTGAAAGAGTGTTATTCCATTTCCAATACAAATATGCTATTATATTGCCCGCGACAATCCTGAAATTCCTTCCCATTAACCAGTGAAAAAAGGAGTATCGCTTCGCGGGAGTATCATTCGCTCCGCGAATGGGAGTATAGCGCGCCGCGCGGTATAAAATTATGTTCTTTTTTCAACTCCAGCCTCTTCAACCACACCCGTAACACTCAGCACGTTCTTCCGATCTCCACTCAGAACTCAGAACTAATTCCCCAATCTTCTACCGCGAAGCGATACTCCAGCAAAGCGAAGCGAGCTATACTCCGCGATGCGACAGCGAGCATACTCCCGTTCGCCCCGCGAACGATACTACTCTTCCCGGCTACTGAATACAGACTTCCCGCCCACCGCAAACTTCTCACAGCTCACAATCCCCATCTTCCCATTCCCTCATCGCCTGGTACCGGACTATACGTGCATTATTGAAATAGAATTGGAATTATGGGTTGCACATACGGCATGGCTCATATCCCTCTTCGATTGCCTTCTCCCTGTTTCTGAATTCCGCCGTACAGTTTTTGCAATTGTAGGCGCTGCATCCCGGCAGATGAAATTTCCGGTTTTTCACATTTCCATGGTAAAGGGTGTCGGAATGTAACGCTTTGTTTTCTGCTCTGGCCAAAGAAGGTTTTGATTGCTGAACCTCGGCATTTGATTCGGATGCACGATAACGAACCCCTTGTCGATATTCCCATGGTGGTACCGGGTTCGAATCTGACCATAACCCCCGTTTTGCCTTACGGGCTTCATGTTCCAGCCTCCTGAGGCCGGCATCATTCGAGTGCTGCCGGTAATGCCACGCATAGCCTGCCCTGACGAGTTCTTCGTTGACGTTCTTTTTCCCGACATATACCCAGGCCACAGTCCGGCCATATTTATCCCGATCCATACTGCGGATGCTTGCCTGTTTACCGAAAACCAGGGAACCGGTGAACTTCCGCGCCGACTTGCCGAACGGCTGCGATTTTTCGGGGCAATCGATTCCATACAGTCGTATTCTTTCCTGTGTGTTGTCGGCATGCAGAATGGTAATGGTATCTCCATCGGCAATCCTGACGACTTTGGCCGATTCCGAAGCATCATTGCAGGCGGCAAAAAGAAAAAGAAAGGGCAGGATGAAAAGACAGAGCCTGTTACGGGAGAAAAGCGTGGACATGGTACTGCGAGGTTAGGTTCAGGGTTGTGCTGATACAAGCAACACTTTTTCCGGTTTTATTCAACCGGAAAGTCCGTGAAATTTCAGTTCGTTCAGGCACTCATGGTCCAAGGCCATACGACGATGAATGGGAAGATCGCGTAACGGGGTCAGGGGAGTATCGAGCACTTCGTGCTCGGGAGTATGCTCGCTGTTACATCGCGGAGTATAGCTTGCTTCGCATTGCTGGAGTATCGCTTCGCGGAAGAAGCTGGGAGGTGGAGAAAGAAAATAATCTGAAGCCGCGCGGCGCATGATACTCCCATTCGCGGGGCGAATGATACGCCCGGGCGTACCCGACTGATACTCACGCGAAGCGATACTCCTTTTTCTGCCCACGAATTTACACGGATTTACACGAATTGACGCCTGTTTTGAACAGTAAAACCGGGTAAAACAGGCGTCTGTTTGTTAATGGGAAGGAATTTCAGGATTGTCGCGGTTAATATAACTGCATATTTGTATCGGAATTACATGTTCAAAGCCCTTTTATCGATGGCCAGAGCGGCTTCCCGTATGGCTTCCGAAAGGCTCGGATGGGGATGGCAGGTCCGTGCTATGTCTTCGGATGACGCCCTGAACTCCATGGCCAGAGCGGCTTCGGCAATAAGGTCGGAAGCATTGACTCCGATGATGTGCACACCGAGAATTTCGTCGGTTTTCCCGTCGGCAAGCATTTTGACGAACCCTTCGACGTCGCCCAGCCCGAGAGCCCTTCCGTTGGCGGCAAAGGGGAACATACCGGTTTTGTAGTCATGTCCTTCGCTTCGGAGCTGCTGCTCGGTTTTTCCTACCCAGGCGATTTCAGGAGTCGTGTAGATGACCCATGGTATGGTGTTGTAATCGATGTGCGGCTTCTGGCCGGCAAGCAGTTCGGCTACCATGACTCCTTCATCTTCGGCCTTGTGCGCAAGCATGGGCCCCCTGACGACATCTCCGATCGCAAAGATGCCTGGCGCCGCCGTTGCGCAGTGGTCGTTGACCGGAATGAATCCCCGTTCGTCGGTCTGCAGTCCGACAGCTTCCAGGTTGAGGTGATCGGTATTCGGTACACGTCCTACGGAGACGATGAGCTTGTCGCACTCGAGCAGATGTTCGGCTCCCTGATCGTCCGTAAAGGCGATGCTGATGCCTTGCTCTGTAAGCTTTGCCTGACCTATCCGGACGCCGAGTTTGATGCGGAGTCCCTGCTTGAGAAAGAGTTTTGCAGCTTCCCTCGATACGCTTTCGTCGGCGCTTCCGAGAAATGACGGCATGACTTCAAGCACGGTGACTTCGGCGCCAAGTCGTCGCCAGACAGAACCCAGTTCGAGCCCGATCACCCCTGCGCCGATCACCCCGAGTTTTTTCGGGGCTTCGGTGAATTTCAGTGCGCCTTCGTTATCGCAGATCGTGACGTTATCGACCTTTACGTTGGGAATGTGCCGGGCTTTCGAGCCTGTAGCTATAATGACTTTCTGTGCAACGACATCTTCCTTGCCATCGTTGCCGCCTATGGTTATCCGGAAGCCTGTTTCGGTTTTGCCAGCAAAGGATGCCTGCCCTTTGAGCAGGGTGATCTTGTTCTTCCTGAAGAGGAACTGGATGCCGCCGGTCATTCTTGTGACGATTTCCTCTTTGCGCTGCTGCATCCTGGCCACGTCGATAGTGACACCGTTGACGGTGATGCCATGGCTTGAGAGGCTGTGCGCTGTTTTTTCATAGGCCTCGGAGGAGGCGACAAGCGCTTTCAGGGGAATGCAGCCGGCGTTTAGGCAGGTGCCGCCGAGCCTGGGTTCATGCTCCTGGCTGTCGTATGCGTTGAATTCACAGCAGGCAACGGAAAACCCAAGCTGTGCCGCGCGGATTGCCGCTATATAGCCGCCTGGTCCTGCGCCGATAACGAGAATGTCGAATTTCCTGGTCATGATATGTTTTCGCTTAAAGATCGAGGAGGAGACGCGCAGGGTCTTCCAGCGCATCCTTGATTGCAACAAGGCCGAGGACGGCTTCCTTGCCGTCGATAATACGGTGGTCGTAGGACATGGCAAGGTAGTTCATCGGACGGATCACGATTTCTCCGTTTTCAACAACAGGCCTTTCTTTGGTTGCATGGATGCCGAGAATCGCCGATTGGGGCGGGTTGATGATGGGTGTCGAGAGCATCGATCCGAACACGCCGCCGTTTGAAACAGAGAAGGTGCCTCCGCTCAGTTCTTCGAGCGAAAGCGTTCCGAGCCTGGCTTTCGTGGAGAAGTCTGCGATTTTCCGTTCGATTTCAGCTATGCTCATCTGGTCGGCGTTGCGCAGGACAGGAACGACAAGGCCTCTTGGAGAGCTGACTGCGACCCCGATGTCGAAATAGCCGTGATAGATGATATCCTTGCCGTCAACCGATGCGTTCAGTACCGGATACTTCCTCAGGGCATGCACCACAGCCTTTACGAAGAATGACATGAATCCGAGTTTGACGCCGTGTTCTTTTTCGAACGCTTCCCTGTAACGGTTCCGCAGATCGATGACCGGCTGCATGTTGACTTCGTTGAAGGTCGTGAGAATGGCGTTCGTGGACTGGGATTGCAGGAGCCTTTCGGCAATGCGTGCCCTGAGCCGGGTCATCGGTACGCGCTGTTCGGGGCGGTCGGTTGTCAGGGGAGTTTCCCGATATGCCTCGACAGGCAGGATCTTCTGTGTCGAAGCCGGTACCGGCGCGGCTGGTTCCGCTCCGGCTGCAATTGCGGCCAGAACGTCGCCCTTGGTGATTCTGCCCTGTTTTCCTGTGCCTGGCACCTCACGGGCATTCAAGCCGCTTTCCGCCATGATTCTGGCGGCCGATGGCATGGCGAAGGGGGTTGCCGCCTGAGATTGCTGTTCCGAAGGATGCGACGTTGCTCCTGCTTCGGTTTCCGGTTCTTCAACGGGCGCCGATGGAGCTGCCGCCGGGGTACCTTCGCTGTCGATTCTCGCAAGTACCTGTCCGGGAACGATTGTTCCTCCGTCTCCGACAAGAATTTCAAAGAGAATTCCGGATGATGGTGACGGGACATCGAATACCACTTTGTCTGTTTCGACTTCGAACAGAATTTCATCTTCGGCAACGGCATCTCCTGGCTGTTTTTTCCAGTTCAGCAGAGTCGCTTCGGAAACCGATTCCGACAACTGGGATATGGTGACATCGATTATTGCCATTTGTGGATGTTATTTGTTGTAAAAAACGCTGAACTCGCCGTAGGCCTGATCGAGCAGTGCCTGCTGCTGCAGTGCATGCATGGCGGCGTAACCGCATGCTGTAGATGCCGATGCAGGACGGCCGGCGTAACCGAACTGCTGCCCCGGGATCATGGCATTCATGATATAATGCTGGAGAAAACGCCAGTAGCCCTGATTTTTCGGCTCATCCTGGCACCAGACGATTTCCTTCAGCCCAGGGTAGCGCCGGATCTCTGCGGAGAACTCTTCGAAAGGGAAAGGGTAGAGCTGTTCGACGCGGATGACCGCTGCGTTTTCCATGGTGTTTTCCCGTCGGCGGTTCAGGAGGTCATAGTATATTTTGCCGGAGCAGGCCAGCAATCTCGTGATTTTTTTCGGATCGGCAGCCGGATCGCCGATGATGTTCCTGAAATGTCCCTCCGACAGTTCGTCGAGTCTTGAAACCGCCTCCTTGTTTCTGAGCAGCGATTTCGGCGTAAGGATCACCAGGGGCTTGAGAGCCATTGCCGTCATCTGGCGGCGCAGCAGATGGAATATCTGGGCTGGCGTAGTCGGCTGACAGACCTGTATGTTGTTTTCGGCGCACAGTTGCAGGAATCGCTCCGGCCGTGCCGAAGAGTGTTCCGGCCCCTGGCCTTCATAGCCGTGGGGGAGCATGAGGGTGAGGCCGGAGGCAAGACCCCATTTGACCTCTCCCGATGTGATGAACTGGTCGATCAGTACCTGGGCTCCATTGGCGAAGTCGCCGAACTGGGCTTCCCAGATCACCAGCGTATCGGGTGCCGAAATGGAGTATCCGTATTCGAAACCAAGCACGGCCTCTTCCGAGAGAACCGAATCAATGACGGTGAATGGCGCCTGGTTATCCGTAACGTTCTGCAGCGGTATATAGATGCCGGAATCCCATTTTTCCCGGTTCTGGTCGTGCAGGACGGCATGGCGGTGCGAAAAGGTTCCCCTGCCGCTGTCCTGACCGGTAATACGTACCGGATATCCTCCAGCCACGAGCGAGGCAAACGCAAGGTGCTCTCCCATTCCCCAGTCGAGCGGATGTTCTCCCCGGCCCATCCGTCTCCTGTCGTTCACTACCTTTTCAACAAGCGGATGGATCCTGAAGTTTTCGGGAATACGCGTAATCTTTTCTGAAATTCTCTGCAGCTCTGTCAGAGGTACGCCGGTTTCCGATGTTTCGGTTCGGCCCGGGCCAGGTTCGGCAGTGAAAATGGTTTTGTTGACGAGTACGGGATTGGCGCTGTAGCGTCCTTCGTCGAGATCCTTGCGGAACTGTTTGCTTATCGCCTCGGCATCGTTCGCCTTGATGATGCCCTGAGAGAGAAGCCTGTCGGCATAAAGTTTACGGGTTCCGGGGTGCTTGTCGATATTTTTGTACATCAGCGGCTGGGTCATGGCCGGGGTATCCTGTTCGTTATGGCCAAGTTTCCTGAAACAGATGATATCGATTACGACATCCCGTTTGAATGCCTGCCGATAATCGAGAGCCATCTGCGCAGCCAGCACGACGGCTTCGGGATCGTCGCCGTTGACGTGCAGCACCGGAGCCTCGATCATTTTGACGACATCGGTACAGTATGTCGTAGAACGGCTGTCTCTCGGATCGGATGTCGTGAATCCGATCTGGTTGTTGATGACTATATGCACGGTACCTCCGGTGCCGTATCCTCTGGTCAGAGCCAGGTTGAGTGTTTCCATGATCACGCCCTGACCGGCGAAGGCCGCATCGCCGTGTACCAGAATCGGCAGTACCTGCGAGCCGTCCCGGTCGCTTCGTCTGACCTGCCTGGCCTTGACGGCGCCTTCGACAACAGGGTTGACGATTTCAAGGTGCGATGGATTGAAGGCGAGGGAGAGGTTCACCGGGCCTCCGGGCGTTACGATATCGCTTGTGAACCCCTGATGATACTTTACGTCGCCGGATGGAAGGTCGCCGGCATGTTTGCCTTCAAATTCGGCAAACAGGTCGAGCGGATTTTTGCCCATGATGTTCACCAGAACATTCAGCCGACCGCGGTGTGCCATGCCGATGACAATCTCCAGCACACCGGCTTTCCCGGCGCGCTGGATGATTTCGTCCATTGCCGGAATAAAGCTGTCGCCGCCTTCAAGGGAGAACCGTTTCTGGCCGATAAAGTGGGTATGGAGGTAACGTTCGAACCCCTCGGCGGCTGTGAGGCGTTCGAGGATGTGTTTTTTTCTCTCGGGGCTGAAATCGGGTTTCGCGCGTATTGTTTCGAACTTTGCCTGCCACCATCGTTTCCCGGTCTGATCGGTGATGTACATGAACTCGATGCCGAGGGTCCCGCAGTAGGTTTCCCGGAGATTTCCGATCAGCTCCCGGAGCGGCATGGTTTCGCTTCCGAAATAGGTATTGCTCGTGTTAAAAACAATATCCATATCGGTATCGGAAAAACCGTAGAAGGATGGCTCCAGATCAGGCAGTGCAGGTCTTTCCTGGCGTTTGAGGGGATCGAGGTCAGCCCGGCGTGAACCGATGTTGCGGTATGCTGCGATCAGCTTCTGAACCGAAACGCGTTTGCGTCCAAGTTCGGCATCGGGGCTCGCCACAACGCGGCAGATAGGTCCCAGCCGGGCCCGTTCGGCAAAGGATGCCTGAACGGGCGAGTGCGCTATGTCCCGGCTGTCGCTTCCGTCTGACGCAGGGAGATGCTGCATGGCATCGAAGTACATGCGCCAGTTTTCGGGAACCGAACCCGGATTTTCAAGATAGGCTTCATAAAGGTCTTCGATATACGGGGCGTTTCCCCCGAAAAGATAGGAAGAGCTGTTTTCCTGCTTGATCATTGCTGTTTCGATTTACACGGGAATGAAATCCCTGAGTAGTGAGAGATGCTGCTGAGAGCAGCGGATATGTGGGGGGTCTGCCTGTCATGCAACGCAGTATATTGGTTTTCACGCACTGACGGTGCTGTTTCTTCAGGTAAGGTAACAATTGTTAAGAAAAATACTGCATTATTTTTTTATGTTCATTCCGCGGGATTGCCTTGCGATCTGACAATCACGGTCAGAACGTGATCAGGTATGTTTTCCTGACGAAGGGGCGAATTTCCGGTCGCCCCCTCGTTTAACGATCAATCCTGTTCCTTCACCTCTTCCAGAACGAAAAGCAGCTGTTCCTGTTTTACCATCTGGTTGAGCCGTACCGTGATTTCGGTGATCTGCGCGTCATATGGTGCGAAGATCGCATTCTCCATTTTCATGGCTTCGAGATTTGCTATCTCTTCGCCCTTGTGGACAATGTCTCCGGCCCTGACCTGACCGCGATCCGGATTTCCGATACGCCAGACGGTTCCGTTGATCGGGGCGCCGATATCGGTTATGCCTTTAGCCATTCTTATCTCGGTTTTACGGGCGCGAGGCGTTTCGATCTTGAATACCCGGATCTGGTTGTTGACCTTCATGACGGCGTGAATGACACCGTCATGTTCCGAACCGATCGAAACTCGCTCGATGGAATAGGGAACTCCCCTATATTCGAATTCGACCTTGTCGCCCGATTTCTGCAAACCGGATTTCCAGACATCGGTGGGCAGCACAAGCGGTGCATCGCCGTATTTTTCGCGGAACCTTATGAGGTCGAGGGCATCTTTCGGGTGCATGAGATAAAGAATGAACTCCTCTTCGTTCGGAGTGCGGTCGAGCTGTTCCGCAAGCTCGTGGCGCAGGCGTTTCAGATCTTCGTCCGGAAGCGCGTCCAGCGGAGATTCTTCATGGCGCTGAGCGATTTTCTCGCGACCTTCCTCTCCGAAACAGCTTGTATAAACCCAGTCTGCCGGCCATCCCATTGGCAGTTTTCCGTAGTTGCCGATGATGAGGTTTTTGAAATCTCCCGGAGCGCCCCTGAAAAGATGGAGCAGTTCGTTCTGATCTTCTTGCTGCATGGCATCGAAATCCTGCTTTTTTTCCTCGACAAACCGTGTCAGAAGATCGATGACATGATTGACTCCGGCCATGCCCCTCTCCTTGTCGTAGTGGTTCACGATGCCGCTGCAGGTGACCCACGTGATCTGCGAACCGGGAGTTACATCGAAATATTTTACGATCTGGTTGTAGAGCGACATCATTTTAAGAATCGCGGGCATCAGGTGCAGGAAGCCGCCTTTCTGCGCCTGCTCGAAGGAGCTTGGAAAGGCGCCGCCGGGCATGCGGTGCATAAGGACGCCGTGATCGAAGCCTTTGAAGGGCGATTCGGCCCATTCGTAGTGGCGGATCCATTCGCGCACTTTCTGAACCGCTCCATCCGCCGCTTTGACGTTGAGATGGACGTTCATGCCCGATTCTTCGAGGAACGAGGCGACGCTCAGGAGGGGCGCCTGGCCGTAGAAGCGGGTGAGCGAGTCCTCTTCGACATCGATGATGCCTGCGCCGGCCTGAGCGGCAGCAAGGAGCGCAGGAAGGGCAAGACCGTCGGTTGCATGGCGGTGATATTGCAGAACCAGATCGGGAAAAGCCTGCTTGATGGCGTCAAAGAGCGAATGCATGCGCCGCGGGCTGCCGACTCCAGCCATATCCTTGACGCAGAGAATGATTTCGTCCGTGCCGCCGCAAAGATCGACGATCTCCCTGACGAGTTTCAGGTAATAGTCATTCGTTGTCCAGTCGGCCTGGGTAAAGGCAATGGCAGGCTGGAAAAGGCGACCGCGCTTCATGACCACTTCTGCGACCGTGCGCATGTTGCGTACGTCGTTGAGGAAGGAGAAACAGCGCCATACGTCGATATCTACCCTGGAAATCACATGCTCGATGATGTTCTTCGGATAAGGACGATAACCCCAGAGATTGGTTTCGCGCACGAGCGTCTGCAGCAGCACGTTCGGCATTTTTTCCCTGAGCAGCGCAATCTCGTCGAACGGGCTTTCGCGGCGGTTCATGATTCCTACATGCCAGCGCGCTCCGCCATGGCACTCTGAACTGAAGAGCCCCATCTCATTGTAGTGAGGAGAAAGGGTGGAGAGATCGCGAATCCTCAGCCGGTTTTTATAATCCGATTGACCGGCGTCTCTCATGCCGGTAGAGGTCAGGGCAATCGCACCCAGATTGCGAACGTTATGAACGATCTCTTTGGGGCTCATCCCCGGTTTTACGAAAACGGAATTTGTCATGTTGGTTAAATCCAGTTCGGTGTTCCAAGTGCAGAAATTTCAGCTACATATCTGGCGATTTTCAGCGCATCCTCTTCGCTGTCGTTCTCGGGGAACATGGAGACGAGCTCGTCCATATGCTCTTCGATAAAACGCGTCGAAAAATCGCCTTTGATGAAATTCGGGTGCCGGATGATGCTCAAAAGCAGTGGCGAAAGTGTTTTGACCCCTTCGACCCTCAGGTTCCGGCAGAGAATGCTGTCCATCTTCATGATAGCGGTTTCCCTGTCGGGGCCGGTTGTCATCAGGAGCATGATCAGCGAGTCGTAGTAGGGAGGAATTTCAGAGCCCTCATAGACCCCCTGCGAAACTCTGGTTCCTGGATAGAGATTCAGGTGCAGGCGGCTGATGTTGCCGAATGAAGGGTTGAACGTTGCAGGATCTTCAGCGTTGAGGCGGACTTCCAGTGCCCAGCGGTTCGGACGGATGTTTTCCTGCCGGAAGCTGAGCGGTTCGCCCTGGGCTATGTCGAGCATCAGGCTGACGATATCCACGCCGGTCACCAGCTCGGTAATGCCGTGCTCAACCTGAAGGCGGGTGTTCACTTCGAGGAAGTAGAACTTGCCGGTTGCAGAATCGAGCAGAAACTCGACCGTGCCTGCAGAGGAGTAGCCGATCGTGCGCATGAGCCGGACGGCCGTTTCGCAGATCGAGTTGCGGGTCTCTTCGTCGAGGCTGGGAGAGGGGGCCTCTTCGATCACCTTCTGATTGCGGCGCTGCAGCGTGCACTCGCGATCGTAGAGATGAAGCACGTTGCCGTGCTGGTCGGCAATGATCTGCACCTCGATGTGCTTGCCCTTTTCGATAAACTTTTCAACGAGTATTTCGTCGTTGCCGAATGATTTTTTCGCTTCCGACCGGGCCTGTGCCAGCGCGGTCTCAAGTTCCGTGTCGTTGCCGACTCTCACCATCCCTTTGCCGCCGCCGCCCGAAGAGGCTTTGATGATAATCGGAAACACAACGTCCTCTTCCAGCATCCACCTGCGGATTTCCTCGGTGGTGTTCGGCGAATTGATGCCCGGGATGGTGGGTACCCTGGCTTCTTTGGCAATTATTTTCGACTCGATCTTGTCGCCCATCTTCTGGATCACTTCAGGGCTCGGCCCGATCCATATCAGGCCCGAATCCTGCACCATTCGGGCGAACTTCGCATTTTCGGAAAGGAAGCCCCAGCCCGGATGCACGCCGTTTGCGCCGGTCTTGATGGCGGCGGCGATAATCTTTTCCATGTTCAGGTACGACTCTATCGGCGGAGCCTCGCCGATATGAACCGCATCATTCGCCATGAACACATGGGCTGCAAGCCGGTCCGGAGTGCTGTAAACCGCCGTTGTCGGGATTTTTCTGTCTTTGCATGTTTGAATAACCCGTACCGCCGGTACGCTGCGATTGGCTACAAGAACCTTTCTGATTTTTTTGTCCATTATTCTTTGCCGAATTAATAATTCGGAACTTTTGGTTTTAAAACTTGGAGATATGCATGCATGTGGATTTTACCCATTTGTAAAGACGCTTGCAAGAGATTTCATGGTCAGGAAATATCCTTTTTCAAATAACGCTTCACGCATCCGCCACAATAAAGGAATGATACCCGAAACCTTCCATTCCTTTTTCCGGAAAATCCTGCGTATATTTTAAACATGAAGTTTTAAAGCCAGAGGGGACGGTGCGCCCTTTTGGCCTGCAACCAAAACTACAACAGGGAGTTGTAACTATGCTGAAAGACGCTGCTGCTGCGGCTGGAGGTGCTATACTCCTGACACCGCTGGGAATGCCTTTCGTCATGCACGGAGTTGCCGGGATGCTGATAGGAGGAGCCGGGCTTTTTATTGCCGATTCGCTCATGAAGCAGGTTGTCGAAGCCATGAACAACCAGTCGGGAACCCCCGAAATGCCGGATGAAGGAAGCGGAGTGGTTCACCTGGATGTGACCAGTTCGGATGGCGGACAATAGAATGAAAAACGTTGTGAACAGATAGCTGGATCGGTAAAAAGCAATTGATACGAAGCGGGTGGACAATATAGGACTCGAACCTATGACCTCTCGCGTGTGAAGCGAACGCTCTAACCAACTGAGCTAATTGTCCATTCTTTCGGGTTTACTGCGGTACCGGCTGTTCCGGCATGCGGTAAAGTAAGGATTGACTTCGATTTGTCAAAATAATCTTCTAAAAACGGATAGAAACAAATGGAATCGATGAAACCTCCTGATGGTGTTCTGAAAGTCGCGGCAGGTGTAGCCGGCGCAGCGGTGATAGGGCCGCTTGCAGCTCCTTTGATGCCGGTTCTTGCAGGTATTGCGGTAGCCGGACTCGGTATCTTTGCAGCAGGTTCGGTTATCGGCCAGGTTGCCGACAGCGTCATGCGCAAGGAACCGAAGGATGATATCGAGGACCGTCTGCCTTTCAACGGATAGCCCCGTCAAGCAGCTCGTCGAGCGCTTCGGGGGTGCTTGCCGGAAGTCGGCAAGTATGACCGATGCATAGATACACTTCCGGGATCGCCGATTCCGGGTCGATGCCTGCCGATATTTCGGCGCTTTTCGGGCTTATGGCCGATGCATGCATAAGGGTAAGGCCCGGAAGATAGCGCGAGTTCAGCGTTTTCAGCAGTTTCTGCATTCGGGGCGACTGCATATTTCCGGCAAGAACGGCGAGAATACCCCCTTTACGGGCGTTGTTCAGCGCTGCGAGCATAAGCGGCAGGGCATGGCTGTTATGCGAAAGCAGGGTGCCGAAACCCCTGAAGCAGGCTTCAGCCATGCCCTCATACGCTTCGTTCCCGTTCATTACGGCAAGGTCAAGCAGGTTCAGAATTCCGACAGACGACGCGGCAGGTTCGGCGCCGTCATACTCCTCCTTCAGACGCACCGGAACCGTGTCGTCGTCCGTTGCCGTGCTGAAATACCCGCCGCCGGCATGATCGTAGAACAGGCGGTTGCAGGTTTCACAGAGCCTGTCGGCGGCATCGAGGTACCGGTTGTCGAAGCAGGCCTGATAGAGGTCGATCAGCCCCCGTACAAAAAAAGCATAATCCTCGGCTTTTCCGGTTATTGCCGCATCACCGTCGCGATAGCGGCGGAGCAGACGTCCTTCGTTTTCCTCATAGAGATGCACGAGTATGAAATCCGCGGCATTGCGCGCTGCCCGGAGATACTCCTTGTGACCGAGAACCCGGTACCCTTTTGCGAGAGCCGATATCATGAGGCCGTTCCATGAGGTGATGATCTTGTCGTCGAGCAGCGGCCGCGATCTTTGCAGGCGCTTTTCGTAGAGAAGCTGCCGAACCTCGTCAAGCGCGGCGACGGTATCTTTCTCATGCTTTTCAGGTGCCGACTGCTCCATGAGCACGTTTTTGCCTCCGAACTCTCCGTGCGGATCTTCAGACACGTTGCCTTCGGGTTTCATGCCGTAGGTTCGTGCAAACAGTTCCAGCTTATCGGGTTCCGCAGGAAGCGACATGACCTCCTTCCAGCTCCACACATAGAAAGCGCCTTCACGCTTTTCCTGAGTTTCTCCGTCAGGGAAGCTGTCGGCATCCTCAGCCGAATAGAAGCCGCCCTCAGGCGACTGCATATCGTGCAGTATGTAGTTGAAGATGTCCTCGGCGATACGGGCGAACAGCGTTTCGCCGCTGATCTGGAATGCCTCCAGATAGCTTGCGGCAAGCTGCGCATTGTCGTAGAGCATTTTTTCGAAATGGGGGAGATGCCAGCGTTCATCAGTGGAGTAACGGGCGAATCCTCCTCCACCTTTGCCCATGCTATGCACGTGATCGTGTATGCCCCCTTCGGCCATTTTTTTCAGCGTGTGGAGGGCAATTGACGCGGCTTCCCGGTTACCCGTATGAAAGGCGTGGCTGAAGAGAAAGGTGAGCACTGCCGGCCTTGGAAATTTCGGCGCGCCGCCGAACCCGCCCCGGAGGGGATCGTAAGCGGATGCAAGCCACCGGAAACAGGCCTCCTGCGCCTCTCCCTTTTCCGGAAGCCCGCTTTTTCCCATAAGGGTGGAGGGCTGAAGCTGCTCGAAAAAGATGCGTGAAGCTTCCGTTATGCGTGCGGGATCGGTATTCCACAACTGCGCAATGGAGGTGAGCACGGTTCTGAACCCCGGCATGCCGTATCGATCTTCGGGCGGGAAGTAGCTGCCCCCGTAAAAAGGTTTGAGGTCCGGCGTGAGCCATACCGACATCGGCCATCCGCCCCTTCCCGTTGAAGCCTGCACATAGGTCATATAGAGCCGGTCAAGATCCGGAAGTTCTTCGCGGTCAACCTTCACCGGAACAAAGCTGTCGTTGAGCAGCCTTGCGGTTTCTTCGTTTTCGAAGGATTCCCGTTCCATCACATGGCACCAGTGGCAGGTTGCGTATCCGACGGAGAGAAATATCGGCATGTTCCGCTCCCTCGATTTCCTGAGAGCCTCCGGGCCCCACGGGTGCCAATTCACCGGATTGAAGGCGTGCTGCAGAAGATAAGGGCTTTTTTCCTTCGCCAAAAGGTTTGGCTGGCGTGATTCATGGATCATAACGGCATGAATTCGATACTGTTTCAAGGGAATATCTCTCTTTAACCATGGGAAAGAGAGCGAAAGTTCTCGTGAACCGGAGAAACCAACTGGAAATCCTTGCGGTTATATCGATATGGAGTTATTAAAGTCGTTTCACTTGCATCAAACACATCGGTAACCTGAATGAGCATCAGCATCGTCAACGGTTTGCGCAACAGGCACAGAAAGCCCTCTTTTTACTTCTTATTTCTTGTGCTGCTTCTGCTTGCATCCTGTTCCGGCAATGCCGTGCCGGTGCCGGAAGTTCATCATAAAGAGCAAAAGGAGAAAGATATGCCGTACAAGCAACTCACCCCCGAAGAAGAGCGCGTTATCGTGCATAAAGGCACGGAACCACCTTTTTCCGGAAAATATTATCTGAACAGGGAGAAGGGAACCTATCACTGCAGGCAGTGTGACGCGCCTCTGTTCCGTTCTGCCGATAAATTCGAATCGGGCACGGGATGGCCCAGCTTCGACGACGCTCTGCCCGATGCGGTGAAAGAGGTTCGCGATGCGGACGGCAGGCGTACCGAGATCGTATGTGCGAACTGCGGGGCTCATCTTGGCCACGTTTTTTTCAACGAAGGCATGACCGGCAAGAACGTTCGCCATTGCGTGAACTCGGTTTCACTGAACTTTCAGCCGGAAGCCCAAAAACCGCCGGAAACCCGTACTGCGGTTTTTGCGGGCGGGTGCTTCTGGGGAGTTGAATACCATTTCAGCAACGCGAAGGGCGTGCTTGCGGTCAAGTCCGGCTATACCGGGGGAGAGACCTCAAATCCTTCCTACAAGCAGGTCTGCAGCGGAAGGACAGGTCATGCCGAGGCTGTGGAGGTCGAGTACGACCCAGCTCTTGTGAGTTACGAAACCCTTGCGAAGCTGTTTTTCGAAATCCACGATCCGACACAGGTGAACCGGCAGGGCCCGGACGCAGGGACGCAGTACCGTTCGGCGGTTTTCTACGCCGACGAGGAGCAGCGACAGGTGGCAGCAAGGCTCATTGCCGAGCTGAAAGCAAAAGGGTATCTGGTGGCGACCACGGTGGAAAAAGCCGGTACCTTCTGGACTGCAGAGGATTACCATCAGGATTACTACAAAAAAACCGGTCATCAGCCGTATTGTCATGTATACACGAAACGATTTTGACACTCGCGCTCCTGTACGTCGCTTGACACCCAGGCCCCGGATTTCCCGGGGGTTTGGCGCTCGCGCCAGGTTATTTCCCTTCAGTTTACGACACTCCATTCACACGCCACGATCTGATCCGGAATGGTGTTGGCACTTGACGCTAGCGCGGTGGCGTGTAAAGGTGTAATTCCAATTCTATTTCAATAATACATTTATAATCCAGGGCCAAGCGATGAGGGGGGGCAATGGGCCAGTATTCAGTAGCCAGTAGCCGGAAAACCCGGAGAAGAAGTGAAGAGGTGACGAGGGAAGATGGGAGAGGAAGATTTTTGCCCACGGATTTTCACAGATTAGCACAGATTGATGGATGAAGGTTGACCGGGGGATTGTGTTAAGCTCTTCAGCTATCGAGCTGTAAGAGTAAGAACGCGTTCCCGCTGATTGAAGAGGGGATTGATTTTCACGGATTGAAAAGCTGGAGACGCTTACCCCCTTACTCACTTCTTCCCTATTCACGTTTTAAAGAGTGCGGTTCCCGCTTATTGAAATCGGATTTTCACAGAAGGAAAAGCGTGAGCGGTGGGCGGTGATCCGTGGGCTGGATTGTATGTCACTTTTCTTGCTAAAAAACTATCAAGCTATCAAGCCAGATGAGCGTTTAGCGATGAGGGGGGAATAGGTGAGAAAGGGGGAGAGTGGGCAGGTGGGCTTGATGGCGGGTTTCTCGGTTCGAAACAGGTGCCTGTTTGTTGGTGGGGAGGATTTTCGGGTAACTGCATAGTTGTATTGGAAATGGAATAAGGGGGGGCGGGTTTTCCAACCCGCCATTTGTATTCCGGGCAAGGCGTTATCTCATTTTCAATACAACTATGCAGTTATACAGCCCGCGACAATCCTGAAATTCCTTCCCATTAACCAGAGGAAAAGGAGTATCGGTCGGGTACGCCCGGGAGTATCATTCGCTCAGCGAATGGGGGTATCGCGCGCCGCGCGGCATCAGATTATTTTCTTTCTTCTACTCCTGGCTGGATAGCTGGATGGCGAAATGGCGAGACAACAAAACAGCCAAAATCTTTTCCTGCTAATCAGCTGACAAGCCATCCAGCCTCTTCAACCTGACCCGTAACACTCAGCACGTTCAACCGATCTCCACTCAGCCCACTCCCATCTTCTACCGCGAAGCGATACTCCGATACTCCTGATCTTCGCCCTACTGTTTTTTTTTGCACAAAGAACTTTAATAATTAAAGTATATGCGAGCAGGGAAAAGAGGGAAAAGGGAGAATATACGGGGAGACTGATGCGATCCGGACAGGGTGCGTTTTTAGCCGCTTTCTGTGTATCTTGCAGAAAAGTCCGACGTTACCCCATAAGAAACCGATATGAACGATCCGCTGATTCTCTTATTGCTGCTCCTTGTGCTGCTGCTGCTTGTTTTCATCCTTTTTCGCCAGTTCGGCGATGCGCCGCGCAAAGCCGAGCTGATGCGTCTGCAGGGCGCCGAAGCGGAGCGGGATCGTGCGCTCTTGCGACTTGAAGCTGCAGGAGGTGAGCTGGAGAAGCTCAGGGTCGAGTATGCCCGTCTCGAGGCCGACCTGCAGCATGAACGCAGGAGTGCAGCCGAGAAGATCGTACTGCTTCAGGATTCAGAAGCCCGACTTCAGAAGGAGTTCGAAAGCCTTGCCGGCAGGATCGTCGAAGAGCGGGGAAGGGTGCTCGGCGAAGAGAACCGGCAACGGATGGACACCCTGCTGCAGCCATTTCGCGAACAGCTCGACGGCTTCCGACGCAGGGTTGATGAACTGCATGAATCGAATATCGCCGGTTCTGCAAGCCTGCGGGAACAGGTCCGGCAGCTTATGGAACTGAGCGGCAGGGTGAGCGACGAGGCCAACACGCTTGCCCGTGCCATCAAGGGCGATTCCAAGGTACAGGGTGACTGGGGCGAGATGATCATCGGACGGATTTTCGAAGCTTCCGGACTTGAAAAGGGGCGAGAATATGTTGCGCAGGAGAGTTTCCGTGGCGAGGACGGCACTCTGAAGCGCCCCGATTTCATGGTGTTGCTGCCTGAAGGGAAGGCGGTCATCGTCGATTCCAAGGTGTCGCTGACCGCCTATGAACGGTTCTGCAGCCTTGAAGACGGATCCGGCAGGGATCAGGCTCTCAGGGAGCATGTGCAGTCGGTGCGCCGCCATATTGCTGCCATGCTCGAAAAGGACTATCACGATATCGGGGGCAACCGCACGCTCGATTTCGTGATTATGTGCATTCCGCTCGAACCTGCATGGCAGGCCGTCATGCAGGCCGATCCGGATCTTATGTACGATCTTTCCGGAAAGAACATCGTACTCTGCGGACCGGCAACCCTGATGATCACCCTCAAGCTTATCGCCCAGTTATGGCGTCGCGAAAACGAAAACCGCAATGCCGAGCTCATTGCCGATCGTGCGGGCCGTATCTACGATCAGGTAGCCCTCATAGTCGAGAGCATGGAGGATGCCCGAAAGAAGCTTTCCGGCGTTTCGGATTCGTTCGATCTTGCCGTGCGTCGTCTGAGGGATGGGCGCGGAAACCTTGTCGGTCGGGTGGAGGAGATTCGCAGGCTCGGCGCCAAGGTGAGCCGGAGGATTGCCCAAAGTGCCGGAGATGATCCGGCACCGGGGACAGAATAATGAGCGTTGTGCTCACCGTGCAAACGCTATCCGACCTCCTTGCCGGCCATGACCAGAGTCGGGGGTGCGCCCAGATGCCTTCCGGCGAGCAGGACGTTCCAGTAAAGCCATTCGAACCCGAGTTTTCCGTACCAGTTCATTTTGGTCTCTTTCAGGAGGGAGAACGGTCCCAGCTTCGGCATGGGGAATTGTCCCGGAAGCGGTTCGATCTTGTAATTGAAATCGATGACCGAAGAGGTGCCTTTGGAGTAAACGATGAAACAGGTTGAGTGGCCGTCGAAAATTTCCTCCGGCTTGACTCCATGAATTTCGGCCATGATGTTGAACACCACCACATCGGCTTCGTAGTGGGCAACCGATCCGGCTTTCGAGGTTGGTACGTTGGTGGCGTCGCCGATCACGTAGACCCCTTCGTGCTTGAGCGCTTTCAGGGTGTTCTGGTGTGTCGGCACGTAACCGATGCCGTCATCGATACCTGAATCGCTGATCATCTTGTCGCCGAGTGTTGTCGGTATCGACACCAGCAGATCGTATTTCACCTTGTCGCCCTTTACGGACTCGATGTACTTTCCCTTGCCGTTGACAGAGCTCAGCTCGAAGGCCGGAGTTATTCTGATATTCTTTTCCTTTGCCGATGCGGTAAATACCGCCGAAGCTTTGGGCTTGGTAAAGGCTCCCTGTAACGGCGTGACAAGTTCGATCTCCACCTTGTTCCTGATGCCTTTCTGCTTGAAATACCAGTCGGCCATGAAGATGAACTCGATCGGTGCCACCGGGCATTTGAAGGGGAGTTCGGCAATGTTCAGCACAACCTTTCCGCCGTCGAACTCCTTGAGTTTGTTCCGGAGCAGTTCGGCATCCGGAATGGTGTAGAAGGTAAAGGCGTTCTTGCCCCAGGCATCGAGCAGCCCGTCGTTTTCCTCGGGGGCTATCCGGCATCCCGTGCTGATAACGAGAAAATCGTAGGAGAACTTATGGTTGAGGGTCGTCACCTCTTTTTTGTCGGGATCGACGCGGACGATTTCGTCGATGACGAAATTTATACCGGGCATGATATATTTTCTTCTCGATTTGACGAGCCGGCCCGGTTTCTGAATGTCGAAAGCAACGAACAGCATGCCTGGCTGGTAGATGTGCTGGTCGTCACGGTCGATGACCGTTATCTCCCAGTCTTCGGGCAGATGTCTTCTCAGGTTGTTCGAAATGATGGTTCCTCCCGTGCCTGCTCCAAGGACAACGATTTTTTTTGACATGGTTCCAGCCTCCAATCTGTTTATGATTTATTGAAAAATTGTCTGCGCCAGTCTGTTTGAGGGGCGCTGTCGAGTGCTGTGGGTGGCAGAAAGCGTCTCTGCCGGTATTGTAAAGGACGCCGGGCGGAACGATACCTCTTCTTATATGTATTCCTGAGTGATTATATAATTTAATAATTATATAAATATGTACAACGCTCAGTCATTCAAATGTATAAATAGTTCCCGCTTTTGATTTCAGACCGGTTCTCCGGGAGCTGTCGGCGGTTCGATGGGAGTGTGGAGGATGGGAAGGCATGCACCTTTTCCGGGCAACTGACGTGCGAGCTGAAGTGAGGTGTGAACGGAGATCGGTCAGTCCAGTGGAATATGCTGATCTCTTTTACCCGGTTTCGGGAGATATGTACGCTCAAAGATCGGTTGCAATGATCAGTCCGAGAGCTTGAAGATCAAGGGATGTACAGTTTTTGCCGTTGGGCTCGAACACAAAGCCAATGGAGCGGAACGCGACTGTTGCGATAACGTGATCCGTTCTTGAGCGTGTTTATGGCATTATAGAACAGTCAGGGGTTCAGTCCGCCTGCCTTCGGCCGGAGGGGGGCGGAGATTGCATATCCACCTTAAACGGTCAGCCGTCGTATGGCATGGATGGAGCTGAAGCTGCCGGATCTGAAAGAGACCCTGAAGAGGCTATTATAGTTCAGTGTTTTCGAATACACGGATTTCCTTGTCGATGGAGTCTCCGGCATTGTTCATGGCAACTTTCAGGTCGTAGTCCATCTGCAGTCCGAACCAGAATTGTGCCGGAGTGCTGAAATAACGGGCGAAACGGAGAGCCGTATCTGCTGTAATACTGCGTTTTCCGGTTATGATATCGTTGATTCTCCAGACAGGGATGTGAGTATCTTCGGCAACCTGTTTTTCGGTTAACTGGAGAGGAGTCAGAAAATCTTCGAGAAGAACAGTTCCCGGATGAAGCGGAATGTTTTTCCTGGCATACATGAGGACGGTTTCCTTGTGGTAAAACGAATAGATAAATCGAGGGATACGTACAAGCAGATTACCATTTTTTTCCGGATTTCAAGCTTAATAAAATGCCGGTTACTGATAATTTTTCAGCGAAACGACGCGTTGACGACATCGGGCAGGCAAGCTAAAATACTTCTGAACGTATAGTTTGCGGCGCAACCCTTTTGACGATAAATAGAGCCGCCCTTTAGAATCATGATCTAAAAGATTGTATTATAGAGCGGTTTCAGGGTTTATTGCTTCCTTGCTGCGTTTGGATTCTTTCAAATACCTTTTTCGGAGTACGGTTTTACTCCTTACGCAATGGAGCACTGATTGGCCCGGTTCGTCGCCTCCGGATTGAGATGGACGGATAAAAAAATTTTGAACAGTTTAATTTCAGGGAATATCACTATGCGTTTAGCTCAGCTTATCGAAGACTTTATTGCGGACATCGGCTGGAAAGATCAGCTTGAAATAATCGAAGATGAAGGGATAAGCCGCCTTGCCGTCAGGTTGAGCGTCGGGAACCGCTCATTCCGCCTCTTGCTTGAAGGTTATGAAAAGCAGCACTGGCTGGTACTCTGCCTTTACGCCCCCTTTACGGTCAGGGCAAGTAAATTCGTCGATGCGTGCATGCTGTTCAACTTCATTAACAACTCCTACAGCTATTCGGGCAATATCAGCGTTGCCGACGACGGGATAATCTGTTACAAACAGATCGTCGATCTCGACGATACCGGTACGGATATAGCCCTGATCTACAACATGCTCCATGCAGCGGTAAGTATGTATGAGCGAAATGCCGATGAAATCGAAGATGTTGCCGTCAATGAAGCCCGTTACGAAGATGTCCGAAAGGATATTGAAAGAAAAACCGATCAGTCCGGTCTAACGGAAAATGAGGGGTAGCCAAAGGCGCAGTGTTACTGTCAGCCTCTTATTTTTATCGCTTTTCCGGATTTTATTCTTTTCAGGCGTAAATCCGCACGTGCATGTACATTGAGCAGCAGGTGCATTTTCTCCCTGTCGAGCATGATATCGCACTTTTTCACCCGGAGGCTGTCCACTTTCAGATAGATAACCTTGCCGACCTTGCCTTTGGCTATTGCGTTGTTGACGATGCCGGGCACTTTTCCGATAAGCGTATCGAGCCTGACGTTCAGTTTTGTCGCGACGGTATCGCGAACGAATTCATGCAGAAGGTTATCTCCGGTGCTTACCAGTCTGTTTTCGGTATTGAGGAAATAATCGAAATTCTGCACGTTAAGAGACTGGGTCGGCACGTCGAACAGCACCTTGCCGCTTGTCACCACATGCCCCTTGAGATCTTTATCGGTACTGACTCCTATAGAAAGCCCTTTACTCGAAGCATAAGCGTGTATATCGGTAATTGTAACCGTATATCCCTCTTTCGAGAGGGTTTTCCCGCGGAGCAATCCGTTCATCTGGTCGTTGATTTCCCTGAATGTCGTGAACGCATAGAGATTGATGTCGGACAGGGTCTCTGTTTCCGTGGAGTTGAGCTTTTTAAAGCTGGGCAGCGGATTCGGTTTCGCAATTGCCGTGGTATCGGTCAGCATGACCATCTTCGCATTGATGCGGGTAAAGCAGGTGATGGCGTCGCGATTCAATGCTATATTTCCATGAATGTCGTTGCACTTGAAGCGGATCCAGACCGGCGCAGGTTTCCTGCTGATAAGAATCGGATCCTGAAGATCGATCCAGACGTCCGATATGGTCGATTGCAGGTTGGCAGCCTTATAGATTTCCCGGTCAAGCATGTGCGTCAGTTTTCCCTCCTTGCTTTTCAGTATTCCGGTGATCTCCTCCCTGATATTTTTTTTGAACGGACCGAACCGAACGACAGGTTCATTGACCCATCTGATGTTTCTTATACGAAACCGGGTGCCAAGACTCCAGTTATGGTCAATGGTTATAGGCGTCGAAAGCGTAATGATGAGGTCGGTTCGCACAGGCTTCACCTGTCTTGCAAGTGTTTCGCCAAATCTGCTGTTGATGAGCCGAGCCTTGACGGTTAGCGGGAAGGTACAGATGAGTTCGCGGCCGTTGGACTCTATGCTGATAGCACTTCTTTTTGAGAGATCCAGTGTGATCTCTTCTTTTTTGCCTTTCTGGAGCAGCAGGTTTTTCCGCAGAAAGGATCCTCTGATTTTTCCATTCAGAAACCCTTCAAGCGTTCCGGTTTCGATACGTACCGGAAGGTTGAACGTCGAGGGCGGCACCGATACGATAATGCTGTTGGTGAGCGGTTCAGGTTCATGGCCAATACCATAGTGGCGGATGTTCAGAAAAAACAGCAGACCGGAAAGCAGTGCCGCTATGGCAATTCCTGCAATAATGAGTTTATTTTTCATCTGATGGGGGGCCGGAATCAACCTGCAACAGTGCTCTCGAACGGCTGTGAAAAAAGACGGAACTGTTGCAGGAGTAACCAGGCGTTACTGTTTGGGTTCCCAGTAACACCGTTTCGGTGAGACGATGCGCTCTTCGTCCTTCAGCGTTTTCATGGCTTTATCCACTTCTTTCCTGTCTATGCCGCTTTTATCCGCGATCTGGCCGGCACTCATGGCTTTGCCCTCTTTTTTCAGTACTTCGAGAATGGTTTCTTTCGGGTCCATAGGGTTGATCGTGTATGATGGTTGCAGGAATATCGGATATAAAAAGTCTGTCAGGGTAAATATAGGTAATTCCGAATATATACGGCAAATCATCCGATGCATCCTGACTTGCGCCTGAAAAATTTATGAAAACATCGTGTGCGAAGCCATTATGAATGATTCCGTGTGAGTGCATATGCTTCGAGTGCCTGCCGACGCGAGCTCTTGAGATCGACTATCGGCTCCGGATAGGTTTTTCCTGTCGCGATTCCCGCGTCAGCGAGAACGCTGACGGGCGCTTCCCAGGGAGAGAACAGATACCGGTCAGGAAGACGTGCCAGTTCGGGGAGATACCTGCGCGTATAGCTGCCGTCAGCATCGAATTTTTGTCCTTGCGTTACCGGATTGAAGATGCGGAAGTAGGGCGCCGCATCGGCACCGCATCCGGCTATCCACTGCCAGCTCGCGCTGTTGATGGCAAGGTCGGCATCGGCCAGACAGTCCCGGAACCATGATTCGCCTTCGTGCCAGTGCAGCAGCAGGTTCTTGACGAGAAACGATCCCGCAACCATGCGTATCCGGTTATGCATGTATCCTGTTTGCCAAAGTTCACGCATGCCGGCGTCCACGATGGGGTAGCCTGTCAATCCTTGCTGCCAGCGCATGAGTGCTGCAGGGTTTTCCTTCCATGGAAAGCGGTCGAACGATTTCTGCAGATTTTTTTCGGGAAGTCCGGGATTGTGGTAGAGCAGACTGTATGAAAACTCCCTCCATGCAAGCTCACTCTGAAAATGGTCGAGGTCTATGCCGCTTCCTGCGGCAATTGCCCCGTGCCATGCCTGATTTGGAGAGATCTCCCCGAAATGAAGTGAGGGTGAAAGCCTTGAAACATTCGGTCGGGCAGGGAAGTCACGTCCCTCCCTGTATCCAGGGAGTCCATGTTTCAGAAAGATAGCAAGTCTTTCGAGAGCCCCATTCTCGCCAATTGTCCAGTGGGGTTCAAGTTGTCGGTACCAGCGTATGCGGGGAAGCAGTCCGAGCGCCTCAAGCGGAAGGCTTTCTTCAGGTGGGCTCGGGCAGTCAAGTTTGACCGGGAGAGGCAGAGGCATGCGTGGCGATGCGGCAGAGAGGCATCCTTTCCTGTAGAAGGGAGTGAACACCTTGTATGGAGTGCCGTCGGATTTATGAACTTCCCATGGTTCCCAGAGCATCGAGCCGTTGTAGCTTTCAGCAGTAATACCCTGTTCCCTGAGTTTATGTTTAAGCCTTGTGTCCCTGCTGATTCTCCAGGGCTCGTAGCAGCGATTCCAGTAAACTTTCGTCGCTCCAGTCGATGCGGCAAGCGCAGGGAGTATCTCCAGCGGATCGCCGCTGAACAGAGCAAGCCGTCCCTTGAGAGCATGGTTAAGTGCCGCAAGGCTATGGTGCAGCCACCAGCGGCTTGCGCCGCCCATCCGGTATTTTCCGGCATTGTGGTCATCGAGAATGTAGACCGGCAGCACCCGGCCATTCAGGCAGGCGTCATAGAGTGACGGATTATCTGTGAGGCGCAGGTCCTGACGGAACCAGTGTATGATCAGAGGTTTCTGCATTGGTTTTCAGAATCGGGTACTGATTTTTCAGAAAAATACATGCGCATAGAACAATATGTTTTCTCCTGCTGTTATCTTTTGGCAGATACGGTTCCTGTAAAAAAAAGATATAACACGTTGATTGTCTCTTGAATCCGGAGTGTAGAGAACTGTTATGGTGTCCATTTTTTCTAAACAAAAAAGGAGGTTGTATGTCTACATTCAACAGCACTTTTGATAGCTATCAGATCAGGTACTGTTCCGGCATTTCATATGAAGCAATAATCTATCTGTTCAAAGAGAAAGACAATGTGGCAAGATTGTTCTTTTATGATAACGATGCCGCTCTTCCTCAAAATCAGATCGATCCATACCCGGCAATTATTTTTACGCTTGACAGGTTCAGAGATGTTCTTGACGTCCTGCAGACAGAAAAGCCGTTAAAAATATCAATTAACGACGAACTGAAAAGCGGGGTCATATCGTCCGCCGACTTTGAACCGGTTGGAGAAGAAGAAGGCGTATAACCTGTTGCTTTCTGACAACATTACTGCTGCTGCGGAAGATACCCGAATCCTCCTCCTCCGGGCGTTTTCACAAGAATGGTTTCGCCCGGGTTGACGATGCGATCGATTCTGCCTTCCAAAACCTGATGCGTACCATCGGCAGCGATGAGGATGTTTTCTCCGGACGCTCCGCTTCCGCCTCCATCGATGCCGAACGGTGCGGTTTCACGCCGCTCTGAAATCATTGTCAGGCGCATCGGTTCGCTGAACGTGAGTGCCCGCTCGACGCCGTCGCCGCCATTCCACTTGCCTGCGCCTCCCGAACCCCTGCGTAGCGAGAATCGGGTAACTCTCACGTCGGGAAAACGGTGTTCGAGAATTTCCGGGTCGGTGACCCTGGTATTGGTCATGTGCACCTGCATGCCGGAAGCGCCGTCATGTCCTTCAATGGCGCCGCATCCGCCTGGAATGGTTTCGTAGTACTGCATCCCGCTGTTGTCAGGCCTGCCGAAGAGCAGGTTGTTCATGGTTCCCTGGGATGCTGCCGCTTTTCCGAGAGCTCCCAGCAGGACGTCCACGATCCGCTGCGATGTTTCCACATTGCCTACCGCGACTGCGCTGTTCGGCGGAGGATTAAGCAGGCACCCTTCCGGGATAACGATCCGGATGCGGTCGAGGCAGCCGGAATTCAGCGGAATCTCCTGCTCGATCAGGCTTCGAAAGACATAGAGTACCGCAGCCCTTGCCACTGCTGCCGGGGTATTGCTGTTGCCGGGATCCGCAGATCCGGTACCGGTGAAATCGATTACGGCCGAAGGTTCCTCGTTCTGCGGAGCGTTTATGCGTATCGCAACGCAAACGGGCGTTCCGTTGTCCATCCTGTCGCCGAAGCGATAAGAGGCATGGCCATCGCTTCCTGCAAGCGTTTTCAGCACACGGCTCATGGCATGCCGGGCATTGTCGCGTATGTACTGCATGTATCGTTCAACAACCGGCAGTCCGTACTCTTCAACGATCTGCCGGAGTTCCGTACAACCCTTTCTGTTTGCGGCGATCTGCGCCTGCAGATCGGAGATGCGTTCCGGCAGGTTTCGGGCCGGCCAGGGTACAGAAGAGAGCAGCTCAAGAAGATCCTCTCTCATGAAAAGGCCATCCTTCACCAGCCTGAATCCGTCGATCACCACACCTTCCTCGAAAATCGTTCGGCTCGATGGCGGCATGGAACCAGGGGTCGTGCCGCCGATATCGGCATGATGTCCCCGGTTTGCGACATAGAACGAGGGGCGTTTTCCATCAACGAAAAGCGGCATCACGACGGTCATGTCCGGCAGGTGGGAGCCTCCTCGATGCGGGTTGTTGGCCAGGTACATCTCCCCGGGCAGCATGGCTTGCCGCTGACTTTCGATAAGCTGCTGCACTGTGGCTTCCATGGCACCGAGATGCACCGGGATGTGCGGCGCGTTCGATACAAGTCTCCCGTCGCGGTCGAATATCGCGCAGGAGAAATCAAGGCGTTCCTTCATGTTCACCGAGTACGCGGTATTGCAGAGCGTCTGGCCCATCTGCTCCGCCACGTTCATGAAGATGTTGTTGAAAACCTCGAGCAGCATGGGGTCAGGCCCTCTCTTCCAGCTTTCGGTTGTCGTCATCCGGCGTTCTCCGGCGTGAAGGTTTTTCACAAGAATATTACCGTATCCATCGACCATTGCCTCGAATCCCTTAGCCACATAGAGCGTAAGCTGTTCTCCGGCAACCATGGCCGGACCCGAAAGGGTCTCTCCGGCGAGCAGACGGGAGCGGTCGAAAACCGGAACAGGCTCCATGGCACTTCCGGTCCAGACCTCGCGCTGCATCGGAGCCTCCCGGGGTTCAAGCATTCGTCGGTTGAGCGGCAGAGGCGAAGTCCGGAATTCTTCAGACCGGTGGCGTACTTCGACGCGAACGTTCACCACTTCAATCGGAACAGCCTCGGGTTTGAAACCGAAGCGCAAGCCGAATTCCGTTTCGAACCGTTCCGAGATTGCAGCGGCCGAATCGAACCGGACCATATCGCCCGGATGCTCTGAAGCCCTGAGGGATAGCCATGAATCGGTTCCGAGCGGTCGCAGGTCGAGAAATACCGTCGTTCTGACGTTATTTCCTCCAGGACTCTCCCCTGGGTTGCCTGTCAACTCGCGCGCAAGGCGAACCGCAGTTGCGGACAAGCCTGTCGAAAGCAGTTCGTCCGAAAGCAACTTCATGATCGCTCCCGTCCGGCGTTCCAGCCTGTCCGCAAATGCTATGCCCCACGCTGAGAGCACGCCGGCGTGTTTCGGAACCACCACGGTTTCAATGCCGAGTATCTCCGCGATATCGCATGCGTGCTGTGCCGCCGCGCCGCCAAAACAGATCAGGGCATGGTTACGAATGTCGTAGCCCCGCGATACCGATATTTTCTTCATCGCGCGGCACATGATTTCGTTGGCTATCCGCAGGAACCCGGCAGCAAGCGATTCCATCGAAAAAGCATTGCCGGATGACCGGTTCACCTCGTAAAGAAGCTCTTCGAAAGAGGCCCGGGCGGCTTCGCGGTCGGGAAGGTCGTCGCTGTTTTTTCCGAACGTGCGGGGCATGAATTCAGGTACGATACGTCCAAGCAGCAGGTTGGCATCCGTGACGGCCAGAGGACCGCCGAGACCGTAACAGGCAGGGCCGGGGCTGGACCCTGCGGAACCGGGACCGACGCGCAGGCGTTCGCCGTCGAAAGAGAGGAGCGAGCCGCCGCCGGCAGCTACGGTTTCGATGTCGAGCATATCGGCATGAAAGGAGACATCGTCAACAGTCGCTTCGAATACATGGCCGGATTGTCCGTCGAAACGCGACACGTCGGTCGATGTGCCGCCCATGTCGAAACCGATTGCCTGACGGATTCCGAGCGTTCCGGCGATAGCCGCAACTCCGGCAACGCCTCCGGCCGGCCCGGAAAGGATGGTGTCTTTTGCCTTGAGGCTCCGTATTCCGCAGAGACCGCCGGAACTCTGCATGAACTCAAGCGGCGTATTTCCTGCAAGACGGGCGACGCTCTCAGCCCACATGAAGAGAACAGGCGAGAGAAAGGTTTCGAGCAACGTTGTTCCGGTTCTTCTGAAAAGACCGATAAGCGGCATCACCTCATGCGAGGCGATAACGCTGCGAAACCCTGCCTTTTCTCTGGCGATCCGGGCAAGAATCGTTTCATGCTGCGGATTAATCCAGGAATTTTTCAGCGCAATGGCAAGATGTTCGAACCCTTTCCCGCGGATTCCGAGAAGGACATAAAGGGCGTGATCTGCATCGAGCGGCCGGATGATCCGCCCGTCCGCTCCGGTTTCTTCGTCGATGCCTGTCGAGAGGCTGCAGAGCGGAATGCGATTCCTTGTGTCCAGTTTGAAGAGATCTTTTCTTGTGCCGTTGCCTATTGTCGGAAGATCTTCGAACCCGGCGGTAGTGCAGAGGGCAACAGGCACCCCTTTCCGTTCCAGCAGCGCGTTTGTTGCAACCGTCGTCCCGATGCGAATCGAGTCGATATGCCCGGATTCGAGAGAGCTCGCTGAGTACGAGTCGAGTCCCAGCAGTTGCCTGATGCCAGCAATACCTGCGTCGTCATACCGTTCCGATACCGAGAGCAGTTTCACCATATGTACCGATCCCTGCGGGTCTATGCCGACAATATCCGTAAAGGTGCCTCCCCGGTCAACCGCGAATTTCCAGCGATCTGCTCCGTTCACCGGTTTCATCTGTGCATTGTGCACCTCTATTCGCCTCCGAGCGTCGGATCGCAGATGCGTCCCATGAAAAGGATGCGTCCCGTGCTGTTCTCCCGGATGGCAAAGAGGAACGGGTGGTCGGCCTTGAATACCGGTACCGGCATCGGCATCGCGCTCCGGAGCTGCATGACTACCGCTGTCGCTGCCGCAGCTTCGGTGCCTTTCTCGCCGACATCCACGAAAGCCTTGTGGACGACCGCACCGATGTACAGTTTGTCGTTATTGGATACCATGCCGCTGAAATCGGCGAGATTCCCGTCGAATGCGTCGGTCATTCCCATATGCCTGAGAGTCTCGTCGAGGCGGAACGCTGAGGTGGTGCGGAATTTGGGAAGAAGCACTTCGATTTTTCTTTCGCCGAGATTAGCCGTCCAGAGGGCAAACTGCTTCGGAGTCAGGGTTTTTTCAAGAGCTTCGAGGCCGAACCGTTCTTTCGGCAGTACCACGATCATGGAGAGCTCTTTTCCGGCATAGGGAAGTTCGAGCACCTGCACCCCGTCATGATCGGCGTAGCCGAACGATGCGCTCTGCCGCATCAGCGGGGCTTTTCCCGCCGTTCCCTGGCGGATGTAAAACGGGGATGCAACCGTGTTGTTTTCATTGAACGGGTGCTCCCAATCGCCTTTGAAATAGACTGCATTGACCAGCGCGAGTCTTGTCAGGGGATCGGGAATACCGGGTTTGAGAAGCTCCCGGATCCGGTTTTTCGTATCCTTTTCCACTCGCCGGTTGATAGCGATCCGCGCTTTTTCCGTCTCATGGATGTAATCGACCGGCGTTACCGATGTTCCGTAGTACCGTTTGAGCTGCGCAAGCCATGAAGGCGCAAGCGGATAGTTCTTCTGCGGCCAGATCGAGTTCGAGGAGGCTATCGTTACCCTACCTTTTTTCTGGATGGCCTCAAGCTGTTTTTCGAACGATGCGAGTCCGGCATGGTGGCGTTCCATGGCGTCAGGGCCGACATGCATTACATCGGCCATCTGCCGTTCCGTCCGGTTTCGCGCTCCGGACATGGTCATGGAAAGCGCGGTTTCGATGCTGGAGGGGGAGAAAAAGAGGTTTTTTCCGGTAACTGCAAGATTGCGGTACAGATCGACGGCCAGTTCGTTTTGTGCTTCCGGAGATGCGGCATGGTTTTCAGGCAGACCGGTCGCTCCGGATGCGCCGGAGAGCGGTGTGGTGAGCATGACGCCGAGCAGGGAGAGCAATACAATCGTGTTGTTCATGGGAAAGTTATGTTTTTCATGAGTATCCGTTGTGGGCATCGACATTTGAAAATAAACATTTTCTCCCGCTCTTCGTAAGTGAAAGGAAACTGAAGAAATTGCTGTATTTTATCGGGAAGGAAAATTTCGTTTTCGGGCAGTTGACCATAATCACGCATGACCAGTAAACTCTTTCAATACTTCAGTATCAGTCGCGATGCGGAGTCGTTCAGGGATATTCACAGCGCCGTCGAAAGCGACATCGAGTTCAAGGGGGCACGTCTCTGGATTCTTATCTTCGCCATCGTGCTCGCCTCGGTCGGACTCAACACCAACTCGACGGCCGTCATCATCGGCGCCATGCTCATATCTCCGATCATGGGCCCCATAAACGGCATAGGGTACAGTATCGCCACCTACGATTTTGCGCTTCTGCGCCGATCCCTGAAACATCTTTCGTTTGCCATAGCGGCAAGCCTTGTCACCTCAACCCTCTATTTTGCCGTGAGCCCGGTTTCGAGCGCCTACTCCGAGTTGCTGGCCCGAACCAGTCCCACCATATACGACGTTCTGATCGCTCTCTTCGGCGGTCTTGCCGGCACGATGTCGCTCACGACGAGACTGAAAGGCAACGTCGTGCCAGGCGTCGCCATCGCTACGGCGCTCATGCCGCCCCTCTGTACAGCCGGGTACGGCCTTGCAACCGGCCAGTTTTCTTTCTTTTTCGGCGCCTTTTACCTCTTCACCATCAATACCGTTTTTATCGGCCTTTCGACGGTGATTTTTTCGCAGTTCATGAAGTTTCCCATAAGAAGCGATATCGCCGAAGCCCAGAAAGCCCGTATCAACAGGTGGATAACCGTTGTTATGCTCGTTACGCTCGTTCCCAGCATCTATTTTGGTTTTGTTCTCGTCAAGAAGGAGCGTTTCATCGAGAATGCGGGCAGGTTCGTTCGATCGGCACAGGTTTTCAGGGGCGACTACCTGCTTCGCAACGATATCGACGCGGACAAACGGCAGATTTCACTCAGCTATGCAGGTCGTTCGCTAACGGATGAGAGCAAGGCTGTTCTTCGCAAGCGAGCGGAGGAGTTCGGTCTCGGCGATGCGACGCTTTCGTTTGAACAGGGGATTTCGTTTGCCGATATTACCGGGGATCTCGGCGAAAAAGACAAGGCTCTGGCGCAATTGCGGAATCTCACGCTCACCCTCGAGGAGAGCCGGCGAATCCGTGACAGCCTGGAGCAGCGCGCATATACGGGAAAACCGCTGCTGAGGGAGTTGCGCACGGTATTTCCGTCCGTTACCGCCTGTCTGTTCGCCGAACCCTACAGCTTCAGCGCCGGGGATGAGGAGAAACCCCGAAAGCTCGCCTATGTGGTCATTTCTTCCTCTTCGGGGCTTGCCGATGTCGAGCGGGAAAAAGTCAAGGCATGGCTCAAGGCAAGGCTTCAGAACGATACGCTGCGGGTAGTGTTCGAACAGGAAGGAGAATTGTTCAGGTAAACAGTAAAGCTATAAACGGAGTACAGGGCGATGGGATACGTCGAAAATAACCTGATGCAGGGTGAAAAACTGTATGCCAAAGCCAGGCTGCACTGGACGGTGTTTGTCAAGGCGATACTTTTCATGGCACTCTCTCTCGTGCTGATGGTTTTTTCCTATTGGGCCACGCTCGATGGCAATCCGGAACTTTCTTCGGCTGCCTGGTATACCGGAGTCGTCATTCTGGTGGCCGGATTATGGTTTACGGGTGAGGCGTTCGTCAAGCGCCGGTCCACCGAGCTTGCCGTGACGTCGAAGCGGATCATAGCGAAATTCGGCTTCATCCGTCGCAGCACCATCGAACTGAACCACAGCAAGGTCGAGAGCTTCCATGTGGAACAGGGGGTGCTTGGACGAATTCTCGGCTTCGGAACGCTCAGCATCAACGGCACCGGCGGAGGGATAACCCCCATACCGGGTATCGGCGATCCGCTCGGATTCCGCCGCAAGGCCATGGAAGCTATAGACGCCTTCCAGGAAACTCCCGAATCATCCCTCCGGCGTACATGACCCTGCATCTCTATACCGGAAACCGGATGGAAACGCTTGTCGATGCGCTGGCGGAAGTTCTGCGTCGCAATCCGCCATCCGTTTTCGAACCCGAGAAAATAGTGGTGCAGAGTCGCGGCATGCAGCGGTGGATTTCCATGGAACTTGCCCGGCGGTTCGGCGTCTGGGCCGGTGCGGAGTATCCCTTTCCGAACAGGCTGCTGCAGCAACTTTTCGAGGAGATGGAACTGACGCAGCCCGATTCGGAGAAGTTTTCAAAAGAGACGATGTGCTGGACACTCATGCGCCTCCTGCCTGAGATGCTCGATCGTGAGTTATTTTCGCCCCTTCGCTCCTACCTGCGGAACGACCGGGAGGGGCTCAAGCTCTTTCAGCTCTCCGGCCGCATCGCCGATACCTTCGACCAGTACACCCTTTTCCGTACCGACCTTCTCGCCGCATGGGAAGAGGGGCGAAACGACGGGGCCCTCGACTGGCAGCCGGAATTATGGCGGGCGCTGGTTGCAGAGAGTTCCGGCAAGCATCGTGGCCGTCTGAAAACCGAGTTCTGCCTCAAGGTTCGGCACGCGCCGCTTCCTGCCGCCTTTCCGAAGCGGATTTCTCTCTTCGGCATCTCCTGCATGCCGCCCTACCATATCGGGATGATCGAAGCCCTGGCGACGAGGATACCGGTCAACATCTTCCTGCTGAGCCCGACGCAGGAGTACTGGTCGGATATCGTTTCCCGCAGAAAGCTCTTCCGGATGAGCGAGGGCGAACGGGAACTGAGCACCGAGGGCAATCCGCTGCTTGCCTCGCTCGGCAGAAGCGGCCGTGAGTTCGCCGATCTCCTGCTCGAAGCCGGCGGAATCGAAAACGAGCACGACCTCTACATCGAACCCGCCGACGACACCCTCCTGCACGCCCTGCAGTCCGACATGCTCAACCTCAGCGGTACGGGGGAGGAGGGGGAGCGCCGTTCCTCGCCGGATCCTGCCGACCGTTCGGTTCAGGTTCACTCCTGCCACAATCCGCTGCGCGAAGTCGAGGTGCTGCACGACAACCTGCTCGATCTTCTCGAACATCTTCCCGGACTGGAACCTCGTGATATCGTCGTGATGTCGCCGGATATCGAGACCTATGCCCCCTATATCGCCACGGTCTTCGGAGTTTCCGGCGAGGGCGTACCGCGCCTGCCGCATTCGATAGCCGACCGCCGCATGCTCGACGAGGGTGGCATAGCCCCGGCCCTGCTGAAGCTGCTCGAACTCTACGGCAGCCGTCTCCCTGCTCCGGAGATTTTCGATCTGCTCTCTTCGCCGCCGGTGAGCCGACGCTTCAGGCTCGACGAAGAGGAACTCGATACGATTCGAGTCTGGGTGGCCGATACGCGAATCTGCTGGGGTATGGACGAGCGTTCGCGGAGCGGCCTCGGCCTGCCCCCTTTCCGCGAAAACTCGTGGAGGGCGGGGCTCGAGCGGCTGCTGCTCGGCTATGCCATGCCGGACGAGGGGGTGCTCTCGGACGGGGTGCTGCCTTTTGACGTCGAGGGCGACGCGGAAACCCTCGGCAAGCTCGCCGATTTCATCGATGCCCTCGATGCGCTCTCGGCAAGGTTCGATCGGCCACGCACGCTCGACGGATGGCGGGATCATTTCATCTGGATGCTCGACACCTTTATCGACGCCGATGAGGTGGTCGAAAGGGAGCTTTCGCACATCGCCGCCGAAATCGACAGACTGACGGAACTCGCCGCAGAGGCCGGTTTCGGGGGCGAGACGGCGGCCCCGGTGATGATCGCCTGGCTGCGCGGCCGTCTCGAAAAGTTCGAGATGGGGCTCGGCTTCATGACCGGCGGCATCACCTTCTGCGCCATGCTGCCGATGCGCAGCATCCCGTTCCGCGTGGTTGCCATGATCGGCATGAACGACGGGGCTTTCCCCCGCCAGCAGCGTTTGCCGGGTTTCGACATGATGTCGAGGGAACCGCGCAGGGGTGACCGCTCCGTCCGCGGCGACGACCGTTACCTCTTTCTCGAATCGATCCTCTCTGCACGCGATGTCCTCTACCTGAGCTATGTCGGCCAGAGCATCAGGGACAACACGCCACAGCCGCCCTCCGTGCTGGTGAGCGAACTGCTCGATGCCATAGCGCGGGGTTTCGCATTTCCGGAAGGGGAGGACGCGATATCGCGCATGGTTGTCCGGCACAGGCTCCAGGGGTTCAGTCCCGCATACTTCACCGAAGGGTCGCCACTTTTCAGCTACTCGGTCGATAATTTCCGGGCGCTTGAACGTCGCAATGGGCGTAATCTACGTAATGGGCGCAATGCAGGTAATGGGAGCAGGGGGCGAAATCCGGTCGAAGCCCGTCCCTTTATGGACGAACCGCTTCCTGAGGCTGACGACGGGGATCGCCGGGTGACGATCGACGATCTGGTGAAGTTTTTCGCCAACCCCTCGGCATTCTTTCTCGACCGGCAGCTCGGACTCAAACCCTCTGCAGCGCTTCGTCCGCTCGAAGAGCGCGAGCCCTTCGGCGCCGAGGGCCTCGACGCATACCTGATGCGCCAGGAACTGCTTGCAGCGGTGCTCGAAGGGGGAAAAGAAGAGGCTCTCCTGCCTCTGTTCCGGTCGAGAGGTCTCTTGCCGCCGGCCCGACACGGCGAATTGCTCTTCGGAGAGCTGCTTGCCGAGGTGAGGGAGTTCGCCGACAGGCTTCCGGAGCTTAAGGGGAGCGCGACGCCAGCCGTGCTTGAAGCCGATCTCGACATCGGGGGATTCCGGCTGACCGGCAGGCTCGACCATCTTCTGCCCTCCGGGCAGCTGCTCTACCGCTGCGCGAAGATGCGGGAGAAGGATCGCATCGGTTCATGGATTCTGCACCTCGTGCTCGGTGCGTGCAGTCCGGGTCATATGCAGGAGACCCGTCTCGTCATGCTCGACCGTGCCGTCAGGTACACTCCCGTAGCCGACGCCTCAGGCAGGCTCGAAACCATGCTCTCGCTTTACCGGCAGGGGCTCATGGAGCCGTTGCCCTTTTTCCCCCGCGCCTCGACGGCCTGGGCAGGCAAGGCGGAAAAAACGGAGCGCGAGCGTACCGAAGCCGCCCTGGCCGCATGGCGTGAAGGGTACGGCGGACGCGAAGGCGAGGGTGCCGATCCGGCCTTCCGCCGCTGTTTCGGCACGGAGCCGCCCCTCGGCGAGCGCTTTGCAGCCATTGCCGAAGAGGTGTTATTACCGATGCTTGAACACGGAGGGAAGGGATGACGATACGCATTCTCGATCACTCCACGGTGCCGCTTTCGGGCATGAACCTCATCGAGGCGAGCGCCGGAACCGGCAAAACCTGGGCGATCACTTCGCTCTATCTTCGCCTGCTGCTTGAAAAGGAGCTGCGGCCCGAACAGATTCTTGTGGTTACCTATACCGAAGCCGCCACCAGGGAGCTGCATGCGCGCATTCGCCGCCGCATTCGCCAGGCGCTCGACGCCATGCGCGGAGATCCGACGGACGATCCATTCCTTATCGATCTCTGCGATCGCGCCGCACAGGCAGGGATGGAGGAGCGGGCCGCCCTGCTGCTTGACGCCGCACTTGCCGAGTTCGACACGGCCGCAATCTTTACCATTCACGGTTTCTGCAATCGCGCCCTGCAGGATCACGCCTTCGAGAGCGGAGCGCTCTACGACACCGAGCTTGTCACCGACCAGTCGGCGCTTGCGCGGGAGGTGATCGACGATTTCTGGCGTGAACGCTTTTTCGGCAGTGCCGACCGGTTGCTCGGCTACGCGCTGCTCAAGGGGTGGTCTCCGGACGCCTTCATGGCCTTCCTGAAATCCCTGCAGCTTTCGGGTCGTGACGAGGTGATCCCGGTCTATGGCGAGGCGGAAATCGCCCGGATCGGGCATGAAGCCGAGGCGGCTTTCGACGAGGTGCGCCGCATCTGGAGCGAAGAAAAGGCGCCGGTTTCGGCGCTCCTCCGCACAGGCAAGGGGCTCAGCCGTTCCGAAAAAGCCTACCGGGCGGACAGGGTGGAGCAGCTGCTCTCCGACATGGAGGTTTTCGTGGCCGCCGGAAACCCCTTCGGCCTTTTCGACGGCTTCGACAAGCTCACCGCTTCAGGCATCGCAAGCGGTACCAAATCCTCCGGCACCGCTCCCTCGCATCCGCTCTTCGACACCTGCGAACGTCTGCAGGCGGCCGCTGACGAGCGGTTGCAAGCCCTGAAATCGGAGGTAATAGCGTTTTACCGCAAGCGGCTGCCGGAGCGCAAGCGTGAAAGCAACATCCGTTTTTTCGACGACCTGCTCGCCGACCTTTATCAGGCACTCCAAGGCGGATATGAATCCGCCGCGATTATACAAGGCGGATATGAGATCGCGGCCACCCCAGGTGGCCTTGAATCCGCCGCACTTGCCGAAGCGCTTCGGAACCGTTACCGCGCGGCCCTGATCGACGAATTCCAGGACACCGATCCGGTGCAGTACGACATTTTCCGGCGCATCTACGCTGGTTCCGAGGCGCCGCTCTTCCTCATCGGTGATCCCAAGCAGGCGATCTACAGTTTTCGGGGGGCCGACATTTTCGCCTATATGCAGGCCGCCAGCGACGTCGGCCGGGAGCGCAGCTTCACGCTCAACACCAACTGGCGTTCGGTGCCGAAACTGCTTGACGGTTTCAACCTGCTGTTCGACAGCGCGCGTCACCCCTTCGTGTTCGACAACATTCCCTCGCCGCCGCTCGTGGCGGGAAACGCGGTGCTCCGGGATGCCGAATCTCCGGTGCCGCCGCTTGAAATCTGCCTTCTCCGATCCGGCGACGGCGACGGCAGCGGCAGCCTGAAGAGCGGAGAGTCCGAACGGTTTGCGGCAGGTGCCTGCGCGTCCATGGTTACGGAAACCATCAACGGAGGCTCCGATGCGGGCGACATTGCCGTGATCGTGCGCACCCACCGGCAGGCCCGCATGATGCAGGCCGCACTCCGGGAGTGCGGCATCGTCTCCGTCATGCGCAGCGACGAAAGCGTTTTCGCCTCCGTCGAAGCCGAGGAGGTGCGCATTCTCGTTACGGCGCTCGCCGAACCGGGCCGCGAGTCGCTCGTGCGTGCCGCCCTCGTCACGCCGCTTTTCGGACTGAACGGCAGCGACATCGCCCGCCTCAACGACGACGAAAACGCCTGGGTGGAGCGGTTGCAGCAGTTCCGCGAGTACCACCGTCTCTGGCAGGAGCGCGGCTTCATGGTCATGGTGCGCGAACTGATGCGCCGCGAAGCCGTGCGCGAGCGCCTGCTGGCCCTTTCCGGATCGTCCGGCGAGCGCGCCCTGACCAACGTGCTGCACTGCTTCGAGCTGCTGCACCGTGAGGCGCACAGCCGGGCGCTCGGCATGGAGGGGCTGGTCACCTGGTTCGGCGAACGGGTGGCGGCCAGGGAGCCCGGCGAGGAGTACCAGATAAGGCTCGAAAGCGACGAGCCTGCCGTCAGGATCGTCACCGCCCATGTGAGCAAGGGGCTGCAGTACCCGATTGTATTCTGTCCCTTCCAGTTCGGAGGAGCTGGCAGCGGAGGGGATGTTGTGCTGTTTCATGACGACGACGGACGGATGAAAAGGGATTTCGGGTCGCGGGCGATAGAGCACCACCGGGCGCTGGCCTCGCGCGAATCCCTCGCCGAGAATCTGCGCCTCTTCTACGTCGCCCTGACGAGGGCCGAACGGCGCTGCATTTTTTTCACCGCACGGATCGTCGATGGACGCCAGTCCGGCCGTACCCCGATGCTCTCGCCCTCTTCCTATCTGCTTTACGTTTCGGACGAGGCCAGGCAGAGTCCCCGGCTGGTCGGAGATGCGCAGCATGAGCTTGCCGCGCTCGATGCCGGGGCGATGGCGGAAAGGCTTCAGAATATCTCGGACGAATCGGGCGGGGCGATCCGGCTCAGGCGTCTCTCCCTCGACGACGATCTCACGGTGCCTCTCATTCGAACCGCAGTGGCCTCACCGCCTTCGTTCGTGCTTCGGGAGTTCACAGCGAGCGTCGAAACCGACTGGCGGATTGCGAGTTTCACCACCCTCAGCCGCCACCGTCACATGGCCTTCGAGCTGCCCGACCGCGACGAAAGCGCTCCGGAGCAGCAGGCGGCCGTCGTTCCTGTTGTGCTGCCGGAGACGGATCGCTCCATCTTCGCCTTCCCGAAAGGGGCCGGAGCGGGCATTCTCATCCACTCGATCTTCGAAATGCTCGATTTCGACAATGCTATCGACGATACCTCTGAGAGCCACATTGAAGAGGCAGCCGCCAAAGCGCTCGACCGCTACGGATACGACCGCCACTGGCAGCCCTGCCTGACGGAGATGGTGCGGCAGGTGCTCTCGACGCCGCTCTCCTCGCCGGAGGGGAGCTTCACTCTCGGCGGGCTCCGGCAGGGGAGCTGGAGCACCGAGCTGGAGTTTTTCTTCCCGCTTCGGCGCGTCACCTCGCCCCGGCTTTCGGAACTGCTCATGAGGCACGGCGTCATTCCGAACGGTGCCGATACGTCCGCCGCACTGCAGGCACTCGACTTTATGCCGGTCAAGGGAATGCTGATGGGATTCATGGACATGGTGTTCGAGGCGAAAGGGCGCTACTACCTGCTCGACTGGAAATCGAACCACCTCGGCAACGCCGTCGAAGCCTACCATCGGGACCATCTCGGCAAGGCGATGCAGGAGAACCTCTACCGGCTGCAGTACCTGCTCTACACGGTGGCGCTCGACCGTTTTCTCTCGCTGCGCGTGCCGGGCTACCGCTACGACACGCACTTCGGCGGGGCGATCTACGTTTTCCTGCGCGGCGTCAGCGCCGAACGGGGCGAGGAGTACGGCTTCTACCGCGACCTGCCGTCAGAAGCGCTGATCCGCGAACTGCAGGAGCTGCTGATCGAAACGGAAACAGGGGAGGATGAGATATGATGGTTACAGGAGGGCGGACATTCCTGTCCGCCATTCATTCCGAAACACCGTCCTGTCCGGATTACACAGTGCAGGTTGGAAAGCAGCACCGATACCTCTCGGTTCGCGGAACAACATCATCGAGGTGCTCATGATCGACTTCATCGAACGACCCATTGATCGTCAAGCCTCAACTTTCCTCTGTCGTGGAATAAAGGAGGAAACCGGTGTGCTCCGCACGGTGGTCTCGCTGCTCAGCCAGGCGGTGGGGCAGGGGCATGTCTGCCTCGACCTCGAAGAGATTGCCGGGCAACCAGTGCGGATTCCGGGCCGGGAGGAACCGCTGCGCCTGCCGGGTATCGCAAACCTGCTCGCAGCGCTCCGTTCGCTGCCAACAGTCGGCAGGCCGGGGGAGCATCGCCCGCTGATCCTCGACGAAGCCGGACGGCTCTACCTTTACCGTTACTTCCGCTACGAACTCCAGCTTGCCGAAGCCATTCGCGCCCGCGCAGCATCGGAACCCGGCAGCCCCGACGAAGCCGCGCTTGCCGCAAGTCTCGACCGCTACTTCGGCCCCGATGAATCGGGGGTGGACCGCCAGCGGCAGGCCGCCCTCACGGCGCTCCGGAGAGGCTTTTCGGTCATCTCCGGCGGCCCCGGCACGGGAAAGACCACCACCGTGGTGCGCATTCTCGGACTTCTGCTGGAACAGACAGGCGGAGAGCGGATGCGCATCGCCATGGCCGCACCAACGGGAAAGGCCGCCGCACGTCTCGCCTCGTCGATCGCTTCGCTCCGGGAGTCGTTGCCGTGTACCGAAGAGGTGAAACGCCACCTGCCCGACCAGGTCACCACCATTCACCGGCTGCTCGGCACCATCCCCAATTCGACCGGATTTCGCCATAACGCCCGTAATCCGCTGCCGTACGACGCCGTTATCGTCGATGAAGCCTCGATGGTCGATCTGCCGCTCATGACCGCTCTCGTCACGGCGCTCATGCCGCAGGCCCGTCTTATCCTCATCGGCGACCGCGACCAGCTCGCCTCCGTCGAAGCCGGAGCAGTACTCGGCGACATCTGCCGGGCAGCGGAATCGTCCGGCTCTGCCGTGGAGGGGTGCGTCACCGTGCTTGAGCGCAACTACCGTTTCGGCGACGGTTCCGGCATAGCCGCCCTCAGCCGCGCCATCAACAGCGGCGACGCCGGCGAAGCCATTCGTCTTCTTGGCGACCCTGCCGATGGCACCATCGCCCTCGAAGCCACGCCGACGCGCGAAACCGTCAGGAAGCGTCTCGCAAGCCCGGTACTCGAAGGATTCCGCCCATACCTCGAAGCCGAAACGCCTGAAGAAGCCCTGCGCCTCTTCGAGCGCTTCCGCATCCTCACCGCCCTCCGCGAAGGCCCCTGGGGAGCCGCAGGCATGAACCACGCCGTCGAAACCCTGCTCCACGAAGCGGGACTTCTCAAAGCCGACGCCCCGTTCTACCGGGGCAGACCGGTCCTCGTCACCGAAAACGACTACATCCACAAACTCTTCAACGGTGACACCGGCATCATCCTCCCCGACCCGGAAACCGGCAACCAGAAAGCATATTTCGCCGCCCCCGACGGCACCGTCCGCTCCATCCCCCCGGAGTTCCTCCCGGCGCACGTAACCGCCTTTGCCATGACCGTGCACAAAAGCCAGGGCTCGGAGTTCGACAGGGTTCTCATGGTGCTGCCGCCGGAGGATACGCTTCTCCTGACGAGGGAACTGATCTATACAGGCATTACGAGAGCACGGCAGGCCGTTACGGTGTGGAGCGACGAAGCTGTTTTTTCGTCAGCGGTGAAGCGCAGGACGGAGCGGAGGAGCGGGTTGAGGGAGATGCTGGTGAACCGTCAATAGACATCCACGTGGAGCGAGACGACAAGATTGCGAAGTTTTGGCGCTACCTGATTCGTCTCCAGAATAGCGGAGGCTTCGGTCGGTTTGAATTGAAAGAGATTCGCGGTATCATTGAAAAGCAACAGGAATTCTGTATGGAGGCATGGGATGAATATTTTAACGGTTGAAATCGAATTTCCATACGCTCAGGACGTTCACGTTACCGAAGATGCACTTACCGTCGATCTGAGTGATGGTCGCACAATATCTGTTCCATTGGGCTGGTTTCCGCGACTTGAACATGCCAACGCAGAGGAGCGGCTAAATTGGCGTTTGATTGGCAAAGGTTATGGAATCCATTGGCCCGACATTGATGAAGATATCAGCGTGGAAGGACTTCTTGCCGGAAAGCCTTCCGGTGAAAGTCAGGCATCATTTAAAATGTGGCTTGAGAGCCGGGCATAACCGTTAATTCATTATTGTAGTGTATCAATAATTATTGAGTAAATTGTGAATTTAAACTCAATTTATGAGAACGGATCAATATACATAATTTCATTATTCATTAGACGTTAACCGCAATTTCAGAAAAAACATAGCACGGATATAGTGAATAATTGATTATCTTTATAAAAAAGAAAATATAGAAATGGAAAAATATAGAACAGATTTTGAAAAAGGATTAAATGAGTTTGTTGATGAATTGAAGAAATATGTATCTACAGATACTGGCGATTGGACAATAAAAGGATTTATTGATATTTATAAAAATATTTACACAATTTCATCAGACACAAAGATTGTTTCGAAAATTCTTGAGATACATATATTCCCTGAAATTCTGCGATTTGCTGAAAAAATAGGATATAAGATAATTTTAGCAGAACACCAAAACTGGTATCCTGATTTGACTTTTGTTCATAAACAAAATGAAAAAATCAAATTTGCACTTGATTTAAAAACAACATTTAGACGAAATAATTCTACAGCCGGTTTTACTCTTGGTAGTCATGGTGCATATTTTAAAGAACGAGATAAAGACAAAAATATTCAATTTCCATACAATCAATATGCTGGTCATTATTGTTTAGGGATAATTTATACAAGAGCAGATTTTGATAATGATTTGGCTGAAACAGAGATTTGTCAGGTTAATGAGCTTCAAGAGCAATACAGAGATAAGCCTGACCCAATATTTGACAGGAAAATAACTAAACTTGAACATTTAAAATCAATAACCTCCGTAATTAAAGATTTTGACTTTTTTGCGGCACCAAAATGGAAAATAGCAAGCGATAGGCAAGGTTCTGGTAACACTGCTAATATTGGATCTATAAATGATATCGATGATTTAAAATCTGGTAATGGAGTGTTTAGTAAACTTGGCGAAAAATTGTTTGATGAATACTGGATGAATTATGGAAGTGCAACCATGATTAAAGAAGGTAAATCTGTTAAAATTACTAATATTTGGGATTTTCTTGAATTTAAGGGAAGAACGGATTTGTTTGATAAAGTTGTTTCTAAAGGGGCGAAAAGGAGGAAAAAATAATGAAAAGAATATTTGTTCCTCCAATAAAATCGCAAGGCATTAAAACAAAGCTTGTAGATTGGATTAGCTCTAATGTAGATGGAGTAAAATATGAAAGATGGGTAGAGCCTTTTATGGGTACTGGAGTTGTAGCATTCAACATTAGACCCAAAAGAGCATTAATGTGTGATAGTAATCCTCATTTGATAAATTTCTATAAAGCTCTTCAAAATAAAGAAATTACAAGCGGGTTGGTTAATAAGTATTTAACTGAAGAGGGTTTGAAATTACTTGACTCTGAAGGAGAATATTATTATGACGTGCGAGATAGGTTTAACAAAAATGGTAATCCACTTGATTTTTTGTTTTTAAGTCGTTCTTGCTTTAACGGAATGATGAGATTTAATAAAAAAGGTGGTTTTAATGTTCCTTTTTGTAGAAAGCCTAATAGGTTCGCGCAGGCATTGGTTACTAAAATAACAAATCAAGTATATTATATTTCTCAAATAATTGAGTCGGGAAATTATACATTTGTTAATCAGGACTTTAAAGAGACAGTAAAAGAAATTAATCCAACAGATTTGGTATATTCTGATCCTCCATATTTAGGTCGTCATGTAGACTATTTTGATTCATGGACTGAGGAAGAAGAACTCATATTGAACAATGGATTAGAGGCATCAAAAGCAAAATACATTCTTTCAACCTGGCTTAGTAATAAGTATCGCACGAATGAGTATGTTTTCTCCGTATGGAAAAATTGCAAAATATCTACGATGGAGCACTTTTATCATGTCGGAGCAAAAGAAGATAATAGAAATGCTGTTTACGAAGCATTATTGACAAATTTTGATGTTAAGGACAGCATTTCAAATACAAATATGAAAAATAGAATTGATAGAAATGAATCGCAATTAACAAGTAAACAAAGAAAAATATATGTGACTCCTATACAGCTAAGCATGAGTTTAGAAGAAGCAAAATCGCTAACACGCGGTATAAGTTAACTTCCAGTCGAGTAAAGAAGACTTGGGGACAGAATGCGCCGATTAAAACCAGCAAAGAGTAGAGAATGATATGATGCAAAGCATCCGGCGTATGCTATGCCTCGCTACTCTCGGCATAGCATACGCTCCGCTTTTATTTGAAAGACAAAAGTATAAACGAGACGATTTACAAATATTATACGTAGCAGGATTTGTTTTGGACTTGTATTCCCTCAGTCACTTACGTCTTTTATTCTCGGAAAGCATATTTCGCCGCCCTCGACGGCACCGTCCGCTTCATCCCCCCGGATTTCCTCCCGTCGCACGTAACCGCTTTCGCCATGACCATGCATAAAAAAAGCCAGGGTTCGGAGTTCGACAGGGTACACATGGTTCAGCTGCCAGCGGATACGATTCTGCTGACAAGGGAACAGACCTATACGGGGATTACAAGAACGAGGCAGGCAGTTATGCTCTGGAGCGATGAACCTGTGTTCAGTGCTGCAGTAAGGCGCAGGACGGAGCTGAGAAGCGGGTTGAGGGAGCGGCTGGTTAATATACAGTCATGAAATCGGGATAGCTGAAAGCCAGCTACGTGCATATCCATCGGAGCGAGGCGGCAAATTTGCTTCAGAATGATCCGATATCAGGATGGGGGGGCTTGATTCGGTTTGAATTGAGCGAGATTTGGCGTATAATTGTAAATGTGCAATTGAGGTAGCAATCTAATGCACTCGGGAACTGACCTCAGGTATATTCAGGGACTTCTCGGACACAAAAGCAACATGACCAACGAAATCTATACCCATGTCAGCAAATAAAGCATCCTCGCAGCAAGCTGCGAGGTATTTGGAAGCCCATTTTATCTGTTACGAAGCAAGCTTCGGGGAATTTACCCTTAGAGATTAAAAACCCATTCGATGATTTGTAACTGCAAGAAGAACGCGCCGGACAATAATACGCTACATTGTCGTGCTTATTCGTCTAATATGGGATGTAAGTCGCAATAGAGTAGCGCATATAAACAAGTTACCAGCCATAATAAAAAGACACAAGATGATAAAGAAGATTATTAAAATTAAAGGTGTTGGAAAATATCTCGACTATAAAATTAATCGAGAATTATGGGATGGAGAATTAAGTAAGGAGAATGTGATTTACGGTGAAAATGGAACGGGTAAAACAACGTTAACTCTTATTTTCAGGTCTCTATCTGGAAAGAATAACCTTATTCAAAAGAAAAAGACTTTTGGTTTTGCTGGAGATCAGGAAATAAATCTTTTGGACGATTCAAATAATCCATACGAATTCAAAGGAAATAAATGGGACAAATTCCTATCTAATATAGAAGTATTTGACATTCATTTTATAGAAGACAATATCTATACTGGTTCAATTCATGAAAAAAATAGTCAATCGAATCTATTTGAGATTATTGTAGGAGAAGAAGGATTGAAACTTAAAAGAAAGAGTGATGACATTTTCAAACTTCGAGAAGAAAATCGTAGAGACAGGAAAAGATTTGCAAACCAACTTAAATTTCAAAAAAACAGCATTTCTGAAAGTGAAAAAGATTTCCTAGTTAAACAAATTAAAAAATTAGATATAGACTATAAGCAAATCGTTATTCATTTAAAAGGCATTCAACGAGAATTAGGTGAATACTCAAAAAATATATTCGATAAATACGTTGAGGTCCTTAATGAAAAATTGAAATTCTTCACACCATATATTGAAATAAAAAAGTTCTCTAAAACCATGGGGAGTGGTAATCAATACGTCTCTTATTTTTTATTAGTTAGTGGACATCAGGTTGGTTTTGAAGAAAATAGTGCTGTAAGAGCTTCGTTTAAATATACTCTTAGTGAAGGCGACAAAAGTGCTTTAGCGTTTTCATTTTTCTTAGCAAAATTACACTTCACAACTATATCGGATAAAATCATTGTATTTGACGACCCAATTTCAAGTTTTGACTATGCTCGGAAGAATTCAACAATTAATCAGTTATTTAAATTATCCAAAGAATGTAACCAGTTAATAACACTTACTCACGACATTAATTTTGCCAAGGATTTATGTAAAAGATTTAGTTATAGCAAAGTAAAAAGTTTAAAAATTGTTAGACAAGGAACCAATAATGTAATCGCAACTCACGATATTGAAAAAGAAACTTTGAGTGGGGTTTTTAAAGACATTGAAGTTTTAAATAATCACATTATTTATGGTTCAAATACAGACCTTGAAAAAAGAGAGGTTATTAGATGTATACGACCAATTCTTGAAGGAATATTGAGAATTAAGTTTTTCCGTGACATTAAATTTAATGAGTGGCTAGGAGATGTAATTCGAAAAGTCAATGAAAGTAAAGAAGGTGAAAGGCTGTTCCGTTTAAAACCACTTGTTGATGAAATTTCAGAAATTAATGACTATTCTAAAGGGTTTCATCATAGTGACTCGACAAGTGCTTGGGGAGAAGTTATTAATGACGAGGAGCTACTTATTTATGTTAATCGAACATTGAAATTAATTGACAAAATATAAAATTACGGCTGGTAACAGTCGTTTGGCAAAAAAGCGGGTTCAGTGCTTAAATGAAGCTTTGTGCTTCGTATCAAGTTCAGTGCTGGCAGAAAGTTTTGTGCTTCGCAATCCACTTCTTCGCCAAGCGACAAACCGTTATGGGCAAGGCTAAGACAACAATAAAAAACTCTAAATAGTGTCTGACAGAAAAGCCATTATAATATTATAAAATATAGTCTTATATT
>DYNE01000097.1 GCA_020721225.1 Pelodictyon luteolum | reverse complement strand
GACTCTTTCATTCTCTACTCTTTGCCGGTTTTAATCGGCGCTTTCTGAGCGTCCCGTCGGGATTCCTAATCATTCTGAAGAATTACAAGCAGGTCTTTGAGGAGTAAAAAAAGATGATACGGATCGGTCGGGCTTGGTTCGAATCCCCAGTTGAGATACCAGTTACGGGCAACATTATCTTTTGCATGAACCAGAATGGCCCTGATGCCTGCAAGATCAGCCGCCTGGGCTGTTCGCAACAGTGCATCCTTGAGCAGAGCCCGGCCAAGGCCTGCGCGCTGATACCGGCGATCAACTGCAAGTCTCGCAAGAATCATCACCGGTACCGGATGTCTGGCAAGACCTTTGCTGAGTCGACCGGTTGCCGCTTCCGGTTCAATGCTTCCGACAGCAAGGCTGTAAAAGCCTGCAACGCATTCTGTTCCCTGCTCACAACAAACATAGGTACGGGCACTGTTGGCCTTCTGATTGACCAGGGCAAAACGTTGCAGAAACTGATTCAGGGCATGATTTCCACAATCAAATACCGCAACGTCGTGGGAGGAAGAGAGTTTCTGAACCTGACTGAAACGGGATGCGTTCAATCCAGTACCCCCGGTTCGGTAAGCAATGCTTTCATTCGTCTATCGGGGGTAGACACAGGCCGGTCAAGGAGTTGCTGAAACTGCTGCCACCCGGCATCATCAAGCTCAAACCGGCGACGGTCGGCTAACGTCTGATTAGCCGCGGTTATACCAGCATCAAGCAAAAACTCGCTGACAGTTTTATGAGAAGCCCTTGCCGCCTCCTGCAACAGTTGTTTTACCGGCAGATTAGCGCGAACATCGATCCGTTCTGTTTTAAGAGTAGCGTTAATAGCCATTTTTTTCATTTGCAATTGACATTTAACTCCAATATAACGTACAGACATTGTCATGACAACAAAATAATCACCGTGATTGTTCAATGATTCATAAATCCTATCAGCAATGGCTTTCAAGGCTTTACCATCGTTCCGGATGATCATTTCACTACAGGATGTCACTTTTTGACTTACTGTGCCATCTCCCCAAGTCTCCGACTTCATCTATACCGTTGATCTTCAGCCCCGTAGGGGCGAAACATCGATAGCGCGGGGTGCCAACACCCCGGGAAAGAAATCTTCTCCCCAAAATGGGTCTTCGCTCCGTAGAAGTGCAAAACAGTGCGATTGCTTGCGCTCGTTTCGGCTTCAGAAAAAGTGATGACAGAATGCACCTGCTGCTTGTTGCCAAAATCGAACCGCTCCGTTTTCTCCGTCGCCTTGCAGATCCGACAATAACCTGCCTTTTTTGCATGGGCAGGAAAGCTATAGTTGCTTACCAAAGATCTTCCCCGCTGCACGCCCTCAGTCACATCAAAGGAATCAATTTGGATATTTTTATCATATTGATTAAAATTATCCAAATGTCAAACCTCTGCTCATGGAGAAAAGAACACCCCATTACAAGTCGATGACTACCCATCTTGACCATAAGCTCTGGCAGGACGTGTATCATGGAATGACGCCCGATGGAATTCCGGTTTATATAAAAGTCACGGACTCCGACGATGACCGGCCACCGGTGATTCAGTTCAAGGCCAGATAAAATAGATGTTTAACGAATAGAACAGCTTAATGGAAATATGATCATGAATACTGCACAATGTCCCTCATGCGGTCATAAAGGGATGATCGACAAGGTTTTGGAAGAAACGCTCACGTATGGGGGTAAATCGATGACGTTGCATGACATGCACGGCAGGTTCTGCCCTGAATGCGGAGAAGGAATATGGGATGAAGAGAGTTACCGGCGCTATACGGAAGCTCAGGAGGGGCTGGTACGCGCGATCAATGGTGACCCCGCAGCCGACATCCGACGCATCCGCAGAAAGCTGAAGCTGACCCAGGCGCAGCTCGCCTCATCGTTCGGAGTCGGCAAAGTAGCGTTCTCCCGTTACGAGCGAGGGGAAACCAGGCCGCCTGCGCCGTTGCTCAAGTTGCTGAAACTCATTGACCGGCACCCTGATCTGCTGAGCGAAATCGAAAAAATGTAATCAGATTCCAAGGTTGAACATCCTGGAACCCATTACACGACACTTTGCTTATTCTCCGTTATGGGTTCATGACCAATAGCATGTCTATATGAAAAGAGAGGAAATGAATCCATTGCTTACCTCATTTACTTACATGCCCTTACTTGCCCTTACTTGCCGCATGCAAACGTAAACGGTGTATGACAATATTACCGATAAACCTCTTTCCGATGCCCGACCCGGACAACAAGAACTGAAACTTTTTCATCGAGGATTTCGCAAATCACCCGATAATCTCCGATACGGTATCGCCACAACCCGGCATGATCGCCTCGTAATGATTTGCCGGACGCCCGCGGGTCTATCGCAACCCGCTCACGGAGGTATTTGACAATCCGTCTGGCAGCGGACTTATCCAGACTGGCCAGCTCTTTTTCAGCCGATGCGGCAAACTCAATCTTCCAGACCAAGACGACGCTCCACTTCATCTATGCCGGTCACCGGCTCTTCACCACGTCTCACCCGCTCCAGAACCTGTTCGGCCAGATAGATATCTTCAAGATCGTCGAGATGCTCCATAATGGCCTCGCGAATGTACCATGTCTTGGTACGACCGGTTCTTTTGGCAAGGTTATCAAGCCGCTCGCCAACACTTTTCGGAATGCGGATGCCGATCATCCGGTCCGCTTTCTCTTTTTCCATAGTTACCTCGTATAACATGTTATTCAACGCAATACATGTTATACAAAACAAACAGGAACCCCAAATAAATCCAACTCAACAGGACCCTGTCCCGGCTCAAGAACGCCAAATCGGTATAGTTAACCGGCACTTAACCGCCAAAGAGTGCGACTGCTCGCGCTCGTCTCGGCTTCAGGAAAAGAAGCGTCAGGATGCGCTTAATGCTCGATGCCGATTGCGTCCGGAAACTTCTGTGCAGCATGAAAAACCGTCAAAACCGTTATGGTATCCTGGCGAACCGTGTAGATCACGATGAAAGGATTGTCTGGAAAAACAAGTTCACGGGTACCGTCAATACGCCCGCTCCTTCCGATTTGCGGATATTGAGAGAGTTTGAGGGCAGTCTTTCCGATAAGGGCTCGAATGATCTTCCTTGCGGCGACAGGGTTGTCGTGAGAGACATACGCCTCGATCTCCTCCAGCCGCTGCTTAGCGGTCTGTGTCCACCGGACTTTCAGCAGGCTTTTCATCCCAGAGTTTTTCCATCTCCTCCTGCGAAACTGTCCGCCCCTTGTCGAGGTCGCTCAAACCCGCAATAATGCTCTGCACCTGCCATTCATTCATGGTGAGGTAGTGCTCGATAGCCTCTTCTATCACGAAAGACCTGGATCGTCTGGTAGCCTCGGCAAGACGATCAACGCGCATTTTCATTGTGGCAGGCATTTTAAAACTGACCTGCTCGCGAGATTCCGTTTTTTTTGCTCCTGGACTCACACGCACCTCCTTTTTCATCGAAACTTCATGGTATTACCCGGTATTACCTGATAATACAAGACACGTTCTGCTTTTCCAAAAGGATCTCACTCACGACCGTCCCCGACTCCCAAGTGCTCAGTGACATCTCCATTCCTCCCATTCGGAACAGCATATTGCTTCGCAGGCTCAACATTAGCTTTTCGGGCAACGGATCAACATCAACGGAGCTGTTCCTGTAACGGAAGTTCCAGAAGCAAAAGAGCGAGAAATGCCTGTAACCTATTATGATATTATTTTTTACGGGATTCCGAGATTTTCTTTCTTGTGACTACTTCGACATGACGGGCTTCGATCACTTCCGGCAGCC
>DYNE01000051.1 GCA_020721225.1 Pelodictyon luteolum | reverse complement strand
TGACTGGCACACTATTCTCCGGTAGAGGTGGTACACTATTCCCCGGTGTGCTCACTTATCCGTCTTTGGTATTCGGACTGTGAAACCGAAGTCCTCCTTGCCGCTCGTTCCGGTGAGAGACATCACCAAGTCACCCTCCTTCAGAACGAAGCGCTTGTGAGCATCGGCAAATGAATCTGGGTAGTAGATTGGGCTCCGATTTAGGTCGAGGGTGTTCTGATTCAAATTCCCCATACGCAGAAGTTGAGTACTCGACTCTGAAACACCTTCCACTGATTTGAACGCATAGCCAGCAAAGAGATTGATCACTTCGCCCAACTCCACCACATCCCAACTCTCCGGCACCAGCCCGATTTCGGTTTGTTTTTGCGGTTCGTTGCGGAGGCCTTCGGTGAAGAGTTTGTGCATGAGGGCTTTTTTCAGCTCGGTGGTTGTCTGGATGATCCGATCCTGCGCTTCAATCGCCCGCTGCACTGTCGAAAGGATGTGCGCGATTTTCTTCTGCTCGGGAAGAGGGGGGAGTGAAAGTCTGAATTCCCGCAACGATGGCCATGATGTCCGAGGGTGCTGGACCCCGCTCGTCGTTGATTTGGCGTGGGCGACAAATTCATCGCTGTGAATGACGAATTTCAGAAACTCGGATGCACATATGAGTTTTGCTCGAAAAGCAAGAATGTCAGTTGAACAGACTCCATCGAAGTCAGCTTGTGCGCCTTTGCGGAGATATGGACGGAGTTTTCCAAAGAGAATGTCGCCAATTTTGAAAGCGGTTTTGGAAGACTTCACCTCGCTTTCTTTGCTCCGGCCAACAAAAGCAGGAAACCCTTGAGCAAGGTGTTCAAGGCCCACATACGGGGTATCGCCGCCATCTATTGGTTGATACGAATCTTTCACCCGGTCGCATATCTCACCGAAGTGGTGATTTGTCCATCCAAGGGGCAACGGCTCAACTAACAAGTTGGAATCGCTCATACTCTGCCCTTCTCCGCAATCTCTTTCAACGGAGGGCGGGTTTTCCAACCCGCCATTATATTCGGAACGGCCATTGCATTCCAAATGACCATTGCATTCTGAATGGCGGACAGGAATGTCCGCCCCCCGTTTAAGATCCTTCATGGCAGTCCTCCGTCCTTATCCATTGCCCTTTCTTTCAGTTTTTCAAGCATCTTGATGGCTCCGGTTTCAAATCTTGAGAAAGCGAACCACTTTTTTCCCTGGTCTGAAAATGCCCTGTTCGGTAAAAACATAAGGGTTGACGGTCGAATGCTTCAGGGATTCGAACCGGTCGCAATTTGCGACCAGTGCCGCTTTCTCCTCATTGGTAAGCTGAAAACGAAATGCTTCGGGAAAGCGCTCGACATTACGTTTTACCTGCTCATTAAGACGTTTGTTTTCAACCCCATAGACTGCAGCCAGATCCCGATCGATCATCACCTGAACACCCCGGATAGTAAAAATCAGGTTTTGTATCTGATCTGCCTTGATGATAGCATCGTGCTGTATCATGCCATGAGCTTCCTGGTTCATTGAGCGCGTTGTTCCATTTCCTGATTCACGGCGCGAAGTTCTGATGCTTCTTTGGCTGTAACGCGCTCTTCATATCCCTACTCCCAACTGCCTGAGAATTTCCCGCAGGGCTTTGTCGGTTGCTTTGGCTTCCTCTTCGATGGCGTTCAGTTCCTCCACTATTTCGGCGATGGGCCGATAGGTTTCGGCTTCGCCGGTGTGAATGTATCGGCTGGGGGAGATATTGTAGTCGTTCTTTTTCAGCTCGGCGTGATCGACGATGCGGCTGAACTTTTCCTCTTCCTTCCACCCGATCAGGGTTTCGACGATGCGACTGATGCCTTCGTCGGGGATGAAGTTCTTGGGATCGCCCTTCTCGAAAATCCGGCTGGCGTTGACGAGCAGCACACGGTTCCGTCTTTCTTCTTGCTTCGCCTTGTTCAGGAACAGCACGATGCCCGGAGCGGTGGTGTTGTAAAACAGGTTCTCGGGCAGGTAGAGCACTCCTTCGATGAGGTCGCGCTCGACGAACCACTGGCGGACGCCCTTTTCCTTGTTGGTGCCGGCATTGCCCGAGCCGCGCGAAGCGGCTCCGGTATCAAGAATGACGGCTGCGCGACCGCTGTCGTTAAGACTGGCATGGATGTGCTGCACCCAGCCCCAGTCGGCGGATGATTTGCCGGGGAAACCGGCTCCCGGCGGGAATCGGTCGAATTCGTCGTTGTCGTAGTCGGCTTCGGTGAACCAGTCCTGGTTCCACATGGGATTGGCGACCACGCGGTCAAAGGTGCGGAGTCTTCCCTGCCGGTTGCGGAATTTGGGGTTCTTGAAGGTATCGCCGATTTCGATCACGCCCTCCATGTCGTGGATGATCATGTTCATGTTGGCCATGGCCCACGTTTCCGGAACGTACTCCTGGCCGAACAGTTTCAGGGGAACGGGGGTGCGCACTCTTCCCTTCGCGCTCTCCTCCATGGCGATTTCGCATTTGACGAGCAGGCCGCCGGAGCCGCAGGTGGGGTCGTAGATTTCCATGCCGGGCTCGGGCTGGAGCACCCGCGACATGATGGTGCCGACTTCGGGAGGGGAGTAGAACTCGCCGGCGCTCTGGCCGCCGCCTTCGGCGAACTTGCGGATCAGGTACTCGTAGCTCTTGCCGATAATGTCGGCCTCCACGTCGTCGAGGCCGAGCCGCTTGGTGCTGACTGCCTCGATGAGGTTGGAGAGCCGGTCGTCGTCGAGATCGCGCTGGCCATGCGTGGTTGCGTTGAAGTCCACGCGGTCGATGATGCCCTGCAAAAGCGGATTTTCTCTGGCGATGCCCCGCATGTAGCTGGTGACGCTTTCGCCGATTTTGCTGGAGAGCATGCGGATGACCGACCAGACCGGCTGTTCGAAATCGTCCGGAACGAGGGGCAGATAAAAGCGAACCAGTTTATGGTCGGCTCTCGCGAGCTCGAAAGCCTTCTGGCGCGAACCGACCTCGGCGGCAATGCGGTTCAGTTCGTCGTCGAAAACGTCGCAGAGACGCTTGGTGAAGATGAGCGGAAGAATGTAGTCCTTGTATTTCGGCGCGTCCTTTGCGCCACGGATGGAACATGCCGCATCCCATATCCAGGATTCGAGGGATTTTCCATTACCGTTCTTGTTTGCCATCGGCGTTCAGCTCTTTGTTTCCCGGGGAATAACTATGTCTGGACAGATCCCAATAACCCATCATGCCAGTTATTGTTAATGTAGGTAATCGCATGTTTTTTTTCAGTATTTCTGCGCATGATATCACATCTGAATATCAATCATTCGAAATCGGCAGCAAGCTCGATGGAAAAGGGGGGCGCTCGTTGTGAATCCCGCCGGAAGAAGTTAATTTTCAGGTTCTTCAAGGCACCTCTAAAAAGTGTCGTGAGCGGCCACAGGGCAAGACGGACGGAGCGCAGACGCCGGAGTCCCGAAAGCTTTCGGGATGAGGATTTCGAGCACCGACCAACGCCGCAATGTGGTCGCGTAACAGGTTTTTCGAGGAGCCGTTCCTGTTTTTCGTTGCACGTTACACACCAACCCTAAACGGAGACTCCGATGCCGGAAACCAAAGTGCTCAAGCCCTGCGAGCCCACCTGTACCCGTATTGTGAAGTTCATGACCGATCAGGAAATTGCCCCCGGTATGGGTATCAGCATCCCGCCTTACTCTGAAGTGATCGGCTACAGTTATCTGAACATTTTCGTACGCTTCAATCAGGAAAAGAGCGACGAGCCTCCGGTGGATCTCGGCGTTACCTTCGCGTTCGACGAAAACGGCAAGCTGGCCGCCCGGCGTTACGTGAATCTCGAAGAGAACGTGACCAGCCCGCAGAGTACCAATTTCATCGAGGTTTCAGGCAGGGCAAGCTGGCACGGCAGTCCGCACAACGTCAGCACTTACATTGCCCGCATTCCGGTGATGGGGCCCTACGTGGAGGTGTTCGCGTATAACCGGGCTCCGGTCAAAAGAAGAGTAACCATATGGGGGTATCTGGTTTCCTGATGCAATCGCCATTCACTAAAGGAGGGCGGTTCCGACCGGTCGGGACCGCCCTCCGTTCAAGAGGAAAAAGGATACTCTTCGGGCTTCTTTTTTTAGTTGACAGGTTCGTTATTATTTGTTATCATATGAATGATCGCTCATATATAAACAGGATCACGAATGCAGGAGCATGAATACGATCGCTGCGAGGAGCAGTGCATACACCCCGAGGTTGTCGAGTCGGTGCGCACGCAGATGCTCGGCAATGTTCCCGCAGAGGAGCTTGCGCAGCTGTTCAAGGTGCTCGGCGACAATACGAGAATCCGGATACTCGATGCGCTCTACCGTTCGGAGCTCTGCGTGTGCGACATCACCGCGCTGCTCGGTATGAACCAGTCGGCTGTGTCGCACCAGCTCAGGGTGCTGCGCGACGCAAGGATCGTGAAATCGCGCAAGCAGGGCAAGAATGTGCTCTACAGCCTTGACGACGAGCATATTTCAGGTCTTGTCCGCATGGGCTCGGAGCATGTGAGGGAGCTGAAACGATAGATCTCTTTTTTTTCTCATATATATGAATACATCATCATATGATGATATGTAAAGGGTAAAGGTAATGATCATGATTATTATTATAGATGCTTTCACGGCCGTCCTTCTGGCCTCGTGGAATGTGCTGCTGGAATCGGCGCCCTTTGTGCTGCTCGGCTTTTTTGTGGCGGGTCTGCTTAAGGCGTTTCTTCCGGACGATTTCGTGGCCCGTCATCTCGGCGGCGGGAGCACGGCCTCGATTTTCAAGGCGGCGGCTATGGGCGTGCCCATTCCCCTATGCAGTTGCGGCGTGCTGCCTGCGGCGGCGGGGCTGAAAAAACAGGGAGCGGGAAACGGCGCGGTCACCTCCTTTCTCATTTCGACGCCGGAGACCGGCGTGGATTCCGTCGCGGTATCATGGGCGCTGCTCGATCCGCTCATGACCGTCATCCGTCCGGTCGTGGCGTTTTTCACCGCCGTGGTGGCCGGCATTGCGGTCTCTTTTACCGACAGGCATTTCAGGAGCGAGCGCCCGGAAACAGCGATGGCTCCGGCGGCGGAACCGCAGAACGCCTGCACGTCGGGCTGCTGCTGCAGCCACAAGGAGCCGGAACCGGAGGGGTTGGCCCCGAAATTCATGAACGGCATGCGCTTCGCGTTCGGCGATCTGCTGAAGGATATCGGCGGATGGCTTTTTTTCGGGGTTCTGCTTGCCGGGGTGATTTCCGTGTTTCTTTCTCCTGAAATAGTGAGCCGTTACCTCTCGAACGAGTATCTCTCCATGCTGCTCATGCTCGCCATATCCGTGCCGCTCTATGTCTGCGCCACGGCTTCGACCCCGATTGCGGCCGCTCTTGCCCTGAAAGGCATTTCACCCGGCGCTGCGCTGGTGTTCCTGCTGGCCGGTCCGGCAACCAACGCAGCGGCCATTACGGTTATCGCTAAGCTTATCGGCCGGCGAGCCACCGTGGTCTATGTTGCGGTGATCGTGGCGATGTCGTTTCTTGCCGGCATCGCGGTCAATGCGCTTTACGGCGCGCTCGGCATCGACATCACCGGCTGGCTTGCGGCATCGGCTCACGAAGAGGGGGGGCCGCTGGCCATGCTGTCGGCAGTGGCGCTCATCGTGCTGGTCGCAAGGGCGATGCTGCCTGCAAAAGCGCATGCCCATTAGCCGTCGGGAGCCGCTCAATCAGTCGATAACATCCGCTCCGGTGTTTCATGGGCATAAAATTTGCAGAGCTGTCACCGTTTCTCAACAGTTCGTTGGCTACCTTTCGCGCATAATGTTCAGGCTTTATAACGTAGCTGGAACCCTATGCAATGGCTTTACTGTGATTTTCATATCCATACCACCTGGAGCGACGGGGAGTATTCGCCGGGCGAGGTCGTTTCGCTCTACGGCGAAGCGGGCTTCGATGTCATAGCGATAACCGATCATGTGCTCGACACCGAAAGCATCAAAAGATCGGGCCGGCCGGTTTCGGAGCTGTCGGTCATGGACAGTTCGGAATTCGGCTCCTATCAGGAGGAGTTGTGGGATGCGGCGCGGATCGCGTGGGAGCGTTACAACATGCTGCTTATTCCCGGTGTCGAGCTGACCAACAATACCAGTCGTTATCATATTCTCGCTCTCGATATCAAGGAGTATATCTCGCCCGACATGCCGGTCGAGGATATTATCGCCTGTATCAGGAGGCAGCAGGGCATTTCGGTGGCCTGCCATCCCTATATCAGGAATCATTCAGGCGACGATCCTTCATTCCATCTCTGGGAAAACCACGAGCGGCTTGCCACCATGTTCGATGCGTGGGAGGTTGCCAACAGGGACGACCTGTTCAATGTGGTCGGACTGAAAAAATTCAACTATATCGGCAATTCCGATTTTCACGAAGAGCGCCATCTGCTCTCATGGAAAACACTGCTGCAGTGCGAGAAGAATGTGGAGTCGGTCAAGGCGGCTATCCGCAGGAACGACCGGGTTTCGCTGTTTCTCTACCGTGGCGGGAAGATCAAGTGACACCGTTTTTGGCGGGCGGCCCTTTTCAGGGCCGTCCGCCATACGTTTTTACGCAATATCAAACCGGTCCAGATTCATCACCTTGTTCCATGCGGCTACGAAGTCGTGCACGAACTTTTCCTGTGCGTTATCGCTTCCGTACACTTCCGAGATGGCGCGAAGCCTTGCGTTCGAGCCGAAGATGAGGTCAACGCGGGTGGCGCTCCATCTGGGGTCTCCGGTTTTGCGATCACGGCCTTCGAACGTGTCGTGCTCATGCGAGACCGGTTTCCACTCCGTGCCCATGTCTAGCAGATTTACAAAGAAGTCGTTGGTGAGCGTTTCCGGACGTCTGGTGAAAACGCCATGCGGCGATTGCGGGGAATTGATGCCGAGCACGCGCAGACCGCCGACGAGCACGGTCATTTCCGGCGCGGTGAGCGTCAGCAACTGCGAGCGGTCAATCAGCATCTCTTCCGGCGTCACGCTGTATTTTTGTTTGGCGTAGTTGCGGAACCCGTCTGCGAGCGGTTCGAGCACGGCAAACGACTCAACGTCGGTTTCTGCCTGCGAGGCATCCGTACGGCCCGGCGCGAAGGGTACGATCACGTCGTTGCCGGCACGTCTTGCGGCCTCTTCGACGGCGGCGCATCCGCCCAGCACGATCAGGTCGGCAAGCGAAACCCGCTTTCCGCCAGACTGTTCGCTGTTGAAGGCATAACGGATTTCCTCAAGCTTCTCCAGCACCCGTTGCAGCTGTTCAGGCTGGTTGACTTCCCACTCCTTCTGCGGCGCGAGCCGGATGCGAGATCCGTTGGCCCCGCCGCGATTGTCCGAACCGCGAAAGGTGGATGCCGACGCCCAGGCTGTCGAGACCAGTTCCGGAATCGGGAGACCGGAAGCAAGAAGCCGCTTTTTGAGTTCTGCTATCTCGCCATCGCCGATCAGCTCATGATCGACTGCCGGTACCGGATCCTGCCAGATCAGATCCTCCGCCGGAACCTCGGCGCCGAGATAGCGCGATTTGGGGCCCATGTCGCGATGCGTCAGCTTGAACCAGGCACGAGCGAAGGCGTCGGCAAACTGATCGGGATGCTCATAGAAACGCCGTGAAATAGGTCCGTAAATCGGATCCATACGCATCGCAAGGTCCGCGGTGGTCATCATGGTCGGGACCCTTTTCGACGGATCGTGGGCAGCCGGTGCGAGATCCTCCTCGGCTACATCTTTCGGCTTCCACTGCCAGGCGCCTGCCGGGCTTTTGGTCAGCTCCCACTCGTATTTGAAAAGCATGCCGAGATAGCCCATGTCCCAATGAATCGGGTCGGGCGTCCATGCTCCTTCGAGCCCGCTGGTCATGGTCTCGTCCCCCTTGCCGCTGCCGTAGCCGCTCTTCCAGCCAAGCCCCTGCTCCTCGATGGGGGCGGCTTCGGGTTCGGGGCCTATCAGTTTCGGATCGCCGACGCCGTGGCATTTGCCGAAGGTGTGTCCTCCGGCGACGAGCGCTACGGTTTCCTCGTCGTTCATGGCCATGCGCGCAAAGGTTTCGCGAATGTCCCTGCCTGCGGCAACGGGGTCCGGGTTTCCGTCAGGGCCTTCGGGATTGACGTAGATGAGCCCCATCTGCATGGCGGCCAGGGGGTTTTCAAGATCGCGTTCTCCGCTGTAGCGATTGCTGCCGAGCCACTCGACCTCCTTGCCCCAGTAAATATCCTCTTCCGGCTCCCAGATGTCCACGCGTCCTCCGCCGAATCCGAAGGTTCTGAAGCCCATCGACTCCAGCGCGCAGTTGCCGGCGAGGATCATGAGATCGGCCCAGGAAAGCATCTTTCCATACTTCTGCTTGATCGGCCAGAGCAGTCGTCGCGCCTTGTCGAGGTTCGCGTTGTCGGGCCAGCTGTTGAGCGGCGCGAAGCGCTGATTGCCTGTGCCTCCGCCTCCGCGACCGTCGCTGGTTCGATAGGTGCCCGCGCTGTGCCATGCCATCCGGATAAACAGCCCGCCGTAGTGGCCGTAGTCTGCTGGCCACCACTCCTGCGAATCGGTCATGAGCGCAGAGAGGTCTTTTTTAACAGCCTCCAGATCGAGTTTTTTGAATTCCTTTTTGTACCTGAACTCTTCTCCCATCGGATTGACGAGGGAAGAGTGCTGATGAAGCATATCGAGAGGCAACTGGTTCGGCCACCAGTCACGGTTCGACATGCCTCCGCCGGCGACCGGGTGGCCGGCTGTTCTGCCCGTTACGGGACACTTGCTCTGTTCGCTCATGAGAGTTTCTCCTTTCGTGATGTGAAGGTAATAGCTGGGATTGTAATAATGGTTATTCTTTAATAAGAGATCAAATTGCTGCTTTGTTCCAATGAATCGGGATCGAAATGTTCATCTCGACAGGTCGGGATTCCGGGATTGAAGTTTATCCCTTTTCTGCCGGGCCTTCATCCGCACATTCACACTCGCACTGTTATAAGGAACTTGGCTTTGGTCACTCACGACACGCTACAGATGCACCCTTATGCATTACTTCTATAGCTGATTTTTTGTGTTTTTCTGAATAATAATCGGAATGATTATTATCTAAAGAATAAAAAAAATATCCGGTTCAATCAAGAGTTATTCCTGTTTCGGGCTCTGCATGCGCTGCATGTGCCGAAAAAATCGATGCGGTGCCCTTCAACGGCAAAGTCGGCAGCCGCGCTGATGACGGCATCGATTTCAGGAAAGAGCTGCTTTTCGAAATCGATGATGGTTCCGCATTCGCGGCAGATAAGGTGGTAGTGGGGCGTGGTTTTGGCTTCATACCTGTCGAAGGTACTGCCGGAATCGATTTTTTTCACGAGTCCCTGATCGATCAGCACGGCAAGGTTCCGGTAAACGGTGCCGAGGCTGAGGTTCGGGAATTCAGGTTTCAGCATATCGTAGAGCCATCCGGCAGTGGGATGCGTGGCCGTTCCGCGAAGCACATCGAGGAGCCGTTCGCGTTGTCGGCTGTAGCGAAGGGGTTTTGGTGAAGCTGATTTCTGCATGAGAAAACAATCATGTAATTGTTGCTGCATTGAAAGTACGATTTCTTTCCGAAAGCCGAAACCATGTGTATCCCTGACTATGCAGGCTTTCTTTTGTTTTGCAGTCGGAATCACCCTTGACATTTGTATCTTTTAAACATAAAGGGTACAGTTTTTCCGGTTTTTCTGTTCAGTCTGCCAGTTTTTTTCACGCTCACAGCATGAGCTTATCAATCAACGAGGACTTCAGGGTATGTCGTTTTTCAAAAACATCTGCCTTATCGAGGCCCCTCAGGCGGTCATTTCCCCATTTCCCCGGTATATTTCCGATTGCATCGGCATCTGCTATCTTGCCGCCGCCGTCGAGCATGATGTGGAAAGTCTGGTGATTCCGGAAAACTACTATAACGACGGTTTATTCGACAGCTTCAGGTTGCTGCTGAAACGGCGACCGGTCGATCTTGTCGGGATTTCGTCGATGACCGGTTGCTTCAACAATGCGTTACGGCTTGCCGGGATTGCGAAGGAGCATAATGTTTTTGTGGTCATGGGCGGGTTTCATCCGACGGCTCTTCCCGAGGAGGTGCTCGGACACTCCTGCGTGGATGCCGTCGTCATCGGCGAAGGAGAGGCGACCTTCCGTGAACTGGTGCAGAAAGGCCCCTCAAAAGATGTTCGCGGGCTGGCCTACCGGGAGAGCGGAGGGATCGTATACACCGGTCCGAGGCCTGTTATCGGCGAGATCGACTCCATCGCCTTTCCGTTGCGCACTCTTCGTCCGAAGCGGTATGGCGAAAAGGGTACGGATTACTCCATCGATACCATCTATACTTCACGAGGATGCCCCTGGTCGTGTTCGTTCTGCGCAAACGATACCATGCACAAGAACTGGCGCGGCAGAAGCCCTGAAAATGTGGTTGAGGAGTTCGCCCTGCTGCACGACCCGAAGAAGAAGAAGCTCATCAAGATATGGGACGCCAATTTTCTCACCAATATCAAGCGGGCCGAGGCGATCTGCGACATGATGATCGAGCGGGGGCTCACCAATTTCCGGATCATGACCGAGACCAGGGCGAAAGATCTGATACGGGCCGAGCGGATTCTTGGAAAGCTGCGCAAAATCGGGCTGAGCAAGGTGGGACTCGGTATTGAAAGCCCCAATACCCGAACGCTTGAACTGATGAACAAGAAGAATGTGCTCGACGATGTTTCGCAGGCAATAACGCTTGTTCGCCAGAACGGCATCGGAGCAGAGGGGTACTTCATTATCGGCCATTATACGGAAAGCGTCGAAGATACGCTGGTCTATCCGGAGTTTGCCAAAAGTCTCGGCCTTCGGCAGGCACTTTTCATGTCGATGACGCCTTATCCCGGCACGAAGATTTTCGAGGAGTACAAAAAAGAGGGAAATATCACCTCGTTCGATTGGGATCTATACAACAACTTCTGTCCGGTTGTTGCAACAAGAAGCATGGACACTCCGACGCTGGTGGAGATGATGGTCTATTGCAACGTGGCGTTCTGTAACTACCGCTCTGTTCTGAAACGAAACAGCATTGGGGGCGTGCTGATTGCCATGCTGAAGGATCTTTTTCAGCTCTGCTTTCTCATGAGGGTAAACAAGGCCCTTCAGGATAAGGAAATTCTCGATACGGTGTTCGATGCTTTTATCAGATATGCTGAATCGCAGCCTGAAATAAGCTATCAGTGCCGACCCTCTGATAAAAAGCTGCATGCTCCGATTGTGGTTTCCATTCAGCGATCGCCGCATAATGCGGTTGATTTCATTATCGAGCAGCAGGATGAGCGACGCCTGCTTTCGTTGAGCCGACGGTTTGGGCCCTCTTCGGATACCGGTGCTGTTATCAGGCTCGGTGAGGTGGTTGCCGCATCGGGGTCACTCTCCATGGACAGCCTGATGCGGTTGCTCTACAGGAACGAGCTGATCAGAAATAATCCGGGAAGCATGGTCGGGCAGTTGCTTTCTGTTTCCGCGGATCCGGTGTTCTGGGGCGTTTTGCGGCGGTTGTATGCGCTTTATTCAGGATCCTTCAGAAAAGTGAGTGCGGCAGCAGACTGACGCCGTGTTACGGTTTTGTGCCGTATTCCGGAATGCTTTATTTTTGGTTGAATTCTTCTAAACATTGTTAGAGAGATGATATGATCGAAGCTGTTTTGTGGGATAATGACGGTCTGCTTGTTGACAGTGAGGCTCTTTTTTTTGAGCTGACAAGAAAGGCTTTTGGCGAAGCCGGTTTTGAGCTTGACCGTATGTACTGGGGAGTCGAGTACCTTGGAAATGCAAAACACAGCAGAGAGATTGCCCGTGAACTCGGGATGGAACCCCTGATTGCCGATAGCGTGATCGAGCGACGGGATGAGGCATTCCTGAAGTCTCTTGAGGTACCGGTTCCGCTGCTTCCTGAAGTTCGTCGGACTATAGAATCTCTTGCGGGAAACGTCAGGCTTGGCCTTGTTACCGGAAGCCCTCGCGATAAAGTGGAGCGAATGCATCGCGACAACGGATTGCTCGATTATTTCGAGGTTATCATTACCGACGATGATATTGCCCGGCCGAAACCGCATCCCGAACCATATCTGAAAGCGCTTGAACGGCTTGGTCTCGATGCTTCCCGATGTCTTGCCGTCGAGGATTCGCGTCGGGGTCTTGCATCGGCACATGCAGCGGGGATTTCCTGTATTGTGGTGCCTAACCAGCTCACCAGTATCCAGCAGTTCGATCTGGCATTTGCCGTAGAGGAACGGGCATCGGGCGTACTGAAGTACCTTGAGCATCTCACGGATGGCGCATCTTCTGATTGAACGGAGCCGGGGCAATGCATCAACGACTGAATAAACAAAAAGGGCTTATTCTCGCTATCGATCAGGGGACTACGGGAACTACCTGCGTGCTTTACGATCGTTATGGACAGACGCATGGCAAGGCATATCGTCCCATTACCCAGATATACCCGCAAGAGGGGTGGGTAGAGCATGACCCCTTGGAGATATGGCTGAGCGTCGTGTCCGCCGTGCGGGAACTTGCCGCGGCATCGGACCTGCCGGTTGTTGCCGCCGGTATCACGAACCAGCGGGAAACCACCGTCATTTGGGACAAGGTTACCGGAATGCCGGTGCACAACGCAATCGTCTGGCAGTGTCGGCGCACCAGCGAAATCTGCAGGAGGTACGAGGCGGATCGGGAGCGCATCAGGGAGAAAACGGGCCTGCCGCTAGACGCATATTTCAGCGCCACGAAGATCCGCTGGATTCTGGAGCACTATCCTGCACTCGATTCTGAACGGCTGCTTTTCGGTACCGTCGATAGCTGGCTGCTCTGGATGCTGACGTCGGGATCGGTTCATGCGACCGATTATACCAATGCTTCGCGAACCATGCTGTTCAACATCCGGGAAAAGCGGTGGGACGCCGAACTGCTCGAACTGTTTTCCGTGCCGGCCTCGATACTTCCTGATGCAAGGACGTCAGCTGGCGATTTCGGTTGTATTTCGGCCATACCGAATCTGAGTGGGGTTCCGGTTACTGCTGTTGCGGGAGATCAGCAGGCAGCTCTGTTCGGGCAATGCTGTTTTGAGCCGGGCATGATAAAAAATACCTATGGCACCGGATGTTTTCTGGTCATGAATACCGGGGATACCTGCATCAGTTCGCGGAACGGCTTGATCGCAACGCTTGCTCTCGATGCCGCCGGATGCTCATGCTTTGCGGTTGAAGGGTCTGTTTTTATCGGTGGAGCGGTTGTACAGTGGCTGCGCGACGAGATGCAGCTGCTTCGTCATGCGGCTGAATCGGCGGCAATGGCCGCAGCGGTTCCGTCCAACGGCGGGGTGTATATCGTTCCGGCTTTTGCCGGGCTTGGTGCGCCGCACTGGAACATGGAGGCAAGAGGCGCAGTGGTCGGGTTGACCAGAGGATCGAACAGAAATCATGTTGTACGCGCGGCACTGGAGTCCATTGCTTATCAGACACACGATGTTTTCAGGGCTATGGAGGCGGATACAGGCAGAACTCCGCAACTGCTGAAGGCTGACGGCGGTGCGGTTGACAACGATTTTCTGATGCAGTTTCAGGCGGATATACTTGGAATTCCTGTTATGAAACCGCAGAATATAGAGTCCACATCGTTTGGCATAGCCTCTCTTGCCGGACTGACGGCAGGCATCTGGCAATCGTCAGGGGAGCTGCTGGGGCTGAATGGAACGGAAAGGCTTTACCGACCGGAAATGGGTCATGAGGAGCGGAGGCAGCTTCTTGACGGGTGGCGGAGGGCATTGCGGCAGACGGTAACCATTTAAGCATCATTTTCATTTCAATCTTACAATGCATAATCAAGAGGAGAGCGGGCCTGGCGCCAGAACGGTTGTCTGCCCGATATGCGGAAAGGGTTTTACCTGCAGTCTTTCGCCGGACTGCTGGTGCGCTCGGAAGATAATCCCTTCCACGGTCAGCGATTATCTCGCATCCCGCTACGATACATGTGTTTGCAGCGCCTGTGTTGACCGGCTGATCGAACAGGCCTCGACTTACGGAACATTGCCGAAGGAATTTTCGGTAAGAGATGAGAAATAATTTTTCATGGAGTGGTGTTTTTCCAGTCCGAGCTTTTTATGAAGGCGGTATCGGGTTGTTTCCATCCCTCTTTTCGTCAGTCCGCTCATTCGGGCAATTTCTCTGGTATCGTAGTTCAGCTTGATGAGCAGGCTGATACGCAGCTCTTTTTCTGAAAGGTTGGGATGCTTGTCCTGGAGTCGGGCAAGGAATGCGCTGTCTGTTTCGGTCAGTTCCATCCGTATCTGGTGTTCGGCGGCGCCAGTCGCTATCATGTTTCTGCAATCCCGGATCAGGGTATTTTTCTGTTCCGGGCTGATGGTCGCCAGAGATATCAGTTCACATATTCTGCTTAGTTTTCCGGTTTTTTCTTCAATTATCGAGCTGATTCCGGCAAGTTCCGCATCTTTAGCTGTAATTATCTGCTTCAGCTCTTCGATTATTCCGGAAAAACCGTCTGCATTTTTTTTCTGAAGGTCAATTTCGGCGTTCAGGTGGATTTGATGCTGTTCGAACTCATGGTCTGCACTGCGCTTCAGCGTGCCGATTTTCTCCTGATACTCCAGTTCTTTTGCCTGCATGTCTTTTCTGAACTCTTCAAGAGCCAGGAAATAGTCGTAGCGACTGTCATCTCGATTCACAACGGGGACTGGATAATCAAGCTGATCTTCTACAGTTGGGCTTGATTTTTACCCTAAAAAATCCTGTAACTTATT
>DYNE01000096.1 GCA_020721225.1 Pelodictyon luteolum | reverse complement strand
TCGATGCGCATTCCTTCAGTCAGGCTCCCGATGCCCGGATAATCAATCTTGCGCAGGCAGATAATGTCGAGTAAAGCTCGTAACGGCTGTGCCATCATGCAGCTCTGTCCTGCAAGCGTATCCCGATCGACGCCTTCGAGAAACCATCCTGTGTTCAGCGCTAACGGGTAATACCGGAATTGACCGAATTTCGGAATGTCGAGAGTCTGGCGTCGTCAATGCGGCGTAACAGACATGGTGATTGGTGTCGATTCGGGAATCCACCCATGAAAACCGAGAGCTGTTTCCGTTGAGATATACGATCCCGGAGCAGTGCCTTGGCCAGCACAAAGGGATGCATTTTGCCCTGCTTTACAGACGAAGAGAGCAGGTAACGGCCGCGTTTCAGGCGCAGCAGTTCTCCTCGATGCAGAGCGCGGTTAACCAGGTTGTAACGGCGTTGCGGCGTGCCATCGAGCAGACGGGATAACTGGGCTTCTGTGACAACACGCTCGCCCAGCCCGGCGTTGGTGATATGTTCGGTCAGTATTTCCATTAATGCGAGATACTTTCATTTTATGAAAGTTACAAACATTTATTGGAGTGCCGAGTCAGAACGGCTTCGCGACTTTTTTGCCACAAAATCTCGTATTGAACCTGCGGATCAGTGTGCCGTCCCGACGGGGAGGAATGGAGATTCCAGAGTATGACCTGAAACTTTGACTCGGGTTCGTTACGTTACATGTAACGAAGTAGAGAAAATGGAGATCATGCATGAAGGTTGTTACTGAAAGAGTAAAGCGGTACAGAGACAAGCTTCGGGAGCGCGGGTTGAGGCCTGTACAGATATGGGTGGCGGATACGCGGCGCCCGGGATTCGAACTGGAATGTCGCCGTCAATCGGCGTTGCTCAAGTCGGATGCTCATGAAAAGGGGGTGCTTGAATTCCTTGAGCGGGCAGCAGATCGGGAAGGTTGGGAAGCATGAAACGAGGATCGGTAGTAACCATAGCCTTGCAGGGCGATTACGGCAAACATCGCCCTACTTTGATTGTACAATCCGATTATTTTTCAGGACATCCGTCGGTAACCGTTTTACCGATTACCAGTGAGTTGCGTCAGACGCCGTTATTCAGAGTCGATGTCGAGCCTGAATCCGGTAATGGATTGCGTAAGCGTTCCCAGATCATGGTCGATAAAATACAGACCGTTCCGGCAGAAAAAATCGGCAAAGCCATCGGTATTCTTGACGAAGCAACCATGATGGAAGTCAACAGGGCGCTTGCGCTTTGGTTAGGATTTGCCGGTAATCCAGGGTGAATCGACCGGTAGCAACGTGTGAGGGGGACTTGAGGACGTCCATACGAACGTGAAAATAGTCCCGTAAAACATTTATCCCTAATATATTGAGCGCTTGGGAATGCAATGCTGCAGGTAAAGCCGGGCGAGCAGGCATCGCTACAGGTAATCGTCTTCGCGCTGGTGGCGGACGGCAAGAATGGTGATGGTGTGGCTGTTCTCGATCTCGAAAAGCGCTACATAACCCGAGTTGCCGAAGGGGATCAGCAGTTCGCGGAGGAATGGCGTATGGGGATCGGCTTTTCTGCAGCTGAAGGGGAACTCCCGAAGAAATGCCATGCCTCTTTCAATGGCTTCGAGCGCATTCTCTGCAGCCTTCAGATCGTTTTCAGGCAGGAACGCATAAAGGTGGACGATATCCTCTCTGGCTTCGGGAGTGAACCGTACCCTGAATGTCATGCCGATCGCTTTCCGGCTTTTTCGTGCATGCCCCTGAGTTCCCCGATCACGCTTTCCGCATCGATATACGAGTTCGATTGTCGTGCACGATCCCGCGAAGCCAGACCCCGGTCTATGAACTCTTTTTGGTTCAACCGCCGTTCAATGTTGGCTCGCAGCGAAGATTCGATGAAGGTTGAGAGGGTTTCGCCCTCCTGAAGCACCGCTTCGACGGCTTTGCGAAGTTCCGGCTCGACGCGGAGCGACGGGAGTGTAGCGCTTTTCATGGTGTTTGTCCGGTTTTGCGTTGCATATGCAATGCAATATAGCGGCTTCTCAAGATTCATGCAACATGGATGAAATACCTGTACAGAACAGGTTGAAGGCGGTGAGCAGTGGGAGGCCTATGCGGCTTTAACCTGTTTCAATCCATGAGCCAGGGTATCAGCGCTCAAATCCTGCTCGTTCGGCCAGACGATACCGCAGAAAAAAGGCTTCACCTGCTTGAAGTATGACAGATCCTGTAATTGTGTGAATACCCCTTTTTCCAGATAGGGCTTTACGTCGAAAATTCCGGATCGTCCATCGGACAATTCAACGAATAATGTATAGTCATCATTTGCAATGACATTTTTAACCTTCAGCATGGTTTACCTCAGTGGTTCGATTTTAAATGGCTGCTGACCTTCAACGGCAAGTTTCCAGTCAGCCATCAATTCTTCCTGATGAATTTCAATCCAGGCGGTTATCAGTTTGAGTTTATTGCCCGGAATTTCGCCAGACAATACATTGCCCTCCGGTATTGTGGGTATCTCGAAAAAGTGTCGTGAGCGCCCAGAGTGCAAGGCGGACGGAGCGGAGAAACCGGAGTGTACACAGAGTACATGAGGATTTCGAGCACCGATCAACGCAGCAATCCGGGTGCGGAACAACTTTTTCGAGGTACCCTTGAGATAATTGCTTCATATTCAGCATAAATGGCATGAATATGCGGTTTTGCATGTTCCCTGTTATCGAAATAATACATGTAAATGATTATTCCAAAAAACATTGAAATGGTTGGCATGATGGTATCAGTCCACGTGTTCAACGTTCTGCTACTCGTTAAAATATAACTTTTTTCTTTTTGCCTTTACAAACGGGGGTTTGATGTCGTCGGCTAGGGACGTCCGGGGCTCGGGGACGGTGTTTACTTTGATTACGTATTCGAACTGAGGTGTGTTGAACCTCATGCACAAGGTTATCTGGGCGATGATGTTTCTGCAAAAAAGCCTGAAAACAGAGGCCCAGGCGGAGAGGGATCTGTTTCGCGTTCAGCTTCGGGCTTGCAGCACGGTATTTTGCCGGAAACGGGGGGTTGTGTCAGGCTGACAGGAATTTCTTCAGGAACATGTCGGGGGTGATGATCGGAATGCCGTTCCATTCGGCAAGATCGAGAAGATGTGAGTCGCCGGAGATAATGGCGTCAGCCCCGGCTGCACCAGCGGCTTCGAGGACACGGTTATCGTCCGGATCGGCGGTAATCACCGCTATGTGGATTTCAGGTTTTACGACCGAAAAAGTCTCCCTGAACAACCGGATGATTCCGTGAACCTGTTCTTCACTCAAGCCGAATTTCGGGCGTTGCAGAACATCTTCGATTTCCCTGAGCAGTGGCGGCGATGTGAAGTTGGTGATTTTACCGGAAGAGCAGTGACGCAACAAATCCCTTGGTTTTCCCCCGAACAGTATGCCCGGGACAAGTACATTCGTGTCGCAGACGATCCTCATCGGCTTTCAGGCCTGTTCCTGCGAGCAGCCAGGATCTCTTCCTCGACATCCTTCAGGTTCAGTTGTTTTTCTTCCGTCATCCGGTCACCAAGCATGAACAGCTCTTCCCATTGCCGCTGGCGTTGAATGTAGAGCCGTGCGGCTTCACGCAGAAGCTCGGAACGGCTGCGGTGCTCCTTTTTGGCGGTTTTGTCGATTTCCTTCAACAACGAATCCTGAAAGGAGATGTTGACGGTGATGGTGCTCATGGATGGTTGTTTTGGCATTGTCCGTTTGCCTGAAATATACAAGCTTTGTATGGAACAACCATGTTCTCCCGGTGAAGGTTCCGGGTTACAGCGGAAGTTCCAGAGCTAAAATCAGCTAAAGCTATATTTTGATGTTGGATAGGTGA
>DYNE01000013.1 GCA_020721225.1 Pelodictyon luteolum | reverse complement strand
TTACTGCAATTGTCATTATAATGTCTTTATTTTCCATGCTTTATTTTTCTATTTATAGTTTGTTATTGTTGTCTTAGCCTTGCCCATAACTCCTTTATATATGCACCATACACCACCAAAAGGCGCATAAAGCCAACTATTCTGGCATGCTTGATACACCTTTGAGGTGTACAATATTTTTCACAAATTGTCAAAGAGGCCGGAAATTTTCAGTAAACTCTGTTCGCAAACGCGGGTATAGATTTCTGTCGTCTTACTGCTCTTATGCCCCAACAAAGTAGCGTCTTATTTATAGGCCACTCTCCTTGTAGCGTTGATTACAAACCCAAGGCTCTTCGAGGTTTTTAATGGGCACCGATTGAATCTCACCCTACCGCATCATGCGTAAATAACTGATTTTACAAAAAATAAACATATGATTACAACCAAAGCACGGCAAGAACAATAAAAACCTGTGTTTCTACTGCACCGCCACCCCTATTTCCTCTCCTCACGCCCCCGCATGCACCGGCAACACCAGCCGAAATCCACGGAAATCATTGACCGCTTTGGAAACCACGAACGAGCGCTGCGAACAGCGGAAGGCGAACTTGTCGGGGTAACGCCAGCAGCCACCCCTCTCCTGGCGGAGTGATTCTTCACCTGACGCGGTGTTTGCGGAATCGGTATCGTCGTGCCAGACGCTGCACCACTCCATGACGTTGCCGCTCTGGTTCCAGGTGCCGTAACCGGAGATTCCTTCGGGATAGGCGTACACCGGGGCGACCGAGTCAGCGCCCCGGTTGTTCCGGTGCCGGCAGTTGTTTTCGTCCCACCGGTCTCCCCACGGGTAGATATGCCCTTCCGGCCCCCGTGCGGCCTTTTCCCACTCGGCTTCCGTAGGCAGACGGCATCCCGCCCACCGCGCGTAGGCATCCGCGTCGTCCCAGTTGATCAGCACCACCGGGTAATCGTCGAACTCTTCGGGACAGCCGTCTTCGTGCCAGACCGAAAGAGAGTCGATCCTTGCTCCGATGTTGGGAGGCCGATGGCCCGTAGCCTGTACGAACTCCCGGTACTGGCGATTGGTGACCGCGTAGACCGAAATGTAGAACGCTTCGAGAGAGACGGTGCGCTGCGGGCTTTCCCTGTCGAGGCCGTCGCCCATGGTGAAACTGCCTGCGGGAACAAGCACCATCGGGGAACCATCCTGCTCGTTGACGACGACCGGAGGCAGATCGCTTCCGGAAGGACGGAGCGCGAGTTTTCGCAGTTCGGTAAGGATTTCGTTATGTGTCGGAGTATTCATCGTGCTATTTATTTCTGCGACGAAGCCAAGGCATTCCGGTCGTCGGAGGCGTTGCGCGCCTGTCCGCTAACAACCATCTGCCTCAGTTGTTCGATATGCTCCTGATGCGATGCCGAAAGGGGAACCATCGCTCCGGCTGCGTTGAGCAGATCCCCCGTTTCCAGTTCACGGCGGTTGTCGCGGAATGCGGGAAACATGGCGTCGTTGACCAGCGCCTGCAGCTCCGCGCCGACGAACCCCTCGGTGGCCGATGCGACGGTGGCAAGGTTGAAGCGCTGCGAGAGCATACTGTAGCCGCGCTCCCTGAGATGAACTTCGAGTATTGTTATCCGCTCGGCGTGGGTGGGAAGATCGAGGAAAAAGACCTCGTCGAACCGGCCTTTGCGCAGGAGTTCGGGGGGGAGCCGCCGGACGTTGTTGGCCGTGGCGAAAACGAATACCGGAGCGGTTTTTTCCTGCATCCAGGTAAGAAAGGTGGCGAACACCCGGCTTGCCGTGCCGCTGTCGCCCATGGAGCCGGCAAAGGCTTTTTCGATTTCGTCAACCCAGAGCACGCAGGGAGCGATCACCTCGGCTATCCGAATGGCTTCGCGAATGTTCTGTTCGCTCGAACCGAGCAGGCCGCTGAAGATTGCGCCGACATCCATTCTCAGCAGCGTCATCCCCCAGTGGCCTGCGGTCACCTTTGCGCAGAGGCTTTTTCCGGTTCCGGGAATCCCGATGAGCGCCACCCCTTTGGGCATGCTGAGGCCATACTCGCGCGCCTCCTGGCTGAACGCCTCCTGGCGCTCCTCGAGCCACCCCTTCAGGGCCCCGAGTCCCCCGACGTTGTTCATGGACCCGGTACAGGGGTAGAGTTCCAGAGCGCCGCTTTCACGGATGATGTGCCGTTTTTCGTTCAGCACCTGCCGGACGCTCCGTTCGTCGAGCCCATTGCCTCCGGCAACCACGATGGCTTTGCGGAATGCCCTTCCCGCTTCGACAATGGAAAGGCCAAGTGCGCTTTCGACAAGGCGTTCGCGCAAGCCGTGCGTGGCGTTGTCGAGCGATCGCGTCGAGCGGGTCTCCCGTTCGAGCAGCTCCAGCATCTGCTTGCCGTCGGGCTTGCCGACATCGATGGTTGGAATGTCGTGAGCGAGTTCGGCCGGAAGCGCAAACCGGGGAGTGGTGATGATGATGTTCACCGTTTCGGTGCGGAACGGAAGACGCGACGCGAGGTTCCGCAGCATGCGCGAAACCTTGCGGCTGTGCTCCAGGAAATGGTGGAAGTCCTTGAGTACGAATGTTGCGGAGCCCTTGTAGTCGTCGATGATATCGAGCACGGTTTCCGGAGTGGCGGCCAGTTTGCTGAAGGTCGCCTCAGGTTCCCGAATTTGCCGGAACTGGTCGCCGATATCCCAGGTGATGAGCCCCATACCTTTCGGCCACTCGCCCGATTGCGACCAGCCGGCAAGCGCGCGCATGGCATCCTCTTCGTCGATGGTTGCGAGGTGTATGACGGCTACCCGCGCGTCAGCGTTCAGTTTGAGTTCGTCGAGCCAGGCCATGTTTCATTCTTTTTTAATCGGTTATAACATCCGGGCATCCCGATAAAATTGTGATGAGCGGTTCGAATGCAAGTCGGAACAACGCAGCAATCGCATCGCGCAATACATTTTACAGATGCCCCTCACAGTTTTACCACCGGCAGATCCGCCACCGGCAACGGAAGTCGCGAGCCGTCGCGCAGCAGGATGCAGGAACGGTTGTTCTCCTCCGTATCCCGCAGCCAGAGCGTGAGGCGGCGGTTGGCGTCCACCCCGAATCCGGCTATAAAGCGCCGCTCTCCCGAACGGCAGGGCGGCACGGCATGGATGAACTCGCTGTCTTCGGGATTGAGCGGCTTATGGCGGCTCTCCTGGCGCTCCCCTTCCCGTACCGGACGCAAGCCGTCGGCCCCGTTGACGTAGGTTATCAGCGGACGGATCATCGAAGAGCGCTCATAAATGACCAGCCCGAGCGTATCCTGGTTGTCCGAGGCGGCCTTGATATACTTGCTGCACACCGGTTTGCCTGTCGGGTAGGGAGTGCCGCGCGCAACGACGGGAACCAGTTCGAAATCCCGAAGTTCCCGGTTCCAGCTGCGCAGGCAGTAATCGTGGGTCAGCGTCTGGTCGAACATCCCGCCGGAGAAGCGGCATGCGCCACGGGCGATGGCTTCGAAGGGATTGCCTGCATGGACGTCGCAGAGGGGGAAAAACTCCCGGATTTTCTCCTCGATGCCTGGCAGCAGGCTGCTCCCCCCTACGAGAAAAACCCCCTTGAGCTCCTCCTTGCGCATACCGGCCCGGTCGCGCGCCTGATCGAGGGCGCGGTCGAGCGTGCGGATGATGTGCTGGTAAAGGTTGTTCCTGCCGGGCTCCCGTTTTTTCTCGAGCACCTCCTTCAGGGTACCGGCAGTGAGCGTGACCTCAATGAGCCGGCCGGTAACGTCGTTATAGCGCGTGAACGATGACGCTTCGCTGCCGCTGGAGATGGCTATTTTCGCCCCCTCAATCGCTTCGAGCAGTGACGGGCCGATCGAGGCGATATCATCGTCCGTGAGCCCCTCCCGTTCCTGGATGTGTTCCAGCAGCCAGTTGTCGACCATGATGCCGCCGATCTCCTCGCCGGCCCGGCCAAGCAATCGGCATTTCGTATGACCGGCATGCAGCAGATCGGTACGAACTATCGAAACGTCGAGGGTGCCGCCGCCGAAATCCACGATGCAGTAGGGCTCGCCGTCGAGCACCCCGTCGCTGTACCCGAGCATGCAGGCGCTTGCCTCGTCGATGAAGGTGATGCCGCCCGGAAACCGTTTTATGGCCGCTTCGCGAAGCCAGTCGATATAGTGGTCGAAAGCTTCAACCGGGACGGTCAGCACGATCTCCTCGTCGATGTCGCCGAAATAGCCGCGCACGAACATCAGGATGCGATCGACGAGCTCGTCCGCCGCATGGCGGGGGTAGATAACCCTGCCGTTGACGCGCCGTCCGCGATTGGCTCCGCCGGTGCGGAGCATATCCATTTTCAGCCACCTGAAGGTTCCAGGATGGTTGACAAGACCTGAAGCGCCGACCTGGCTGCCGGCAAGGAGCCCGTTATCTTCAGCAAAATGAATGACGGAGGGAATGACCCGAGCGGGTTCCGATCCCGGCTGCGGAAACCTGATTCCGAGATTGGGCAGTTCGGGAGTTTCCACGGCATGCAGGGCTTCGTTCCAGCGTGCGACCACGCTGTTGCATGTCCCGAAATCAAAAGCGAGAGCCATTACTTCAAACGGTTATCATGGTTACCACTCCATATCCTTCAGTTCTTCCGTCTCCACGGCAGTTTTTTCGGTAGCGTCGTCGCTGCTGTCAACGGTGATCAGACCGCGAAGAAAGTAAACCTGCAGGAGCCCGAGCAATTGCAGGAGTCTGGCCTGAAGCCCCGCCGACCGGTCGGCCTGTCCGGCACCGGTATACAGCCTGTCCATCAGCATACTGCTCTCTTCCGGCGAACCGGGCAGGCGTGTCGCGAGGATACCGGCCACGATGTTGTCCTGCGGCCGGAGCCAGCAGACGTGCTCCTGCCGGGAGCCTCCCTCCGGAACGGCAACGAGATAGTGCAGCGCGAGTTTTTCGGGCCAGGTGCCGTTGAGGGATATCTCCTGCAGCCTGCTGCGGGGAACCGATCCCCGCTGCGCTCCGGCAAAGAGCGCTCCGGCCCGTCTGAAGGGATCCGGGCTCGAAAGATCCTGCTCCTGCAGCTCGCCGGACCCATACCGTTCCGTCCAGAACGAGAAGATATCCCTCGTGCCGGGCGGTCGGGACGGCCGTGATTCCAAAAGAAGCCCCGGCAGTTCCCGGTAGAGGGCGACCGCAGCCTCGACGACGGCTTTTCCGGAGGGGTTTTTCGGCCTTCCGCCATTCTCTTCCCAGTAGGCGACAACCTCGAGCGCACTGGTTAAGGGCAAACCGTGCAGCCGGTCGAGCAGCGTGTCGTGATCGCCGCAGAGTTTGAGGGCCTCGATCACCAGTTGCGGGTCGTGCCCCTCCCTGACGGCATGGTCGTAAGCCGCCACAAGCCGGGGGTTCTGACTCTTCAGGACTGTTGTACTGATCCGCTGCCTCTGGGTTGAAGTAGCGGCAAGCCAGGCTTTTTCGAAAATGGAGTGATCGGGATCTTCAAGAGCGAGATAGCGCTGCGGATTGCCTCGCACAAGCCCGAACAGGGCGTCCATCTCAAGCGCGGGCGCATGGCGGCCTTTCGCTTCGATCTTTTCGGCGATGTCGTCGCGATCGGCGATACTCCAGAGCGTGAATACCATACCGTTGCCCCAGTCGGTTTCCGGCATGGCCTCAATCGCCTGCAGCAGATCCGGCTGCAGCGTTTCGGATGCGTGCGTCCTCTTCAGCAGCTCTTCGAAGCGACGCGATTTCCAGCAGTTCCACAGCGCGCCGTGCATGACCGGCTCGTCGGTGTGCTGCAGAAGCAGCAGACGGCGGAATATCGCGTCCGCTTCCGGATGCCCCCCCTCTACCGCGCCCGCCAGCTCAAGGGCGGCCTCACGGCTGTTGCCCGAAAACAGGCGCTCCACCGCCCTCTTTCTGAGGAACGCGCCGAGGAGCGGGGTTGTGGCAAAAAGGTGTTTTTCGGTTTGCATCAGGATTTTAGGCAATCATTTCCCCATCTTCGCACCCTGATCACGTGCATCGTTATAAATATCCTTGAACCGCTCATCGGTAAAATCATTGAAATACTCATCAATGATATAAAAACTCGAATACGCGCACTGCAAGGGAAGAAAATTACTCGATATCACCCGGCCCCCTCCGGTTCTGATAACCACGTCCACCTCGCTCGACACCAATAAATCCTTTATCTCGACCTTTCCGCCTGTTCTGGCAAAAGCAGCATTAATTTCGTCAAGAGGATTATACCCAAGAAGCAGGTTGACTGTTTTATCCTGAAACCCGCACGTCTCTTCACATAACCAGGCGAGCGATTGGCGTAAAAAATCCGGCAGATACCTTTTCTCGCCCGCATGCACAACCCTGATGGCATACTTTCTGCACAACTCAGGCATCAGGTTTCTCAAAAAATAGTCCTCCGTCTCAAGCACGGCATCCAGCTCGAAAGCTTCCCTTTTCAGGTTTTCCTTGCTGAGCATATAGACGCTCACCTCATCGACCAGCATCACAGCAGACTCGATAAACCGCAGCAATCTTTGCATGGACACATGATAGGCATCCAGCAGATCCATGGCATTCTCCTTCGCCCATCTTCGGGAGCCGTCCGGAATCAATCCGATATGCCTGATTTTACCCGAGGTCTGCATATATTTTATGCAAATAACGTTCAATACAGGCGACTACAACCCCTCTGCCGCCCTCGTTTCCATAAAACCCGCACGTTCTGAAAGCCTCTGTCATCCGCTTGTAATCGGATCCGTTCAACATGCTTTTTATTTCCCCGACCGCCTGCGACTGCCCTCCGTAATGGCATAACACGCTGTCACGCCGATAAGCATCGATCGTGCACTGAAACCCCGTATCGCACGGCTGAACGGGCACGCGATGTTTCTCGGCCGCAATAACCATTGCTATCTCTTCACGATATCGAACCCCGACATCATCGCGAAGAAGCTCATATTCCCGCAGCCAATCCGTGAAAACGCTCCGCAACACGCCTCTTGCTGCCAGCATCATGGAGGTGTTCAAATGCCTATTGCTGCGCCTGTCACCTGCATTGCCGCGCTCATAGGATTTGATCTCTGAACTGACAAAAACACTTCCGTTTTCCGGTTCGGTCCCGCAGAAAACCAGCTCTTTCTGTATGATATGATCAGGATCGAGATAGAACACAACCGATTCGTCAGACGACAAGCCATCGACAAAATAGTGTAACAGATATTTTATCCGATAGGGATCATCGCGCATGATATGTGCGGGCATATCGTAAAAAATGACCTCGACGCCGAGATGCCGATAATACTCGATATACGATTCAGGCAACTGATTCCGGTACGTAAGCAAAAATACATCGGCATCAGGCGCGCACACATCAAATAAATTATGATATAAAACCAATGCAGCATTGACATTAACCATGTTGCCATCAGTAACGGATACAATCTGCATGCTGCTCATAACGCAATGTGCTTGTACTGCCTGGGCAACAGAACCCTGTCTGGCCGGAATTACCCGATATGCTATGTATGGTAACCGGGCATACACCATGCCAGACCAGCAATTTATTCGCCTCTTCCCTGTTGCAAGATCCTGGAGGATTTCTGTGCTTTAATATACGAAACCACTGCCAACGCCCCACCATCTTCCCTATTCGCCTCTCCCCGTCTTTTCTTCACTCAAGTCCACGATCATCTTCTCCCGAAAACGAAAAAAATGTGGAACGGAACAGGAAAGCAGAGAAACATAGCGGAATAAAAAGTTTTTATTGGATGTTGATTTTATTTAATCTTAATTAAATAAAATGATCAATAAAAAACCTTATACGAGGAGTAACTATGGCAGATGAAAAGAAACAGGGCGGCTTGTTTTCATTGTTCAGAAAAAACAAACCGGTAGAGACCCCGTCGGCAGATACCGGGTCAAAACAACAGACCGTGGCAGCATCAAAACAGGAGCCTGAAAAAGCTCCTCCCGCTTCTGTCCCGGCAACTCCGGAAAAATCCGGAACAAAACCGGCACCTGCCGTGAATCCGGCGTCAGTGCCGAAACAGGCATCACTGGAAAAGAATATTCCCGGCCAGGAAAAAAACGAAAAGATGGAGCCTGTCGATACAGTGGCAGCAATTCGCACCTATATCGAGAGCGTTTCGAGCCTGGGCGTCAATCATCTGAACATGACGAGTACTATTCTCAATAATTTTACGGAATATCTTGCAAAACAGTCGGGAAATCAGAAGCAGAGTCAATAGCGGCAGGAACTGCCCGGTGTGAAAACGGGAGAACGGCGGCTATGCGATCGTTCAGTAGGTTTTCGTCATATCGCTATCCACGCATATTATGAAATCGGCTCGATCCCTGTGCTTCTCTTCCAGATGCCGGATATCATCCTGTTCCACCGTGGTGATGGTCATGTATCGCAGCGAACCATTCTCTCGACGTAAATAGAATAGGATTCCCTCATGAAAATCCGAATGGTAGACTCCGTTGAAGTGCAGAAAGGTATGGCCGGGTTTATGGTTCAGCAGAATGAAATGCGCCATTGTGGCGTCTTTGATGGCCTGGGCCCTGACCATCCCGGGAGTGCCATGTCCGTCCTCCATCGTCAGAATTTTCCGGTACTGCGGCAATTCAGGATCGAAATGAAAAGGCAACGGCACGATCCACCCTTTTTCTTCGCTGCCGAGCGAGTCCAGAGCGGCAAAGCCTCCGCTTTTATGGACCAGGCGAGCAAATCTTTTCGGGATATTCGTTCCGATAAACCGTATCCGCCGATCCCTGGCGAAATCCACCAGAGGAGCGTAGTCCGTTTTATGGTTGGGCCATAGTCGGACCAGGGAATCGAGCTTGGCTGCATCGATCGTACCGGCCAGATAATCGTCGAGCGCCTTCCGGGTGTCGGCTTCGAACATTTCAGCACCCATAATCAGCTTCTTCGTCTTGTGCAGGTACTTGCTCAGCTCTAGCTGGAGCCAATGTGCAATGGGACTGTTGTGCAATTCACCGAACAATACGACGTCGCTTTTCTTCGCTTTGTTGAGCAGCCTATGATAACTCACCGGTTTACCGGCTTTATCATAGAGGACAAAAGCCGCTTTATCGTGACCGTACGCGCTGAAACTGAAACACGCGACGAAAAGCAGGATGAGAACCTTGTATAACATTGTAATGCTTATGAGTCGTTAAGGATTTCCAAAAACCCCGATCATCAATTTCCATCGACAACATGCCGGAGATAGTGCGGGATAACAGTCCGTGCTCTTTCCCGAACCATCACACGACGCAACACTCCCCCGCTGTATCCGGTACTGTAACTCCCGCGTTCCTTCAGGGGTTCACGAACAACATCTGTTCCGTTACGGGAAGACAACCATTGATGTATGGTATCCCTCTGTCTCTTGCATTCCCGATCACGTTCGCGGAACGGCTTGCAATCGGATTGCGGAGAGTATAAATAATTTCATTCGGAACTGATCCTGATCAGTTATTTTAAAGAACGTTGCTGGTTCCGCAAAAGTAAAAAAAACGCTTTGTAGTCCGTCAATCCTGAATGAAATCACTCCCGATATGAACAACGAATCCCGCATTCTCTGCAAGCGATTGCAAGACAGAATCATGTCGGCCGATCAGGCCGCATCACTTGTTTTTTCAGGAGCCAATGTCGGCATGAGCGGCTTTACCGGCTCCGGTTATCCAAAGGCGATACCGGTTGCGCTCGCGGAACGGATCGAAAAGGCAAACGGGAATGGACAGAAATTCAGGATCGGTGTATGGACCGGCGCATCCACGGCTCCTGAACTGGATGGAGCCCTGGCCAGGGCTGACGGCGTGGAACTGCGCCTTCCGTACCAGTCCGATCCTACCTGCCGCAAACGCATCAACGCCGGCGAAATGGAATATCTCGATATTCACCTTTCCCATGTAGCCCAGTTCGTCTGGTTCGGATTTCTCGGGAAACTCGATATCGCCGTCATCGAAGTCACCGGCATTCTCGAAGACGGACGCCTGATTCCTTCAACGTCGATCGGTAACAATAAAACTTGGCTTGAACAGTCGGACAAAGTCATCCTTGAAGTAAACTCCTTCCAGGATCTGCGTCTGGAAGGAATGCACGATATTTATTACGGAACCAATATTCCTCCGCATCGTCAGCCAATACCGCTGCTCAGGCCCCATGACCGGATCGGCGACCCATATTTGCACTGCGATCCTGACAAAATCATAGCCGTTGTCGAAACGCACAGCCCGGACAGGAATTCGGATTTTGCGGAACCCGATGAAAACTCCCGCTTGATTGCCGGCCATATCCTCGAGTTCTTCGAACATGAAGTGAAAAAAGGACGTCTTCCCAAAAACCTTTTACCGCTGCAATCGGGTGTCGGCAATATCGCCAATGCCGTCATGGCGGGACTGAATCATGGGCCATTCGATAACCTGACGGCCTATACCGAAGTGCTGCAGGACGGCATGCTCGATATGATCCATTCCGGAAAGTTGGTCTCTGCTTCAGCGACGGCATTCTCGGTGAGCAAAACCGCGCTTGAAAAATTTTATGCCCACCTTGATGAATACCGGGACAAGATAGTTCTTCGCCCCCAGGAAATCAGCAATCACCCGGAAGTCATCCGTCGCCTTGGGGTGATTGCCATGAACGGAATGATTGAAGCGGATATTTTCGGAAATGTCAATTCGACACATGTCATGGGCAGTTCCATCATGAACGGCATCGGCGGATCAGGCGATTTCGCACGCAATGCCTACATATCAATATTCATGACACCCTCCCAGGCAAAAAACGGCCAGATATCATGTATTGTCCCCATGGCGTCCCATGTCGATCATACTGAACACGATGTTCAAATCATCGTGACAGAGCAGGGTCTGGCAGACCTGCGCGGGCTCTCTCCCAATCAGCGAGCAAGAGTCATCATTGAAAACTGCGCCCATCCGAAATTCAGGCCGGCCCTTCATGACTACCATAAACGTGCGTTTGACAGCTCTTTCGGAAAACATACCCCTCATCTGCTCGACGAAGCGTTAAGCTGGCATCATCGCTATCTGTCCAGCGGCAGCATGTAAGGCGCCCTCCTTCGAAAAGAGCTTTTCCTGTCGACTACTGCACTGCGGAAGCCCGAGCGATGCGGGCTTCCGCAGTGCAGTAGTCGCAACCGCATCCACATAATGCAACACATCCTGTACGGCACGAGTATCCCGACTCCCCTGCATGGATTGTGTTCCCTTTAGGGTTCACAACCAATACGAATAGCCATACCCCCTGTCAGCGCATCATCCTGCGATAGTATTTCATTCGATGCCCCGGAACCAGCCCGGGATGAAAGATCGCGACGAGATCCCTGAGCACTTCGTCCGGTTCCATCATGCCCGTCTCCCAGAAAAGCGTCCGTCCGTCGTCGAAGGTGAGGTTGTCGTTGTTGAACACCTTGCCGGATTTGACCGAAGAGAAATACTGATAGCGTTTGTCATCGCCAAGCAGGTCGGTAATGGTTTTCGCATTGTACCGGGGATTGACCCGGTATTCCGCTTCGATGCCGACCTTGAGGGCGTGTTCGAGACTGACCGGATTCTCTTCGTATTCGCCGCTCTCTTCGAGTATGTAGCGCGCTCCTGCGTCGTGCAGGAATCTGATGAACCATGCGCTCGAACCGTGCGTGGTCCAGATGCCTCTGGTGGCGTGGCCGACAATAACCGTCGGGCGCACGCTGAAAGAATCCTTCACCGATGCTTCGAGTTTTTCATAACGTTCCGCTGCGCTCCTGAAACAGGCCTCCGCCTCCTTCTCCCTCCCATAAAACGCACCGAAAAACCGTATCCACTCCAGAACGCCGAGAGGATGCTCCTCGAGATGCATGCACACCAGCCCAGGCCTGATGCCCATCGAAAGCAGTTTGTCATGGATGTCGGTATCGCTTCCCGACGAGTAGACGAAGGCGATATCAGGGTCGATGCTCACCATGGCCTCCATGTTCATATCGGCGGACATGCCCGTCTCGAGCACCTCTCCGGCAGCCATCTTCCGGCGGATCCCAGGGTTTCCTGTCCACTTCCCCATGCCCACCCCCGCTATGCTTTCGATCCGGTCGAGCTGCCCGATCATGGCTACCTGCAGGCCAAGACCGCAGGTTACTTTCCTGACAGGAGTAGCCACAACCAGGGCATCAGGATACCCGGAAGGCGCGGTTTCTCCTCCGGGAACGAGCAGATAGCGATAGAACACCCCGAGCCTGGCCCCTTTCGGCTTCCTGATCTCGATGAGGGTACAGGAACCAACCTTTTTCATGGTAAAACAGCGGGCGTAACGCAGGGGGATTTCCTGCTCCACGACCCTCTTCGCACCCCTTCTGACCGGCCGTTCCCGCTCCTGCCGGCACCCCGCCAGCAGCAGCAGGGGCAGTACCGTCACCAGTACTGCCCGCATGATCCGGAATGAAACGAATCTCATCTGCTTTTCCATACCTCAGAACGTTACCGTATATTTCACGCCGAACGACCTGCCCGGCATGTTGTAACCATCCTTTTCGGTGTAGTTTTCATCCAGAAGGTTCTTCACCGTCAGGGCGACGCTGTTCTTCCCGTCGATGGAAACACCGACCGTCGCATCGAACACAAGAGCCGGTTCATGCTCAAGAACGGAATTCTTCAGCGTCGGACGTATCGACGTAAAATAGTTGTCCTCGTAACGGGAGCCCAGGTAACGGGCGCTGAGACGGGCATTGAGAAGATGGAAGTCGTTGTACTCGATACCGAACGAGCCGAGCCCGGCGCGAACATATTTCATCGGGCTCCCGACGCCGTACTTTGTTACCTCGGCTTCGAATTGACGGGTGTAACTGGCATAGCAGCGCAAGGAATAACGGTAATCGGCCATCGCTCCGAAATCGCAGGAGAGTTCGAACTCCATGCCCCGCAGCCTGGCGCTTGCCGCATTGACATAGGTTTTGATCTTGCTGCCGTCGCTGGTGCTTTCCGTTGTGATGAAATCCTCCCATTCGGTATCGTAGTAGGTGACATCGGCCCGCAATCCCCGTTTCTCGTCGCTCCAGGTCAGACCGGCATCCCAGGTCACGCTCGTTTCCGGCTCTAGGTCCGGGTTGCCCCGCACCGTCCAGCCATAGGTATCGATATACTCCCCGGCCTTCTGCAACGCGGAGGGCGACACAAACGCCCGGCCGATGCTCGCATGGGTCTTCAGGGCAGGCAGTAATGAGTACTGGAAAGCCAGCGATGGGCTGAAAAACCCGTCATGCGTCTCTTCCGTATCCACGTCCGCGATCAGCGGCGTATCAAGCATGGCAAAGGTGCTCATGTCGTAACGCATTCCCGGAGTGACGACAAGCCGCCCGTCGAGGAACGAGAGCCCGGCTTCGGCAAAGAGGCCGAGGCTGCTGGTCCTGCCGTCCGGACTGTAGGGAGCGGCGGAAACCCCTGGAGCGCTGTGCCTTTGGGTTTTGTAGGTCGATGTATGGTAATCGACGCCGGCCGTCACGCGATGCCTGCCGATGGTTACGGCATCCTGCAGCTGAAAACCGTACTCCTCGTTTCGGCCTTCGAAATAGGCGTACGTCTTGCCCGAGGCGCTCTTCAGGTTTCGGCTCTCGTCTTCAGACCAGTAGGGCATGAATTTGACATGGTGTCGTCCCGCCGTACCGGTAAGGGAAATATCCGCGGTTTTGCGGAAGACATCCTTCAATCCGTCTTCATAATAACCCCAGATGGAACCGGGCGTATGAACCGACGGAGCGTTGAAAAACGCGCCGCGCAGGTCGAGCCTGAAACTGTCGCTGAGACGGTAGCCGATGCGGAGCGAACCGGAATTGCTGGAATAGGTGGAATTCCGCATGGCGCCGATCCCTTCCTCGACCATCTCCGGAGAGGGATCCGAGATGAGCGTGTTATTGCCGACCTTGTAATCCTCGTTCTGGCTGAAATACCGGAAACCGAGGTCGAAATCGAAACGGTCGCTGATCGAACCGCCGATCGCGCCGCTGCCGTCGAAGGTTTCGAAGCTGCCGTAGCCGAGCGATACCTTGCCTCTGATGGGTCCCTGGGACTTTTTCGAAATGAAGTTGATGGTGCCTCCCATGCCCTGCGATCCGTACAGTGCCGATGAAGGCCCTTTGATCACCTCGACCCGCTCGATCATGTTCATATCGACGGCTGCGAGGTTTCTCGTGCCAAGCGGCCTGCCGTCAAGCAGATACGAGACATACTCGGCATTGTAATACGAGCCGGCATTCGGAACGAATCCCCTGATGGAGACCCCCGAAAGCATGCCGGGATACTCGATGACGTCAACACCGGCAGTCTTCTTGAGCAGTTCCGAAGCACTTGCCGGATCGAGCGCCTCGATATCCTTGCTGGTGATCACCTCGATCTTGCGCGGTATGTTCTTCAGCTGTTCCTGGGAACGTGTCGACGAAACAACGATCTCGCCTGCCGAATGCGCGCTTTCGGCAAGGGCGACATTGAGCAGCTTCCCCTGACCGGGTTTGAGATACCGCGTTGCATAACCGATAGAGCTCACCGTCACCCGGCCCGCATCACCAGGAAGGGTCAGCGTGTATTCGCCGCGCGAATCGGTAACCGTCCCTGCGCCGCTCCCCTCGACCCGAATCGTTGCTCCGGGCAGAGGAGTGCCGTCATCGCGGCTGGTGACGACCCCGGTTATGACCCGGCTTTCGGCCGAGGCTTCCGGCACCCATACCGACACAAGTACGGCAAACAGTCCCGCCGTACGAAAAACTTTCTTGACTGAGTAGGATTTCATCGAGTTTTGTTTTGTGGTTGCACAATGCCAATGCGTTGTTGTTGCTGTCTGTCGGCCCCTTTCCCCCGAATGCAGGAAAGGGCCGGCCCTGCTGCGATAAGAGGGCGTCATCCATGCCGGACTCCGCCCGGACACGCTCTCTGCATGGTGCAGGCAACGGGCGCGGCATCGGAACCCTTCAGGCCTTGAGCCGAAAGGGAGAACGCTTCGCCACCGGAGAAACGGCAATGCCGCCTCCCTCCCGCCGGGAATATCATCTCTTGCTGTCATCTCTGTTCGCTTTTTTCCCGAAGCATTACTTCGTTACGGCAGGTCTTCTGACTCTCCCCATGCATCCGGCCTTCCCGGTCCGCGGGCGCGGACCAGTGGCCTTTTCGGAAGCACCGCGCCGCCGGCGGATGCCGACGGAGGAATTACAGCAGCGGGCACTGTCCCGGATTTTCACCGGGTTCCCTTTTCATTCCGGCGCCTTGCAGCGCCGGAAACCGTAACTGTTATTAATTATTCAGTTCTGAGTTCTGAGTTCTGTGTTCTGTATTCTGAGTGGGACATACAGGACTTATGGGACTTATGAAAAACTTTAAGAATCAGTCCCTGGCATGCAATGGCACTGCCTATCCTCTCCCTCATCCATTCCCCATTACCCATTCCCCATTATCCATTATCCATTATCCTTTATCCTTTATCCTTTATCCATTATCCATTACCCATTATCCATTACCCATTATCCATTCCCCATTACCCATTCCCCATTATCCATTATCCATTATCCATTATCCATTATCCATTATCCATTATCCATTATCCTCCACTCACGTTTCCACCGCTCGACCTCATCGCCGGTGAAAATGTCGATCCGGCCGCCCTGAAACGCTCCTTCGACATCGCCGATCCGCTCTTCGAGATCTCCCTCGATGGAGAGGGCCGCCTGGCGCACCGCCTCGAGCAGGTCCGGCCTGGCATCCCAGAGTCCCCTCGCTTCGGCTTCGAGCAGGCGGCGGGTGATCTCTTCGAGCGCCCAGGGGTTCTGCCGGCGGATCCATTCACGGTTCTCCTCGTTCTGCACGAAGGTCTCCACCACCTGCTCGAACACCCAGGTCTCCACCTCGCCCGTCGTGGCGCTCCATTTGAAGAGGTTGTTGATACGCGAAGCGAACCCCTGGGCTCCCTGGAAACCGTGCTCTTTCATGGATGCTATCCATGCCTCGTTGCAGAGCTTTGCGCGAACCGAACGCTCGGCCTCATCCCTGAAATCGCGGATATCGGGATTGCCGGGGCGGGTCGTATCGGCCCACCAGGTTTTCACGGCTTTTCCCGACAGCACCTTTGCGGCCGCCGCCATTCCCCCGGCGCTTGCGGCATAGCAGCCGCAGTCGAGCGCATCGTACTCCCCGGAGGTCTGCTTTATGCACGAGATTTCGACCCTTGCAAGCTGGCGGCTGAACAGGTCGTACGCCTTGACCCCCTGGTCGAGCTGCCCGCCGCCATAGGCGTAGCCGGAGTGGTTGATGTAGGTCTCGGCAAGGTCGCGCCGGTCATTCCATGCCGACGCGTCGAGAGCGAGGGCCACCCCGTTGGCATAGGCGCCGGGCGGCGAGGAAAACACCCGGTAGAGCGACAGGCGCTGCATGAGCGAATCCTCCATCTTCCCGGCGTGGGACTCCTGCAGCGCGGCAAGCTGCTCGAGGGTGTGCTTCCTGACGAAATTGGATTCCGCCGGTTCCTCCTCGAGGGCGCTGACGGCGGCGACCGCCCTGTCGATGAGCGCAAGAAAATGGGGAACCATATCGCGAACGATGCTGCTGGTCTCGATGGTGACATCGATCCTCGGCCTCGGCATGGCGACACCGTCGATGGTGATCGCCAGCTCGTCGAGAGGCGTGAGGGCGATCGCGCCTACCCTGCCGCTCGCCTGCCGCACCGGCCTGACCCCCATGAGGGCGAAGATCTGGGAGAGCAGCTCGCCGTCGGACTTGAAGGCGTCGGAGCTCCAGAGGCTCATGCCGATGCTTTCGGGAAAGCGGCCCTCTTCGCGATAGAATTTGTCAAGCAGCATGTCAGCCATCGCGGATCCGATCTTCCAGGCCGCTTCGGTGGGCATGGTCATGATGTCGGCAGCGTAGAAATTCCTGCCGGAAGGGAGCACGTCAGGCTTTCCCGACGACGGAGCGTCTCCGAGACCCGCTTCGATGTAGCTTCCGGAAAGAGCCCTGATCACGTTGCGCACTTCGTCGCCGGCGCGCCCTATTCCGGCGGCGGTCTCGATGCACCAGTTCGCGAGCCGTTGCGGAATCCGCCCGGCAGCCGTTCTCAGCGCGGCTTCAGCCGAGTCCGGGTCGATAACGGCCGCAAGAATTCCGGAGGCCTTCGTAAATTCGTCTCCCCCGGATGCCGGATGCAGCGCGGCAAGTTCGGCTGCCGAAGGGAAACCCTCGCCGAGACGCGGCAGTGCGCAGAGCAGCATGGACGACACCGCCCGAAGCGACGGCGGCTGACCGAAGAGATGCATCCCCTCCGGAACCATCGAAAGCTTCAGCAGCGACATCCGTCGGGAGAGGGTTTCGACCTCCGCATGCAGCTGGGCGATCGTTGCGCCTTCCGGCAGAAAGCGCAATCCGACTCCGAGATCGAGCAGCTCCTCCTGCAGGGCTTCCTGTCGCGCCGTCTCCCTGCCATCGACCGCTCGCCGGTATTCGCCCAGCAGTTCGTCGTAACGCTGCAGTTCCGTGTTCAGAACTGCCGGACGGCAAGCCGGGGTGAGATGATCGACGATGACCGCGCGACCGCGACGTTTGGCCATCATCCCCTCTCCGGGCGTGTCCATGATATAGGGATAGATGTTCGGCAGGTCGCCGAGGGAAATGTCGCTGAAGCAGTTTCGGGAGAGCACCGCCCGCTTGCCGGGAAGATATTCGAGCGCGCCGCTCGTCCCGAAATGGACGACGGCGTCGCACTCCTGCTGTATCCAGAAATAGGTCGCCAGCCAGTGGTGCGGAGGCGATATGCCGGGATCGTGCAGGATACGGCACACCTCCCCGTCACAGCGTGCACCATAGCAGCCACGTTTCGGCTGCGGCATCACCAGCACCTTGCCGAACCTGAGCCCGGTAATGAGCAGGACCGGTTTTCCTTCGACTTCGAGCGCCATGCCCTCTCCGGGAAAAACGCCCCACTCTTCGTTCACCTGGCTGCGTACCTTTTCGTCGAGGGTGCCGAACCAGGTCTGGTACTCTTCCCGGTTCACGGCGTGCAGGACGCCCCCCTTTCGCAGGATCCCGTCAGCCGTTGTCCAGCGGAACTCAAGCAGCGCCTTCCGATCATGGATCATGGCGAGCAGGTCCTTCCCGGATTCGGGAAGTTCCCCGACGTCGTACCCTTCGTGCCGCATCCGCCGCAGGAGCAGCAGAAGGCTTTCGAAAGTATCGAGTCCTGCCGCCATGCCGATGGTGCTCTCGACTCCCTTGCAGGGATTGTTGTGCAGGATGAGTGCGATGCGCTTTTCGCCGTTCGGCGCATGGCGCAGACGGGCCCAGCGCTTCACCCGCTTCACGACCATGCCGATACGCTCCGCGACGGGAACGGAGGTGCGCACCATTGGCGGATCGCCGGGATTGCGAACCGTTCCGGACACCATGACCGGGTCGATGGCGCCGAACATTTCCGGCTGCACCAGCGAATGGGTCAGGGTCATGGCGCTGATGCCGACGGGATCGTCGAGCCACTCCTCGGGCGAAAGCATGAAATTCCGGATAAGCTGTATCACCGGCACGTCGAGATCCTGCAGCACCCGGCGATCTTCGGTCGTCGAGATCAGGCGCCCGAGCAGGAAGTTCAGGATGATGTCGGGGGGCAGTTCGCCTGAGGAGAACAAGCGGTGCCACGGATAGCGATCGCGCTGCAATGTGGCGGCCTCGCTGTCGCAGAAGACGCAGAACGGAATGACGCCGGCCGCAGAAAGTGCGGCGATGAGAGCATCGACATCGGCATGGTTTCCCTCCGCAAGCAGCGTGTAATGCATGATGATGCCGGCCACGGGAGCCTTCCCGGAAAACCTCTCCGTCGAGCGGAGCCAGCCGGCATAGTCGGCGACCGTCTCGAAAAAGCTCCCGCTGTCGGGATGATAGATGCCTGTCGTACAGGCCGGGCGGCAGGGCTCGTGACCGAGACCGGCAAGCCGTCGCAACCCGTTATGGAAATTCTCTTTCGAAAGCACGCCGAAATACTCCCGCAGCGTTTGCTGTTCGCCGTCCGAAACGGTGGAAAAGGATTCCGGCAGACCGGGATGCAGGGCGACCCTTACCGGAACCCGCATCATCTTCGGCAGCACTCCCTGCAGACCGGGCGCTTCGGGAGGAACATTTGCCAGCAGCACGTCGATGGCGCCGTTGTCGAGATGTTCGACAAACGGCTCTTCGCCGCCGAAACCGAACGAAAGCAGTTCTATCCCCTCCGGGCGGACCACAGAGGCAAGCTGATGCCAGATTGCCGAACTGTGGATGTTGTTGTAGTATGCGATGGTGATCACGCTCATATCCTGTTTTGTGGTTACTGTGCCGTCTGCCGCACGCCGGGAAGGGAAGCGACGTCCATCACCATATCCTGAAGGGGCTGCCGGCGCACCCGGTGCGGAAGGGCGAATGCGACCGCCCGATCGATGTCCCCGGCGCCGACGCTGTCGCGTCCGTCCCAGGCTGCGATGGTTTTCGCCGTTTTCATGATGATGATGTCTCCCCGGTGTCCGTCAACGCCTGCATTCAGGCAGCTTTTCGCTATCCCGAGAAGATGGGCGCGGCTTATCGAAACGGACGGACAGAGATCGCGGGCCCGAACGATTCTTTCGGCAAGCTGTTGCGACGCCTCCTGCCATTCGGCGAAAAACCGTTCAGGATCTTCCTCGAAGGCGAACCTCCGCTCCATGACCGTCACCCGGTCCCGGGGATCGGTAATCCCTCCGACATGCACGCAGAGGCCGAAACGGTCGAGAAGCTGCGGACGAAGCTCCCCTTCCTCCGGATTCATGGTGCCGACGAGGGTGAACCGCGCCGGGTGGGAAAACGACACCCCTTCGCGTTCGATGGTGTTCACGCCCATCGCGGCAGAATCGAGCAGCACATCGACCACATGGTCGTCGAGCAGGTTCACCTCGTCAACGTAGAGAATGCCGCGATGGGCTCCGGAGAGCAGACCGGGTTCGATGCGTTTTTCGCCGGCCTTGAGCGCGTGTTCGAGGTCGAGCGTGCCGACGACCCGGTCTTCGGTAGCCCCGACCGGAAGTTCGACCACCTTTACCTTGCGCAGCTCGACGGGCAAGGCATCGGCAGCCGGCATTGCCTGGCCCGTCACCGCAAAGCACTCCCGAACCGTTTCAGGATCCTCGCCCGGCGAAAGATTGAACGGAATGCCGCCGATCACCCCGATCTCCGGCAGGATGTCGGCAAGCGCCCTTACGGCGGTCGATTTTGCCGTCCCCTTCTCTCCGCGTATGAGAACGCCGGAAATGGCGGGGTTGATGATATTGAGAATCAGGGCAAGCTTCATCTCCTCCTGACCGACGATGGCCGTGAAGGGATAGGTGTATTTTTTTTTCATGGTGTCATGTTTTTTACGATGGAAACGAGGGTATCTGCGCGCAGGTCGTCGATGCGGAAATACCATGCATCGAGCAGACCGGCGAGTTTTTTTGCGAGTCCGAAATTGACGAGGCCGGGCTCTTCGGTATCGACAACGAGATAGCGGATGCGCTCTTCACCGGCAACCCGCCGGGCGATCAGGAACGCCTCGTCGAGAGGCCTGGACGAACCGATGGACCGGTTCGCCTTGCCGTCGGTGACAAGAATGACGAGCGGACGCCCCTGCGGCTCCTTGCGCAGATAGTTCATCGCTATTTCGTACCCTTTTACGAGGCCGGCCGAGAAGGGAGTGCGCCCGCCTACCGGCATATCCCTGAGCAGTCTCGCGGCAAGTTCGATGGAAGAGGTGACCGGCAGATTCACCGCCGCGCCCTCCTTGCGGAAGGAGACCATGGCAAGCTTGTCGCGCTTCTGGTATGCGTCGAGCAGAAGCGACATGATCGCCCCTTTCGAGGCCGCCATCCTGCCTCTTGCGCCCATCGAACCGCTCGCGTCCACGACGAAAATGAGCAGATTGCCAAGGCGCTTCTCCCTGATCTTTTCGCGTATATCCTCGTTCTGCAGAACCACCGCCATGCCGTTCGGGTTCAGGCGATACCGCTGGAAGGGCGCTGCGGCCCTCAGCGTGGCGTCAAGCGCGATATCGTTCGTGCCGCGGGGCATGGTGCTTTTGGTGTAGCGCCCCTGTTTCTGCGAAACCCGCGACCGGGAGCGCTTACCCGAACCGCGACGCATTTTGCGGTCCTTCGGCGTCACGATGCTGCGGACCCTGAAGGAGGGGGCTACGCCGAACAGCTCGTCGGTTCCGGAACGCTCCTCCCCTTCACCCCGATCTTCCGGCTCCTGCGGTTCCGCCGGCTCCTGCCGATCTCCGTCGCTCTCTGCTGGCCGGTCTCCTTCGGGGCCTTCAGCGCTCTTCTCCCCGGAGTTCTCCTTCGGCTCCCCGGGCGTCCGGCCATCATCTTCCGGCTGCTGCCGGTTGTCGTTCTCCTGCCCTTCGCCCTGTTCCGGCTCCCTGGGCCGCTCTTCGGGCGGAGGCACGGGGTCCCTGCGCCGATGGACGAGAGCGAGCGGAGCCACTCCGGTGATATCGGCAACCGACACTTCCCGTGAACCTCGCAGTGCGGCACTCGCCCGTGCGGCCTGCTCGATGACAAGATCAGCCCGATGGCCGGCGACGTTACTGTTGCGGCACAGCTCCGAAATGAACCCCCGCAGGTGTGAGGGCATCCGTACCGCAGGCAGAAGGAGACGCGCGGCCGCAATCTTTTCGGCGATCCGCCGCTCTTCATCGCTGCTGTGTCCGGCAAATGCGTCGGGATCGCTGTCGAAAGCCTCCCTGCGAAGCATCAGCTCCACCCGCAGATCCGGATCGGTTTCGCCATGGACCTCCACACAGAGGCCGAACCGGTCGAGCAGCTGCGGACGAAGTTCGCCCTCTTCGGGATTCATGGTGCCGGCAAGCACGAACAGCGAGGGATGCACAAGGGTCATGCCTTCGCGCTCCACACGATTCTCTCCGGAAGAGGCCGCATCGAGCACGATATCGACAAGATGGTCGTCAAGCAGATTCACTTCATCGACATAGAGAATTCCCTCATGGGCTTTGGCAAGGAGCCCTGGCTGGAAAATCCTGCGGCCCTCTTTCATGGTTTCCTGAAAATCGATACCGCCGGCAACCATCTCTTCGGTTGCGTTGAGCGGAAGCGTAACGACCGCCGCCGCTCCTTGCCCGGCTCTCTGCCGACGTTCGGGAAGCAGTTGGCCGAGCGCCCTGACAGCGCTCGATTTGGCGGTTCCTTTTTCCCCGCGGACAAGCACTCCGCCGGTACGGGGATTGACCGCATTGAGCAGCAGGGCCTTTTTGAGATCCTCCTGCCCGACAATCGCCGAAAATGGAAAGTATTTTCTTTTCATGGTATGTTTCAGAAGGTGTAATTCATGCCGATCCCCCACTCGCGGGGCGGGGCATCATAACCGTCGGCGTAGAGATATTCGCTGTCGAACAGATTGTCGATATCGACGAAAAACTGCGCCGATCCTGTCCGGTAATCGACCCTGAGAGCAGCCACGAGATAACCTGCAATGGTATCGGTGTTGTCGGTTCTCGCGAAAACCTTCCCGGTATATTTCACATCCGTCCTGATGGAGAGCCCGTCTGCCGGTTTCAGGAGAAGCTCTCCCGAAACGGTGTGGAAGGGAATGGCGGGCAGCCAGAGGCCGGTCTCTTCGTTGCGGGCGTGAAGATAGAGGTACGAAGGCGTAAACTCGATCCATGGCGACGGTTTCCAGGAAAGCGAAGCCTCCACTCCCTGATAGACGACCTCTCCGAAATTCTCGTACTTTCCGGTATTGTCCGAAGCACGCACATAGGTGATGCGATCGGTGATGTCCCGATGAAAAAACGACAGTTCGGCGCTGAGCTTTTCCGAGGGAGCGAACGACACCGAGCAGCCGGTGTTCAATGCCTGCTCCATCTCAAGACCGGGATTGGGACGGGTGGTCGAGGTCTCGTTATAGCGCTGCCTGAAGGTCGGCAGGTTATTTGTCGCGCCGGCCGTCAGCTCCACTCTCCACGGCTTCCTTTTCCACGCCACCTTCGCCTCCGGATTCAGGGTATTGCGGAAAGCGGAGTAGATGTTCTCACGGATGCCGACATCGGCCGACCACGGGCCATCCTTCTGCCGGAAAAGCCTGGTAAGATGCAGCCAGCCCCGCCGCTCCTCTTTCGCGCCGAACCCGCTGCCGCTTGCCGACTGCCATTCGTAGCCGAAACCGGCCTTCAGCGATCCGGCAAGAGGCAGGCTGACCGGCCCGTCGACACTCATACCGGCGGAGAGCACCTCCAGGCCGGAAAAAAAGTCCCTGTCGGAATCGCTGTTCTGCGTCAGGGTTTTACGGAACCAGGTCCGCCCGTCAAGAGCATTGCGGCTGATGCCGAAAAGCAGCGAATAGTCGTCGTACCCCATTCGGGCGTTCGGCGTCCGGCTTCCGGGGTACCCCCGCATCCCCTTCTCCTGCGTGCTATAGTCGCCGGAAAGGAACAGCGAGGCGCCTTCAAGCGGAGCGTAATCGAGACGCAACCCCGCGCGATACTCCCGCTTGTCGTCGTTGACCGTAAATCCGTCGTACCCCTTCGCTCCCGCAGTCAGGTTCGCGGCAAAACGGTCTAAACGGCCCTGCAGGTTGATATCGGCATGCCTTTCCCCGTTATTGCCGGCGCCGACGCCGACCATTCCGCCTATGCGGCCGGCCTTTTTCGAGGTGATGACGATAACGCCGCCCTCCGTATTGTCGCCGTACGAGACGCTCCCCCTCCCTTTGTGGATCACGATTTTTTCGATGCCGGAGAGGGAGATCATCGACCATTTCACCGATCCCGAATGCGATGTCGGATCGTTTATCGGTCGCCCGTCGAGCAGTACCTTCACGTTGGAAGAGCCCCGTATGGAGACCGACGATTCGCTCGCCCTGACGCCGGGGATGCGATTGAGCAGCCCGGCGACATCCGTGGCGTCCGTGGCTTCGAGTTCGGACGCGCTTATGGCAACGATATCTTCGTTGCCCGCCGCCAGGAGCCGTTCTTGCCTGACGCCACCCATGATCAGCGCAATAACCAGCAGCATAACCCGGACACCGTTCACTCGTTGATCTCCTCGAGCTGGCCTTCGGTTTCGAGATACTCCTCCTGCAGGCGCAGCTTCATGTCGTCACCCGCATTCCACATGCCCCGGCTGATCGCTTCGAGCAGCTTGTCGAGAATGTTCTGGCGCGCATAGGGATTGACCTCATCCATCCACTTCTTCATCGCTTCGTCGAAGACATACTTGCCGGCAACGCGCTCGTACATCCAGTCATCGACCACCTCGGCCGTGGCGTCCCAGCCGAGTATGATATCGAGCACCTTCGAGATGTCGCCCGCCCCCTTGTAGCCGTGCCGCTTCAGCCCTTCGAGCCATTTCGGATTGAGCAGGCGAGAACGGAAAACATGCTTCGCCTCCTCGAAGGTGGTGCGCACCTGCACCCGGTTCGGATCGGAGCTGTCGCCCATGTAGGCTTCCGGCAGAACGCCCCCTCGCAGGCTCTTTGCCGCCGTGATGAGACCGCCATAGTAGTTGTAGTAATCGGTGCATGAGAACATGTCGTATTCGCGGGTGTCCTCGTTTTTCACCGTGGCGTCCATGCGGGAAAGCACCCTGCGGAAGGTATCGGGTTTCTGCCGGCCGCAGGATCCCCGGCCGTAGGCATGCGAAGAGTAGCGGATGTAGTTGGCCGCCAGGTCCTCCTGCGTCTGCCAGTCCTTCGATTCGATCAGCTCCGAAACCCCCGCCCCGTAGGTGCCCGGAGGGCAGCCGAAAACCCGGAACGAAGCTTCGCGGAGCGCTTCTTCGTCGTTCATGCCGTTCCGCCGGTACTCCTCGACGTCCGCAAGCACGTTGCGGCGGAGCAGATTGCTTTCGGGCGGCTCGTCAAGCGCGGCGACCATCCTGACCGCATCGTCGATACGTTCGACAAGCAGCGGAAACGCGTCGCGGAAAAATCCGGAAATCCTGGGCACAATGTCGAGCCTCGGACGCCCGAGTTCGGCGAGGGGAATGACTTCGACCCCTTTTACGTAGCCGCTGCCCTGCTGCCAGACCGGCCTGACGCCCATGAGGTAAAAGATTTCCGCGAGATCGTCGCCTCCGGAACGCATGGTGGCCCCGCCGAAGAGGATGATGCCGATGCTGCGGGGATACTCGCCTTTCTCTGCCATATAGCGCCCGACGAGCGCATCGCCAAGACTGCAGCCGACTTTCCAGGCGGCAGGCGTCGGAATCCTTTGCGGATCGATCGAGAAGAAATTGCGCCCGGTCGGCAGGATGTCGGCCTGCCCCCTGGTAGGCGCTCCCGAAGGGCCGGGCTCGACAAAACGACCGGAAAAGCCCTTCAGGGAAGAATCTATCTCGTCGGTTACCCGCAGCAGACGGGGAACCAGATCGGTGCAGATGTATTGCAGCCCTGCCATCACATCGGGTGTCGCCAGCTCCGGCATGGCGGCCTGCACCGCATCGGGCGCAACAGCCCGGTACCCTTCCGAGGAGAGCCGCTTCACCATCGCGAGCGCATGCTCATGGGCGAGACGGATTTTCTCCCCGCCGGTATCGCAGGTCGGGCCGAATACCGGAGAACCCTTGCGGCGAAGCAGGTCGTCGTAATCGAATCCCATGGCCCTGACGATGGATTCCCGCAGCGACGGCACGCCGCCCTGGTCGAGCCTCGTGAGCTGCACGAGCAGTTCGGCAAGACGGTCATCTTCGGGAGCGACGCCCATGGTATGCAGACCGTCGGAAACCATGGTGTCGGCAATCTCGTCGAGCTTGGCGTGCAGCACTTCGAGAAATTTTTCGAAATCCTCCATCGCATCTTCGCGACCGTACCCGGTGTCCTTGTCGAGATCGGCGGCGACCAACGCGTCCCGGATCATCGGGCGCAGCACGTCGAGCTTCGCCGGGTCGCTGTTTCGCGCTTCCGCATAGCTCCGCAGGTGGCCGTCGAGCACGGCCATCTCTTCGTAGAGGTCGGCGTTGGTGAAGACCGGCGTCATGTGGTCGATGATGCAGCAGTTCGACCGGCGCTTGGCCTGCGTTCCCTCGCTCGGATTGTTGATGATATAGGGATAGATGTTCGGCAGATCCATGATGGCCAGATCCGGGTAACACTCCTCCGAAAGCCCGAGCGCCTTGCCGGGCAGCCACTCCAGCGAACCGTGCGTGCCGACATGCATGACGGCATCGGCCCTGAAGACGTCCCTGATCCAGCGATAGTGCGCAAGATAGTTGTGCGGCGGCGGTATATCGGGATCGTGCAGCATCTGATCCTGACGCTCGATGCTTCCCCGTGAGGGCTGGATGGTGATGAACACGTTCCCGTTGATCGTGCCCGGAAAGAGCAGCTCTTCGTCGTGAACGAACAGTTCCCCCGGCATCCGCCCCCACTCCTTTACCATCTTCTGCTTCACGCCTGTCGGCAGCGCCTCATGCCAGGGCTGGTACCGCTCCCGCTTCGCTGTCGCTTCGGCTTTGGCGGCCATCTGCTCCGGGGTGAGCCAGCGGCGGTCGCAGGTCATTCCCGAGACAAGCTCGCGCGCAAGATCGTCGCCGGTTTCGTACTGCCTTCCGACCGCATACCCCTCCTCCGCCATTCTTTCGAGCAGCAGTCTGACGCTCGCGAAGCTGTCGAGACCCGAAGCGCACCCGATGCGGTCGTTACGGGGCGGGTAGTGGTGGAAGATGATGGCGATGCGTTTGTCGGCGTTCGGTTTCCGGCGAAGTTCAGCCCACCGGAGCGCCATATCGGCCAGTTTGGCCGTACGCTCTTCGATGGGCATGATTTTCAGGACCTCGCCGCCGGTCACGGGATCGATGCCGCGATGCTCCCTGGTCGAAAAGGGCACCGTCATGAGAGCGCCGTCGAATTCGGGCTGCGCGGCGTTGTAGGAGACTTCCATGGTGCCAAGCCCCTGTACGCTCTGCTGCCACTGCTCCCTGCTCTGAAACGTATTGAAAGCCTGCAGAAAGGGAACGTCGAGACCCGGCAGGATGCCCGTGTAATCCGGTGATGCCAGGGTGAGGGAAAAAAGCATGGGATTGATGAGCACATCGATGCGGCTTGTGCCGTCGGGATGACGGAAATAGCGATCGGCCACATAGTCGGCGCCCCTGTTACCGCGCATCACGTCGCGGTACCGGTGATGAAACACCGCAATGACGCCGGCCCCCCGCTTCCCGATCTCCCGGATGAGACCATCGTAAGCGGCAAGATCGGCGTCGACGAAGTAGTTCTGGTAAAACCAGATACCGACGACGGGCTTCGAGGGATCGACATGCTTCGCAAGGTATCCTTCGAAATCGTCGAAAGCCGGCCAGTCGGGATGATACACCCCTTCGTGCGGCATTTCCACAGGTTCGGGAACCTCCGCATCTTCAGCATGGAGAAGCTTGTGCAGATACCGGAGCAGATTCGCGAAATTCAGGGCGCTTCCGTTCTGCAGATAACGCCGGATCCTCTCCCCCGCCTCCGTACCAAACAGGATGCTGTGTTCACGGGCAAGATCGAGCGCCTCATCGTCGCCGCCTCCGGCATGGATCACGACAAGAGGAACGGAGTCTCCTTTTTCCCGTCTCTGCGAACAGGCATCGAGAAAGGCGTCGAAGGCAGGAAACGAGGCCTTGCCGCCCATAAGCCGGATAATGACCACATGCGAGGCTGCCGCAATCAGGGCGAACGACGCTATCTGCTGCGGAGAGGAGAGCTGCGCGGCAATGCGGGCCGTCACCTTCGCCTTGCCGCCTTCACCGTTATAGAGGCGCACCCCGCCTGAGAGCGTGGCGACTTCGGAAGGATTGACGCTGAAATAGCTGAGCGAAAAATGGTTCATGATGGAATTTCTCCTGTTTGCTTGCAGTAATCGTATATGGTTCGATAGAGCGTACAGACGAGGTCGCACTCGTTCCCTCTGTTGTAATGCATCCGGGACGGGCAGTCGCCCGGACAGCGCCCCTCGAGCACGCAGCCGGAGCACCCTCCCCTGACCGGAGACGCTCCGGCAAAGGTTCGGGAAGGCGACATGTCGGGGCGGGCGAGCGTTCCGAGAAAAAAATCAGGATCCCCCATGGTCTGGGTGCAGGGGTAAAGCTCCCCTCCGGGCGTAACGGCGAGGCTCGCTCCGGTGCAGGCGGAACAGTAGGGTGCTGCCGGAACGGCGTTTTTCAAAGCCCTCTGTACCAGCTGTTTTTCCCGAAGGACAAGAGGATGCCTTCGTTCACGGTTCAGCAGGTCGAGCGTGCCGAGCAGCCCCCCTATGCCCTGGCGCAACAGCGCCTCTTCAGGCGGTTCGATCCCGCTTCCCGGAAATGCAGAGCCTTTCCGCACGAGCAGGTCGAGTCCGATAGCCGAAGCCATTGGCCAGGAGTGCAGGGCCATGGCAAGCTTTGCAAGCTCTCCGGTATTCACGGCGGAAAGCACCGTGGTGACGCTGAAGGGAACCCCTTCGTCATCGAGTATCCTCATGGCCCTGTAGGTTGCCGCACTCTGGCCCCGCATCCGCTCCTGTATTCCCGGCAGACCGTCCACGCTTATGCCTACTGCGGTCCTGTGCTCCCTGAACTTTCGCACGGCGTCGCGGTTGAGCAATATGCCGTTTGTCTGGATGGCCGTCGTCGCCGGCAGAGCCTCGGCTTGGATATGCTCGAGAACGGCGAAGACAAGATCTGCTGCAAGCAGCGGCTCCCCCCCTGTGAACTGGACATGGAAGGGCTTTCCCCCCAGGGCCGCCGCGTCGAGCGCGCAGAGGGCCGTATCGAGACTCATGAACTCCCCGGAACGGCGCCCTCCTTCATAGCAGTAGCGGCAGGAGAGATTGCATGCCGTCGTCACCACGAGCATCAGGGAGGATACCATGGAAAGCGTCATCGTCTCCCCTCCGGTCTCCGACGGCTGAAGCACTCTCCGAGCGCCCGTTTTTGCCGTTCTATCTTGCCGAGCCACTCCTCACGGGAAGCGAAAGAAAACTCGAAAACGACCGTTTCCGGCTCGATCCGGTCGAAAAGGGCGGCAATGGAGGGGTGCTCGAACGCCTCGTGCCGGTCGATATGCCGGACATGACGCGCCGCCACGCCGAACCGCTCCCGGAATGTCGCGGCTCCGGCAAAAGGATTGGCGATCGTCCGGCTTGCCCGCACATAGTCGCCCGACAGACTCCTGCACAGATGCACCGCCCTGACCAGATCGCGATACTCGCCGAGACGATCGACCTCATCAAGAAGAAAAGAGATCGCTTCGGCCTCCGTTTTCAGCGACTGGTTCTTGTTGAAAACATGACCGGTATCGAGCACCAGACCGCAACGGGAATACGACACTCCCGAAAGCAGTCGTTCGATCTCCCTGACGCTGTCCAGCCGGAAATTTCCGGGCCACCAGAGGTTTTCGAACAGGATCCACCCCTTGTAGGAGGTCTGTCGAACGACTTCACTGATGATTTCAGCCGACAGGTCGATCGTCTCCCGCCAGTTCCAGGGCGGCTGCCAGTTGAAAACATAATCGAGTTCATAGTGCACCGGGTGGAAAACCACATACGGAACATCGAACCGGCATGCCAGATCGAGCTGTCTGCGGTAGCAGTCGATGATCGCGTCGCGATCCGTGCCGCCGTAATAGAACCGCACGTTCTCCTCGCTGCCGAACATATCGACAAGCGCCTGGCGGTCGTTGTTCCATATCTGTCTGATCATCACGAAAAAACGGAGATGGATGCCGCCGATGATCCGCTCCGGAATGACGTCATAATCGTAATCCCCGACCGGGTAGATCTCGTATCCGTCAAAACCGGTCTGTTCGAGCAATGAGACAGCATCGGCCCAATGCTCGCCGGCTATGGCGACATCTCCGGGATGCGTGCTGATATTGAGAAGAAAACGCATGATTGCTCGATGTTCGGTTATCGGTTATCCGGGCAGACGATGCAGCCGTGCTCCTGACTGATCAGCACAAAGGTGAGCCCGATGGAGGGAATCACCGACGCACAGGTGCTCCTGCATGCTTCGGCAAGTTCCCGGTAGAAGGGCTCATGCGCCCTGAACGGAATAAGCTCCACGACGCTGCGCACCAGTTCCCTCTCCATGATGCTCTCCCCTGTGCTCTCCGGATATCCTGTTTTTGCGGCGAGCCCTGCGATAAACTCCCTGTCGAGCCCGACGCTCCGGCTCGACAGATCGAGCTCCCCCTGCGCGAGCTTGGTGGACTTCGCAAGCATGACCCCGACGACAACCCGCTCGAAGCCGCCGATATCGCCAATCATTTCAAGCGTTTTGCCGATCCTGTTGCCGTAATGGATGAAGGCCTGCTCCGGAAGGCCAGGGAATACGCTCCGGAGCGCGTTTTCGCTCCGGGCTCCGGCCGAAATGGCCAGTTCGCGGCATCCGTTTTCCGCGGCGACCTGCAACGCCCTCCGGATCGAGTCGAGGTAGGCCTGCCCGGAATACGGCACGACGATGCCGCTCGTTCCGATGATTGAAATGCCGCCAAGCACGCCGAGCCGCGCGTTCATGGTTTTTTCGGCCAGCGCGGCGCCGCCCGGAACCGATATGCGGACCGAGGCGCCGCCCGAAACCCCGTACCTGTCCAGAAGCGTCCGTACGACTCCGGTTATCATGGTTCTCGGTACGGGGTTGATGGCCGGATCCCCGAGCGGAATGCCGAGACCGGCAAGGGTTACGGTCCCGACCCCCTCCCCGTGCAGGAACAGGACGGTTCCGTCCTGAAGATCGGGACGAAGCGACACTTCGCTGCAGATCGAGAGCCCGCTGGTCACATCAGGATCGTCGCCGCCGTCCTTTTTCACGCAGGTCACAGCCTTTGTACCGGAATGGCTGAGAAGGGTCGCGGCGAAAATTGCGATCTCTCCGCCGGGAAGCGCAATGCTCACGTTGTTGTTGAAGATGGAGCAAAGAAGCATGGAAAGCGACGCTTTTGTTGCTGCTGCAGCACAGGCTCCGGTAGTATAACCGGTTCTCAACCCTCTTGCGGCAGAGATCATTGTCCCTCCAGGGTATTGATCACCGCCTGCCGCAACCGGTCCGGCGACGTTACGGTTCTGAACATCGCCGGCAGGTCCGGACGACGCACGATGATAACGGAAATACCACAGGCCCTGGCCGCCGCAAGCTTGACCGGAAGGAAACCGGATGTTCCGTTCTCCTTGCATAAAAGGCAGTCGATGCAGAAAGTCCGGATGATCGATACCTCTTCCTCCTGACTTCCGGACGGCGTCATTCGTATCAGATTTTCAGGGGGAAACCCGGCGCTTCGGGCAATTTCGAGCGACCGCTCGCTTTCGAGTATCCTTACCATCATGCGCTGCGACTGCCAGTAGGGGCGTAGCATCGCTATGGTCTGTACACCTGTCGAGGCCAATACGAGTCCGGGATTCATGATTGTGAGCAATCCGATAGCTGCGGCAAACGAATCGGCATAACGCACTCGCTTCGGATCGAGAAGTCCGGAATCGAGACTGTAGTCCCGCTCGAACCTGATAACCGGAATCCCAAGCGTTCCCGATGCCCTGGCAATCGTCCGGTGGAGGCCAATCGCGAAAGGATGTGCGGCATCGATGACAAGTCCGATCTTTCGTTCGAACAGCAATGCCACCATGGTCATATCATTGAGCGGCCCATTCCGGGATTCGCCATGTGTCATGGAAAATCCCGTCGAAGCGGTTTTTGTGGAGTAAAGATAGTGCAACCCCATATCGTCAAGAAGCTTTGCCACGATACGTCCCTCCGTCGTTCCTCCGAACAGCATGATCATGGATGAACCTCCTTTACGCCGTTTTCCGGTCTGTACCCGTGCGAAAAAACGGGATGATAGAGCTTCGATCGTTTTCCGCGAACCGTGAGAGCAATGCCGACCACGATCAGGACGGTATTGTCTTTGCCGAGCCGGATGACAAGATCTTCAAGACCCGACAGTTCGCCACGAAGAATCACCTCGTCATCCCATGTCAGCCGGTAACATGCCGCAACAGGCGTTTCCGGCGGATAGTGCTGCATAAGCTCTTCCTGTACTTTCCGGGCAATTCCTGCGCTCAGGTAGATGCACATGGTGCTCCTCGATCTGGCAAGTTCCGACAATCGCTCTTTTTCAGGAACGGGGGTACGTCCTTCCCCCCGTGTAAGAATGATAGTCTGTACCGTTTCGGGGATGGTGAATTCCGCCTGGAGGGCAGCCGCTGCGGCCTGAAACGATGAGACGCCCGGTACGATCTCATAGCGCATTCCGAATTCGTCGAACAGTTCCATCTGCTCCTGAATCGCACCGTAAATGGATGGGTCGCCGGTATGGAGTCTGACGACGAACTTCCCTTCACGACAGAATCGCCGCATAAGCTCCATCTGTTCCTCAAGGGCCATACCGGCCGAACTTCTGACGAGCGCTCCGGGTTTTGCCGCATGGGTAAGTTTTTCCGGAACGAGACTTCCGGCATAGAGAATCAGATCGGCCCGCTCCAGATACCGTCTTCCACGAAGGGTAATCAGTTCGGGATCGCCGGGGCCCGCCCCCACGATGGCGATCAATCCCTCCCTGGCCGCACCGGCTGCAAGGCTTACGGCCATGGTGAAGAACCGGGGAGAGCCTGCGGCAGCGCCGGGTATGGCGCATTTCCGCTTCTCCGCGATCCAGCCGGCACTTCCGGCAAGCAGGGCTGAAGCGGCTTCGGCTACGCTCGGCACGCCGATTTTCCGCATCACCGTCGCGGACGGATTGGGCACGCCGTCCACACGGCCGAGATCTTCGGCGGAAAAGCAGTGAAACGGTATCTGCAGTTTGCCGGAAAGTTCCACAAAAGCCGGTTCGTCGGCCTTCAGATCGATGGAGCCCAGCGAACGGATCGACAGGGGCGAAAGGCCAAGCTGCAGAAACCCTGCCTCGAAGGCGTCTATGAAGCCGCGGGAATCGATGTTCTTTTCACATCCGAGCCCGACACAGAGCACTTTCGGGCGGTAGAAGACAGCCGGAACCGGAGGTTCGTACCGCCGGTGCGTCACGGCAAGCAGCAGCGCGTACGAGTCGAACGGTATTGCCCGGTAGTCGTAGTAGATATCGACGAACTCCGGTTTCGTGCGCTCCAGCATCTCCGTCACCCGGTCGCGCACGTCGAGCAGAAGCGCGGTGCGCGCGTGGTTCACATAGTCCGCCATCATGAAGGTCATCGAGCGGCTTCCCCACGGCTCCACGCTCCATCCCTCCTGGCGGCCGAGAATATCGAGAGGCCAGAGGCCCTGGACGTCGCTCGACGTGGTGACGACCGGCTGGGCGCCGAGATGACGGGAGAGGCGCAGGGCGAGATCGTTGGCGCCACCCCTGTGGCCGGAGAGCACCGGCTGGACGAAAAGGCCGTTTTCGTCGCAGTTCACGACGGCCGGATCGCATCTCTTGTCTCCTATGACGGGAGCGATCGCGCGGACGCATATGCCGAGCGAGCCGATGAATATAAACGCATCCCGGTTCATGAACTTCTGACGAACATGGCCGGCGATCGAAGGCACTTTCAGCAATCCCTCGCCCTCCCTTGCGGAAATGATTTCGACCCGGCAACCGGGTTCTCCCGAAAGATAGTCCCGAAGGTTTCGGGCAACCGCTGCGCCCTTTCCGGTAAGCGCGGCAATGGTGATGGTATGGTGTTTCATGATGGTGTTCCGTTCTTTTCCGCCGCAGCGATGGTTATGGGATGGTGGCTGCCCGATACGATGCGGAGCTCCTCGAGCTGCCGGTAGCCGGAGCCTGCCGTCAGTGAGCGGAATACGTCGAGCGTGCTCTGCTGTACGGCATTCACCGCAACGCGGCCTCCCGGCGACAGCATACGGTCGAGAACGGCAAACACCTCCCGAAGCCGTCCGCCATGCCCTCCGATGAAGACCGCATCGAGTGTGCCGTCCCCGCCCGCATAGATCTCATGCCGCTGATCGAGAAAATCGCCCATCACCGTTCTGATGCCCGGGACCCTGAACCTTCTGCAATTGCTCCTGAATATCGCTTCGCACTCCGGACGCCGCTCGAATGCGGTCACCTCGAGATCCGGCGTCAGCCGTTTCGCTTCGATCGAGACCGACCCGGTGCAGAAGCCGATATCCCAGAAAGTCCCGGCATTGACAAGGTTCAGTCGCGAAAGCGTGGCCATGCGTACCGGCATTTTCGTGATCATGTCGGGACGACCGGGAAGCCCCTCGAATTCCGCTTCGCCTATGCCGAACGATCGCCAGGGAGGCTCTTCGGCCATGAGCAGAACGCAATTGAGCGAGTGGAAATCCTCATCGGCCGCATCCTCCGGCCTGAAGGGGCGCACCCGCTCTTCGGGGCCGCCGAGCGCCTCGCCGACAACCATGACGTACTCCGTAAAGCCGAAATCGAGCAGCCGCGACGCGATGGCCGCAGGGGTTTTCCTGCTGTCGGTAAGCACTCCTATAAGCGGGGAACCGGCGATCAGAAGACGGTCCAGTTCCTGCCATCCGCGACCGGTCAGAGAGGCATGGCGCATCTCCTGGTAGGGCAGCAGCATCCGGTGGGCAAGCAGCTGGAGGGAGTGAAAAAACGGAAAACAGCGTAAGGCGGCGTGCGGAAAAACGCGCTGCAATGTCGCACCGAAACCGTAGAAGAAGGGGTCTCCCGATGTAAAAACCGCTACCGGTTCCGGCTCCGCGCCAAGAGAAGCGAGCACTCCGTCAAGCGGCGGCGAGATGGTGATCCAGCGATACCCCGAAGGCAGCAGGCTGGCGACGATGGCGCGATGACGGACGCCGCCGGCAAAAACCCGGTGAGACAGGAGAACTTCGCGGGCTTCACGCGAGAGTTCCGGACTGCGGCTGTCGCCGATACCGATGAGGGTGAACTGTTCAGACATCGCGGCCGGGCTTCATGGTTCGGGCGTCGTCGAGACTCATGGCAGCGTTGACGATGGTGGCGGCAACGGCGCTTCCCCCCTTGCGTCCCTCGATCACGGCAATCGGCGTCTTGCCGCAGGCGGCTTTCAGACGCAGTTTCGACTCGACGACATGCACGAAACCGACCGGAGCGCCGATCACGCCCATTGGCGAAAAGCTCCCCCGATGCAGCAGATTGGCCGCCTCCATGAGCGCGGTCGGAGCGTTGCCGATCACAAAAAGCGCATGGGGATGCTCCCTTGCGGCAAGCCGCATGCCTGCCTGGGAACGGGTTATCCCCAGCTTTTCGGCCATCTCCGGAACCCTGGAGTCGCCGAGATAACAGCAGACCGATATGCCGTAACGCTCCAGGGCGGCCTTGCGCAGTCCCGACTGCACCATGGTGACGTCGGTCACGATCTCCGCACCACCGGCAGTGAGCTGCCGGTGCCAGGAAGCTATCGCTCCCGGCGAAGCGTAAAACAGCTCCTCGAACTCGAAATCCGCCGTTGTGTGGATGGTATGGATAAGCGCCCACAGCATGTCGGGCGGATGATCGCCTCCCCGCTTCAGCATGCCGGCGATGGTGCGGAAGCTTTCGATCATGATTGACTGTCCGACGCCGTGCGGCGCTTCGCCGCTCTCCTGCAGGCGGTAGCCTCTCGGCGTGATCATGCTGCCGCGGGCAGCGAAGGTGGCAGCGTTGCCTATCAGCATGACTGAAAACATGTCAAGGGAGTCCGGATCGAACGCTCCAAGCGTGGTGAGCAGGAGCGACTCGTCCGCACGCCCGACATTGCGGGCTATGCCCAGAGGCGTTCCGGCGCTGCGGCTCCGCAGAAAAAGCTCCTTCAGACGGTGAATCTGCCAGTACCGCCCGCGGCTTTTCGGATTGTAGATTGCCGTAACGAAATCGGCGTCCGCTGCCGCCCTGATCCGGCGCTCGATAACCGGCCAGGGGGTCATGAGATCGGAAAGCGAGATAACGCAGAAGTCATGGCTGATCGGAGCGCCCAACCGGGCGGCCGCCGCCTGAAAGGCGCTGATGCCGGGCAGAACCGCAACGGCGATTCCGGCGTAGGGTTCCCGCGCATGCATTTCGAAAACAAGCGGAGCCATGCCGTAAATACCTGCGTCGCCCGAACTCGCCACAACCACATGCAGCCCCTCGGCTGCCAGGGCGAACGCTTTTTCGACACGCGCCACCTCTTCGGTCATGCCGCCCGTCACGCGGATCGCACGATCGGGCAGCAGGCGATCGATCGCCTGCATGTAGACCCGGTAGCCAACCACGGCATCGGCGCAACGCAGGGCGTGCATGACCTCGGGAGTTATCGTCTCCTCGCTGCCGGGCCCGAGCCCGACCACGGTTATGCGTCCTTCTTTCATGCTTCCTTATGTTCGATGTTCTGTGCCGGCTGCGGGCAATGACGCGAGCAGATCAGCAGCGAAAAATAGGGTATGCTCCTCCGGCGGAGCTGCCGGATATCCGAAGTGATGAATTCGCCGGGCATGCCGACTTTTTCGGCGTAAAGAAAGGGGTGGCCGCTCCGCTCAAGCCAGGGGACCAGCTCCTTCCGAATGGTCGAAAGCTTCATGACGACAACCGTTCCCCCGGCCTGGACGGCGCGTTCGAGTTCCTCGGTGCCTGCAGCCATGGCAACTACCGTGACCCGGTCGTCATGCAGCGCCAGAGGGATGCAGGCGGCCGCACCGGCGGCAAGAAACGCCGGAACCCCGGCGACGACGCGGCACATAATCCCCTCACGGGCGGCCATCTGCATGAACGGAGTGAAGGTGCTGAAAAAACCCGCGTCCCCGACGCTCGCCACGGCCACGGTTTTTCCCTCGCGGCACGCTCCGGCTATGGCGCTGAAATGCTCGGGGTACTTCTTCCCCGCGATCTCCGGGTTGCGGAACATCGGCACCGCCATGACCCGGAACCGGCTTTCGGGCAGCCCGAGAGCGCGGAGTATGTCGAGCGCGAGGCTTGCCATCCCGCCCATCCGGTCGGGCGTGCCGGGGCAGCAGATCACCTCGGAACGTTCAAGAATCCGCAGCGCCTTGAGCGTGATGAGCTCCGGCTCGCCGGGGCCGAGAGAGACCCCGTAGAGCACCCCTTGCGCGTCATCCCTTGCGGGAGCCGCGCTGTTGCCGATAGCGCCCATGGCGGCGGGCATCCCGCTATGCGAAAAGATCGATCCCATGGTCCTGTGCGGTCTCCTGTATTCTTCTGGTGAACAGAGCGGCAAACGAACGGTTCGAGCCGAGTCCTTCCATGACGGCTTCGACAGAGAACCCTTCGGCTTCGAGCCTGCTTCGCCATGAGTCGGGATCGGGGTTGTCGATATCGTGATGGGCATGATCGCCCGCCGTGATCATGAACGGCTTCAGGAGCACCCGCCGGCCCTCCCGGCGCAGCATCTCCGCTATGGTATCGTCGATGCCCGGATAGCCTTCGAGCATGCCGATATGAATGGCCGTCCCCGGATGGGCTCCGCGCAGCATATGCAGCATTTCACCGAAGACGCCCGACGAAAAAAAATCGTTGCCGTGCGCCACGTAGAGCAGCGCGGCGTTCTTCGCTCTCGCTTGCGCCACATCGTCGCCAAGTGCTGCGATAACTCCGGCGACATCGTCCAGGTAGTCATGGGTAACCCCGTAGGTGCCGAGAGCGGGGCGCGAAAGCACGATCTGCTCGAACGGAGCCCAGACCTTTTTTATGGTGTGGATCGACTGGAGCGAGGTGACGCAGGATTTCAGGTCCTCGAACTGCTCGCCGTGATAGACGTGGGTAGGCTGCACGATGATGGTGCGGTAGTCCTGATCCTGCAGATTGCCGACTGCGCCCAGAAACCCCTGTACCGAAAGAATCTCTTCCGGAACACCCTGTTCCAGCCATTTCCGGGCCTCCGCTCTCCGGCCCGACCAGATGGTGCGCACCATGTTCGAGGTGAAGCATACCCGCGTTTCAATGCCGGGAAAAGCACCGACCACCTCCTTCCGGATGTTCTGGAGCGAGGGAAGCGCAGAGGGAAAGGATGTCCCGAAATGCGCGAGCAGGATGGCCTTGCGGTTCCGCTGCTCTCTTTTGCTGTGTGTTCTGCCCATAATGCTTTCAGCGATGATTATGATTGTCGTCCGGAACGGCGCCTTCGGCAAGCGTGTATGGAATCTCACCGAACCCGACAGGCAGGGAGTGCTCGCCTATCACGAAAACGGCCGGAGTTCCGATGGCTTTTTCCCGGACTTCGCGCCCTATGGTCGCGAGCGTGCCGCATACCAGCTGCTGGCCGGGCAAGGAAACCCTCGATGCGGCGCAAACCGGAAGTTCCGGGGCAAGCCCGTTTTCAAGCAGACGGCCGGCAAACTCGTCCAGATTTTTCAGGCCCATGTACAGCACCATCGAACTCCCCTCCCTGACGAGCGCCATCACCGCATTGAACTGTTCCGTCGAGTACTGCGCGCCCTGCCCCGTGCAGAACAGCACCGAACGCATCCTGTTGCGTTCGGTCAGCGGGATATGGAGCATGCCGGCGGCCGCGATACCCGCGGTAATGCCGGGAATCACCTCCACCTTGATGCCGTGCCGGAGCAGGGCGCGCACCTCTTCGACCCCCCGCCCGAAAATGAACGGATCGCCGGCTTTCAGCCGGACACATCTGCTCCCCTGCAGGGCGCAGCGGATCATGAGCGAATTGATGCTCTCCTGCCGAAGGTCCTGGTCCTGACCGTCGTCGCACCGCTTTCCGACATGAATGACCTCGGCATCCGCGCCGACAAGATCAAGTATGGCCGGAGGCACCAGTGCGTCGTGCAGCACCACGTCTGCCTCCCTGAGACGTTTCCAGGCCTTCACGGTCAGCAGTTCCGGATCGCCGGGGCCCGCTCCGGCTATGGTTACGGTTTCCTTGATCAGCGTCATGGGAGGAAATTGGTGTTTTGCCCGTGCTCCGACGAAACCGTCCCTTCCGGCGACGATGTGTTTCCGAGCAGAAGAGCGGTATCGAGACGGTCATAAAAATGTTTCCTGCGCAGCGCCGGAACGTCGAGCTGTACGGCACAGGGCTCTCCTCCCTCGGCGCAGCTCTCGGCCCAGCGATAGTGCTCTACCGGGGGAACGGATACGAACGAACGGTTCGAAGCGCAAGCCCCGATGGCGACCTGCTCGATGGAACGCGAACCGAGAACCCTCTGGTCGTGATCATCGAGAAAATCCGCCGGCGTCACGACAAGATCGCATCCCCCTTTTGCGAGCGTTATGGCCGCCTCCGGATGGTACAGCTCCTCCTTGCCCGCCAGGGCGATACGCGCATGATCGAGATCGATACAGTCAAAATCGTCATGCCCGGCAACCCTGGTGCGGACCCTGCCCCGGCTGTCGCAGAAAAGAAGGTGCATCCGGCCGCCTTCGCCGGAAAAACCGGTACAGAGCGCGGTTTCATATCGGCCTGCGGCATCAAGAAGCCTGAGGCGGGCTTCTTCGAAACCGCAGGAGCCGATTGCGGAAAAAACCACAAGCTCGGGCCTTGCGGAGCCGGATCGGGAGAACATGCCCTCGAAACATCGCTCTTCCGGAAACGCCCCGTCCTGAACCGGCTGACAGAGCAGCTGCAGCATCCCGGGCCCGGGAAGCCTGCAGTATGCGGTCATGTCGGCTGCATAGCGCATGTCGAGATAGAGCGGGCGATAGCGTTCCGGCGTCCTGTGGCGCAGCCGAACGGCGCGCTCCGAAGGGATTCGCCCCTCCACGAGGGGAAGCGAGACATGGAACACCGTTGAAAAGGGGGAAGCCGCTTCGAGCATCACACCGCCGTCTGCGGCATAAACGCAGGAGCAGGCCTCTTCGCACTCCATGGTTCTGTCCCTGCCGGTACGGTTGCAGGCGGCAAGAAAAAAGCCGTTTTCACGGGCCCTCGCCTGCCATATTTCTTTCGGATCGAGCGATCCTCCAGGCCAGTTCGCCGATACCAGCAGCAGGTCAGCTCCCCTGAGGGCGGACATTCTGGGTATGGAGCCGTAATAGGTATCCGAACAGATCATGACCCCAACCCTGCCCCAGGGAGTATCGAAAACGTTCCGCTGCAGAGGATCTCCCGCACACGCCCACCTGACCTCTGCGGTTATCTTCCTGTAGTTCAGAACCGGCATGCCGTCAGGTCCGATGACGGCGACGGCATTGTAATAGATTCCGGTAGCCGGATCCTCCTCGGCGTAACCAAGCGCGATATAGCAGCCGTGCGTCGTGGCGATTTCGGCAAGAGCCCTTGCTGTCGGCCCGTTCTGCGGTTCCGCATACGGAGCCACCTCCTCGCGCGAACTGAAACTGTAGCCCGAAACCCCCAGCTCGGTATTGACGAGAATCCGCGCGCCGTTTTCGGCCGCCTCCCGGTTCAGTTCGACAAGTTGCCTGCGGTTATGCTCCGTATCGGCATACCGGACGTCGGGATGGATGAGCGCTATCTTCAGTTGTTCCATTTTTCGCGGTATCCCAGCGCGCAGGCTGCGTAGATGAATTCAAGAAAAACATGGTTGTCCATACCCGCCTGCTCATGTTCAAGCCGGGCGGCATAACCGGCGTACTCCCCGCTTTTTCGGGAAACCGCCGAGGCCAGCAGGGCTCCGTGCATGACGAAAAGCTCGCGCATGCACGATTGGGGGAGAATTCCCCATGCGAGCTTGTCCCGGACATGCACCAGAGCACAGGCCGCTCCTGTCGCCAGGGGATCGCGGTCGAGAGCGAGCGGATTTTTTCGGATCAGTTCGGCGGCCTCTTCGGGAAGTCTTCGGGCAACGCCCTCCGTCATCCCCGTCCGGTCCGCGCCGAAACGGCGGATATGCCCGGAGATCGACCGCTGGTTTTCAGGGGTCAGGGAGTTCTGCAGAGCCAGTGTTTTGCCGATAGCTCGCGATACCGCCCGCCCGATCAGTTCCCCCAGCTTCGAATGCTTGCCTGCGCTCGTCAGCGGCGAGCCGCCGCCGAGGGAACAGGCAACGGCGATCTGGTCCGTTCCGGTTCCCGTCGCCAGACCGTCCGAGTAACGCGATGACACCGCGAGTTCCTGCAGAACCGTACACTTTGCTTCCGTGGCGGTCATGATGCTCCGAACCATCGCTCCGGGTGCAAGCTCCCTGTTGATGAGCAGCATGGTGTTGATGGTGCCCGGAGGCTCATCTCCGGAGGCGGCCAGCGGCTCGAATCCGGCCTCCCCCTCCCACACCGAGGCGGGATCGCCTGCGCGGCCTGCGTTGCCTTCGACACCTCCGGTGCAGATTGCCGTCACGGCCAGATTCCGGAACCTGGCCGTCTCTATTGCCGCGTAGTGCATGTTCGCTGCAGTGCCGAGCGATGCGGTCAGCCCCGGAAGCCCGTATTGCTCGCACAGTTCCGTCTGGTAGCGCAGGGGGTCGGAAACAATGGCTTTCAGCTCCTTGCGATGGTGTCCTGCCGGTTCGCACGACTGGTGGTTGAAGATGCACTGCAGATCGTCATGCATCCCGCCGTAAACCCTGCTGGTCGAGATGACCCGGTGCGGTTCGTTAAAGCGCACGATGAGCATTTTCCCGGTGCGGTGGACTTCCGCTCCGCCATAGGTTCCCAACTGCATAGGTTCATCCCGGTTCATTGGTTCAACGGCTTCCGATCGAGCCGCCTGTAATACTTCAGTTTGTGACCCGGCATCAGTTCCGGGTGAAAAATGCTGACAAGATCGGCCAGAATGAGATGGGGTTCGGTCATACCCGTATCCCAGAACCGGCTTCTGCCATTTGCGAAGCAACTGCCGTTGTTGTTGTACACCCTGCGTTCGCGGACGCTCCGGAACAGCCCGTATCGGGAGTCTTCGCCTGTCAGATCGTCGATGGAGACAGCCCTGAAATGCGTATTCACCCAGAAATCGGCCGACATGCCCGCGCTGAGCCCCGCTTCCTGACCGATGAGATGGCCCCGCTCGAATGGCTTGCCTTTGAAGAGGTAGTCCGCTCCTGCATGGTCGAGCATGGTCGCAAACCATCGCGAAGAGCCCATGGTCGACCATGCTCCCTTTCTGCTGTATCCGGCAATGACCGAAGGACGTCGCTTCACGTCCGCCACCCTGGCCTGCACGTCCAGATAGGCCCGCTCCCGTTCACTGAAAAGCGCATCGGCAAGGCTGTCCCGGTCGAAAAACGCTCCCATGAACCGGATCCACTCGAACGCTCCGAGCGGATGCTCTTCGAGAGAGGCCGAAAACATGCCGGGAGTCAATCCGCAGGAGCGCAGTTTTCCGGGCACGTCCGAGGCGACTCCGGTCGTGTTGACGAACACCATGTCGGGTGCGGTCTTCAGCAGGCGCTCCATGTTCATTCCCCTCATGAATCCGGTCACGGCAAGCTCCCCGCTGTCGATCTTTCGATGCACGTCGTCCTGACCGACCCGCTGCTTTCCCGACACGCCGGCAAGAGCGGCGGATCGACCGAGCATCTGGAGCAGCGACACCTGAAAGCCGTTTTCACAGGTAACCTTTTTCAGAGGGATTCTGACCACCATCGCTTCGCCCGCGTCTTCGGGAACAGGCTTTCCTTCAGGCACGAGCAGATAGGTGAAGGGATCCTGCCGGCTGGCGGAATCCGCAGCGGCGACCGTGATCCGGGTACAGCCGTTCTCCCTTGCGATGGTGAACAGCCTTGCATAGCGCACCTCGCCCGCCTCCCGATCAGCCTGCTGCCTGCTGCCGGTCTGTCGGCCTGCAGGCGTACAGGCGGCAAGCAGAAGCAGAATGAGGAGCAGGATGCTTCCGCTCCTTCCCGGATAACGAAACCCGAACGTATTCACCGGACAACCTCCCCTGACGATGCACTCACGCCGACAGCCGTCAGCACGTCGGAAAGAGCCTGAAGTTTGTGGGGATTGCGGGTGCTGCCATCAAAGAACTGCCAGTGCCCGGTTCCGTTCTCGCCGGCCACCACGACATGCTGCGGGACTGCCGTTCCCGGCACCACCCTGCAGCCGATCCGCTCGAGTGCTCTCCGGGTCCAGTATGCCCGCACGCCATCGCCGACAAGGCCGATCGTCCGTTCTGCATCGTGGCGGAAGCGGAACGATCCGGAGTGGAGATCGAACTCGAACCCCTTTCGCCTGAACGCCTGCTCCAGCTGACCGTCGAGCACGAGTGATTCGGGAATGCCGGAAACTATCGATGACTTCCGCTCTCCGTGAGGGGCATCGACGGGCCGCATCAGCCAGATCCTGTCGGCAGTCTGCAGGGCCATGTCGAGTTCGTGCGTCGAGAGCACGATGGCTTTTTTCTGCTCGCGGGCCAGCATTTTCAGAAGCCTGACGATCTCGAGCCGGTTGGGAAGGTCGAGATGCGCGGTGGGTTCGTCGAGCATGATGACCGGCGTATCCTGGGCGATTGCACGGGCGATCATCACCTTCTGGCGCTCCCCGTCGCTCAGATCGCCGAGATGCCGGTGCGCGAACATCCTGGTTCCGGTTGTTTCAATGGCATGGCGGACCACCGCTTCGTCCCGGGGCGAGAGGTTCCCCGCCCACCCCGTATAGGGATAGCGGCCAAGCGCAACAAGCGCATAGACCGAAAGATTGCCGGTCAGCACCTTGTCGGTCAGCACCAGGCTGAGCAGCCGGGCGCCATCTCTTGCCGAAAGACGCTCGAGTCGCGTTCCCGAAAGCAGCACCTCCCCGCCGAGCGGTTTCTGCACGCCGGCAAGCGTTCTCATGAGCGTTGACTTGCCCGATCCGTTCGGGCCGAGCAGGCATACCAGCTCGCCTTCACGCAGCTCGAGGGACATGCCTTCCGCGACGATCTTCGACCTGTTGCCCGATCGTCGGTTTCCGGACATCCCAAGCCTCTTTCCGGCGGGATACCCGATGGCCAGATCCCTGGTCTGCAGTATGCTGTTGTTCATGAAAAGGAGGACTTGAGGTTTCTTTGTTTCATAATGACCCAGATGACGACCGGAGAACCGATCAAGGCCGTCACGGCATTGATCGGCAGCGTTGTCTGGGTTCCAGGCATCTGGGCGACAATATCGCAGGCAAGCATCAGGATGCCTCCCACCAGACAGCAGCTGGGCATCAGAAAGCGATGGTCGGAGGTATCGAGCATCGAACGGGTCAGATGCGGCACGGCGATGCCGATAAACCCTATGGGGCCGCAGAACCCCGTGACGCTTCCGGCAAGCAGGCTGGTGGCGGCAATCACCGACACCCGAACGAAGAACGTACTCATGCCGAGGCTGCGCGCGTAATTTTCGCCGAGGAGAAGCACGTTCAGCGACTTCGAAGCGGAAAAGGAGACAAGAAGTCCCAGAGCGACAACGGCGCCGAGCACGGCAAGCTGCGGCCCGAGTACTCCGCCAAGGCTGCCGAAGGTCCAGATCAGATAGTCCTGGATCTGCTCGGGTTCGCTGAAATACTGCCAGATGCTGATCAGTGAAATCGTGATATTGCCGACCATGATGCCGACGATGAGCAGCACGACGTTGTCCCTGATCCGAACGGCTATGCCGAGCACGATCAGCAGCACGGCCATCGCGCCGAGCGTTGCCGCGATGACGATAAGCCAGCTCCCTCCGAAGCCGAGCTGACGGATGGCGAACGCGTTGGCCGCGCCGCCTGAAGCAAGCATCACCACGGCGACCCCGAGGCTTGCGCCGGCCGATATGCCGAGTACCGAGGGGCCGGCCAGAGGATTGCGGAAAAGCGTCTGCATCTGCAGGCCGCTCACCGAAAGGGCTGCTCCGGCAATAACCGCGGTTGCGGCTTTCGGCAGGCGGATGGCCGTAATGATTTTCTCCCAGGCGGGGTGTTCGGCGCCCCTGCCGAGCAGAATCCCGATAACGCTTTCAAGCGGTATCTGCACCGAACCCAGCACGATATCGAGAAGAAAGAGCAGCAGAAGCGCAAGCAGGAGCACGAACAGCATGCCTGCTTTCGGAGAAAGAAGGGGCCACGCATGCCCGTCCGAAGCCTGCGCGCCGGAAATACGGACGGCCATACTACCTGATCTCCCGGTAAAAGGTTAGGGAATCGGGTTTGCCGCCCTTTTTCGGCAGCAACCCGGGGTGCAGGATGGAGATAAGATCACGGAGAATCAGATCGGGCCTGAGAACGCCGTACTCCCAGTAGGCGTTTCCTCCTGCTGCGTTAATCCAGCGGTTGTTGTTGTAGACCCTGCCTGTTTTTACGGAAAGCATATCCTGGAATCGGCTATCCATGGCAAGCAGTTCGTCCATCGATTCGACCGCTCCGGGGTTCAACCAGTAGGGCGCCTCGAGCGCAACGGGATAGACCGCTTCGATATCCAGGCTTATGCTGCCCGTACCGGGCCTGTCGCTCCATGGATAGACCGCACCGGCGTCGTGCAGCAGGGCCGCGACGTAACTGCCGCCGGCAGGAACGAACCAGGTATCCTTTACCGGAAGGCCGGTCAGTACCGCAGGCCTCTCCCTGACGTTCTCTGTAAGGGCGGCGAGTTTCCGGTAGGAGCGCTCTATGGCGTCGAACTTTTCGTGAGCCGCATCCTCCCTGCCGAAAAGAGCGCCGAACAGCCTGATCCACTCGGCGCGCCCGAGAGGCGACGGCTCCAGCCATTCGGCAACGACGAGCACCGGGATGCCCGCCCGGACAAGCGCCTGATAATCGGTCTTCCGGGCCGCGGGAAGCGCCGGCGCGATAACCAGATCGGGGTCCAGATTCAGCAGAACCTCGACATCGGGACTGAACGGCATGCCGATCGCTTTGATCGCTCCGCTCCTTATGCGGGATCTGACCGCAGGGGTGTTGACAAACTCGGGACGGGAAACCCCGATAATGCCGTCACTCCTGCCGAGCATATCTATAAAACCGATATGCGTGGTGGAAAAAACCGCAATCCTTTTTACCGGGGTCCGGACGGGAACATAGCCATGGAAACCCTTCGGAACCAAAGCTCCGGAGGGAAGCAGGATATAGCGCAGCGTGTCCTTCCGCCCGTCCGGAGCCGGATCGATGTGCAGGGTGATGAATCCGGCGTGATGCTGCAGGGAAAACCCTTTCGCATACCGGATGAAACCGCTCCCGGCATGCGGCGCGGAACCGGATGGCGACGGGCCGGAGCCCTCTTCCTGCACGGCAGTGCACCCCGAAAAAAACAGCAGCTGCAGGATCAGTCCGGCAAGCAGCAGAGCCGGGCGAAACCCTTTACGGGAAGGAATCGTTCCTCCTGGATGCGTCATCGCACTACCCTTCCGACACATACGTACCTCATCTCTTTTCATTCTCTTTCAGTCGGGATATTCTACAAGGTGCTCGAAAGCCTCACGCCGGGGAAACGATATCGCCCCTGCGGCGCATATCCTTTCGCAGGCGGAACACAGCACAATGCACCGGTACGGCTCGGCGACCGTCATCTTCGGCCGACGCCGCAGCCCCTCTTCCCGGGGCCCCGATGCGAAGACCTCTTTCGGGCAAAAATCGAAACAGGAACTGCAACTGTTGCACAGATCGGGATCGATCGCCGGATACCATTCGATCTGCTCACGGGGAACAGTCAGCCGACGTTTGCTTCTCTTGTCATGGTCGCTCACGATTATCTCCATTCACAGGTTTTGCCAGCCCCCCCGCCCCACACACAGACGGGAGGCTCTGACGGAGAAAAAGGGTCGTTCACAATGCAACCGCGTATCCGACCCGGAGAAGACGGCCCGGATCGTAATAGACGTAACGGCTGCTTGCCGTTTCAACCAGATTGCCGGAGGTCTGGATTTCGGTATCGAACAGATTTTCAACAGCGACAGTGACATTGCCGGGACCCGCTTTCACCCTTCCGGAAAGATCGAAAGCGGTATAATTGTCCAGATTGTCCTGGCGGCCGGTAAGTATCCGGCATTTCAGGTCGAGACCGAACGGTATCGAGGCATACGTGATGCCGAAGGTATTCTGGAACTTCGGACCCGGCTGGTACTTTTCTCCGTAGATATCTTCCGACACAGGATCCGCCCAGTATCCTGCGGCAGACAGCGAAACCCTGCCGAGAATCCCTGCTTCGCCATAAAACGGGTGCAGCCCGAGCTCCCATTCGATGCCTTTCGTTTCATACGCCCCGGCATTGAAATAGCGGTAAGGCTTTGTCTTGCGATCGATCTGGATCTTGTCGTCATACGTCATCCAGAATCCGGAGAACCTTGCCGAAGCGCAATCGCAGTTCCACTTGAACCCTGTCTCGTAACTCCAGCCGGATTCCGGTTTGAGGTCGGGATTTCCTTTGATGGTTTTGCTGTCATAGTACAGCTGTGTGAAATTCGGCGCCTGAAATGCTTTGCCTGCATTGGCAAACAGATTGAGATCGTCCGAAGCTTTCCACATAAGGCCAACGCTCGGCAGAAACACGTTATGATCGGTCGTTTCCGCTTCGTTGTCGATGAACTGCTCCCTGCCGCCAAGCGTCAGTATGACGTCATCGCCAAACCGTTTTTTCAATTCCGAAAATACGCCATAATCATCGCGCGACTTCTCCCCATAGATGTTGGAATATTCGGCATAACGGTGAACATAGTCCGCTCCCACGCTCAACTCGAACCCGCGGGAAAAAAGAAAACGATAATCGGTCTCGGCGCCGTAATTGTAATTCAGACGCTCGACTTCGGTCTCGAATACTCCATTGACATAATCCCTCTGGACGCGATTGTCGTAAACGCCGTACAGCTTTGCCTTGAACACATCGTTTTCATAACGAATATTGAGAAAATGAAAATCGCTCTGCTGATCCGTCCGTTCGACCAGTCCCGAATCATAACGATCGATAAAGCCCGTTTCGTACCCGGAATACTGATAATCGATATAGGTGTCGGCAAACGGCGACAGGTTGAGATTGAACATGTACCGGTCGGTCTCGTCAAGGGCATTGGTGTACTTGTTGGTAAACTGACGGCCGACATTCTCGAGTTCGCCCATGTGCTGGTAACGAAAACCGATAGTCGCGCCGGGCAGGTTGACGCTGACGCCGTGGTTCATCCACGATTCGTTGCCGAATTCAACCGAGGCGGTTGCCGATGTTTCGCCGGAAGGTTTTTTGGTAACGATATTGATCACGCCCGACATCGCATCGGCTCCATAGAGCGTGGATGCGGCTCCTTTAAGCACTTCGATTCTCTCGATCTGGTCTATGGAAATGGAACTGAGATCATACCCTTTCGAAGCGGCCTGCTGGACAGGCATGCCGTTGACAAGAATGAGTTCGCCGTCGGCCATCCCCCTGATGTAGACCGAGCTGTTCATGCCGAGTTTGTTGATACCGAGAGGAGCAAGGGACTTGTACCCAAGACCGCCGATTCGGGAAAGTGCTTCGATGGCGTTAGTGGCGCTGGTTTTTTTGAGCTTCTCGCTGTCTGCGACAGTTATAAACCTCGCGCTCTCCTTTTCCTTTTCAGAAAAATGGCTGCTCGTAACCACAACCTCATCGGTAGTGTAAAAGCGTTCGACGGGTTCGCCTGCGTACAACGCGCTCTGGCATACCATGCAAACCGCAAGAAAGGCAACTGTTTTTTTTGTCATTTGTCCGCCTGTTATCAGTTTCATAAAACTTCAAACTGACTGACAGGTCTGTCCTGGGGCAGGAAACGCACAGAAGAGAAAAACACGGACACGGCATCCATTCGAAGCGAACGAATCGTAAACAGCGGAAAAGCACGTGCAGAGCAACCGGAAACAAGCCGTTAAATCAAAATAATACCTGAAACGCTCAGGATATGGATGTCGCCGGATACATTGTTTTTTTCATGTACAGTATTGCCTGAGACTATAAACCCGTAGTCTGATTATTAGATTGCAATAGCATAACCGGCAGGTCTCCTGACTTTAACGGTTTACATCCTTTTCAGACCTTCCCGCGCTTTTCTTGGGAGGAAAACAGCGCAGTGACCTGAAAAGACCGCTTTTCGTGCACATGAGGTCATGTGCTCTGATCGGCGGTTTACCGTTGTACAGTTGCGGGTACAGTGTACGAATCTCACGTACTTCCCTATTCTCCGGCTTTCAAGCCGGCACCTGTTATGACGAGAAAGAACATCGAGGGAATTAGATAGCAAATATTTTTCTCAAATGCAAGAAATCCATGATCTGTGATCTGTGATCTGTGAGCGGTGAGCGGTGAGCGGTGAGCGGTGAGCGGTGAGCGGTGAGCGGTGAGC
>DYNE01000095.1 GCA_020721225.1 Pelodictyon luteolum | reverse complement strand
AAAGTTGCAACTGGAAATTCCATAAAGTTGCAAGTTCCATTTGCAGGCATAAACCCTCTTAACAAAGGTTCTTGCATCTGATTAAAAGGGTGCAGGGAGGAAAGGAAGATGCTTACGATGGACACGATACAAGATGTCAGGTTTCGGTACTTTGTAAAAGGAGAGAAGGTTTCCCGAATTACGGCGGAGCTTAAATTGGACTGGAAGACGGTGCAGAAGTACATTGATAAGGTCGATTTCAACGAGCCTCAGCCGGCAGCGGTCACGGACAGACGTCTTTGTCCGAGTTTGGAACCCTTCAAGGCGACAATCGACAAGTGGCTTGAAGAGGACAGATCAGCGCCCCGCAAGCAAAGGCATACCGCCAGGAGGGTATTTAAGCGCCTTAAGGAAGAGTTTTCTGATTTTAGCGGTTCATACCGAACGGTAGCAACCTACTATGCCATTAAACACAAGGAGGTTTTCAGCAGCGCCAAGGTTGGTTTCCTTCCATTGGCACATCGTCCAGGAGAGGCACAGGTTGATTTCGGCACGGCGGATTTTTATGAAAACGGTCGTCTGATTACCGGGAAGTACCTTGAAATCTCATTTCCGACCAGTAACAAAGGCTATCTGCAATTGTTCTATGGAGAGAACATGGAATGCCTTTTGGAGGGAATGGACGTCATTTTCAGGCACATCGGCGCTGTTCCCGAGGAATTGTGGTTTGACAACACGAAAACCATCGTCACCAAAGTCATCCGGGGAGGCCTGCGGGAGATCACCGATCGTTTTAACCGTTTCAGGGAACACTACCGTTTCCACGCGGTATTTATGAATCCCGGCGAAGGTCATGAGAAGGGCAATGTTGAAAACAAGGTTGGCTACCATAGACGCAACCTCCTGGTTCCCATTCCGCGCTTTCTTTCGCTTTCTGATTATAATCGGCAGCTTCTTGAGATGTGCGACAAGGATGCCGATAGAGAGCATTACCGCCATGACGAGACAATTGAGGCGCTGTTTGCCGAAGATCTGAAACACTCTCATAAGCTTCCCGAGATCAAATTTGATCTGAGCGGCAGCGGGAGTGTGGTCGCCAACAACTGGGGCAAGTTTTATCTTCATAAAGGGATGCATGAGTATTCGGTTTCGCCGAAATACGCAAACACAGCGGTTAATCTGAGAAAAACCTCATTGCATCTCATTGTGCTGGATGAAAACTATCGTGAAATCGTGAGGCATCGCCGTCTTTACGGCGACACAAAACAGCAGAGCATGGACTGGCTTCCGTATCTTAAGCAGCTTTCCATACGCCCACGCGCATTAAAGTATTCCGGCATTTATGAGCTGATGCCGGCTGACATGAAACAGTTCATTGAGGGTCTATCCAATACGGAGACCGGCACGGTTCTCAAAATTCTGGCGGAACTGACGGATCGAACGGGCTTTGACAGCGCGCTTAACACCGTAAAGCAGGCACTGTCTTACGGCGCCTCAGATGCGGAAAGTCTCAAGAGCCTCTACCGGCGTCTTTACGCGGATGCGCCGGAACTCCCGCCAATGCCTCTTGATCCGCAATTACCGGATATCGGTCAGATGAACAGCTCTCCCGGCGATTACGATATCTTCCTGATGAAGGGAGGCGCCGGAAATGCTTGAAGAAGAAATTACAGACTGCTGTAAGAAACTGAGACTGAGCCATAATATCGCTGATATGGCGCAGACGACAACGGGGGAATCACATCAGGAATACCTGTACAAATTATTATCCGCGGAAATGAAAAACCGTGAACTGGGACGAGCCGCCACAATGATAAACACCGCCGGCTTTTACAGCATCAAGACATTTGACGGATTCCGCTTTGATGAAGTCTCTCTCCCTTCCGGCTTGACGCAAGAAGGATTGAAATCGCTTGAGTTCATTCGGGAAAAGAAAAACATCATCATGTACGGCAGGACAGGAACAGGCAAAACCATGCTCTCCATTGCTCTTGGGGTTAGCGCCTGTCAGAAAGGCATTCCTGTTAAATTCTACCGTACTGCGGCGTTGATCAACCAGCTTTCGGAAGCCAAAAAGGCCGCCGCCCTGGGGACGCTGCTGAAAAAACTCAATCAGGCATCCCTCATTATCCTTGATGAATGGGGGTATGTGCCCTACGATCGCACCGGCGCCCAGTTGCTGTTTGACTATCTCTCCGAAATACATGAGAGCAAATCCGTCATCCTCAACACGAATCTGGAGTTCTCCCGCTGGGTCAATGTCCTGTACGATGAGCAGATGACCGCCGCCCTGGTGGGAAGGCTTATGCACCACTGCCACCTCATTTTGTTCCCAGGGGAGAACAATCGGCTAAAGGAATCAAGCATTAATGACCTTTATCGATCAATAGCTTCAGCAAAACGAGAGGGAGAATACATGGCATGAGCAGAAACAGGCGAAACAAGGACTACCCGCTCCGGACGCATCCGGTTATCCTTAACGTGCATAGAGGGGATGATTCCGACTGTCCCGCGCCATCCCGAGTAACCAGGGGCTGCATCCATGGCAGACAAGCCGGAGGGCTATGGCTGCAAGGGAGTCGGATTCTCAAAACAGCCCTCTATCGGCGCCTGGCACAAGATGCAGTTATCAATAGCCATCCTGGAGCGGCCCCTACACATTACGGCGGAAGGATGGCTGTTGATAACTGCGGCCATTGGCTATATTTGACCCCAAAGTAAGGGCCATCAGAAAACGCCGATGGGGCCAAACTGCCCGAATCAACGGCGGGGAAATGGAGCTTGCAACTATCAGGAAAATGGAGTTGCAACTTTTGGGAAAAATGACTTGCAACTTTTAGGAAAAATCGCTTGCAAAAAACAGATACAAATTACGAAAGGAGAAAAAAAGATGGACCAGAAGGAAGAAACGGTGTTGGAAACGATGAAAGCGGAAGGAGCCCCGATGAAGCCGGGCGATATCGCAAAGAAGGCGGCACTGGACAAGGATGAAGTCTCCAAAATAATCGACAAATTGAAGAAGGAAGGAAAGGTTTCGTCGCCCAAACGATGTTTTTACGCGCCTGTATGACATAAGGTTTTTTGCTATGGAAAGCAAAACATCCTGCCGGGAAGCGGTTTCGGCTTTCCTTCGGAAAACGCTGTTGCTTTTGCGGCTGTTTTTTGACTTGACAATGCGAAGAGAAATGCCCTATACGCCCCCCCAGAAAGGGAGTGCTTAACAAAATGAGGTATCTGCAAATGCTGTTTACGCCATTAATATGAGGCGATGAAAGAGAACCCGTGTGGTTCTCCAAAACGAATCGTCCTGCCCCTTTTCACCACTGACCGATTAACCACTGAATCCGTCATGCCGTGAAGATCGCGGACGGACGGATTCAGGCGGATAATCCGGTTTCCCCGGAATCCACCATAAATGATTTATTCGTAAGGAGATGTCTGCTTGTCAAGGGGCCATCTCCTCTCTTCGCCTCCGTCGGCAACTCCGATCGGATTTTCCGCGTCTTGTCGTCCGCGGGGGAGAAGTGAATTGATCTGAAGCAACAAAACCAGGGTGCAACTGAAACACTTTAGACCACCCGGTTTTTGCCGTTTCCGGGTGGTCCGGAAACAGCCAAATCACTTTATGGAGGTAACAAATGAGCGGAATCAAGAACATCTTTGCGGGACGGTGGGGCATCATCGGCGTCGGGGGCGCGATCGGAATTCTGGCGGCACTTCTTCAGAACTGGGGAAATCCCGGAAACATGGGGATCTGCGTCGCCTGCTTCGAGCGGGATATCGCCGGCGCAATCGGCATCCACCGGGCGGATGTGGTGCAGTATATCCGACCGGAAATTATCGGCTTTGTGCTCGGCTCCCTGATCGCCGCGTACCTGTTCAGGGAATTCCGGCCCCGCGTCGGCTCTGCACCGATCGTCCGGTTCGTTCTCGGCTTCTTCGCCGCGGTT
>DYNE01000094.1:1676-3946 GCA_020721225.1 Pelodictyon luteolum | reverse complement strand
CGGCATCTATCATAGCGCTCAGAAAAGTTGGCTTTATTTACGAATAAGTTCTAAGCAGGATACAACAATCCCGGCAACCTTGATGAATATCAGACAACGATATTTCTTAAAAAGAATTAACTGCAATAAAAAAACCACACCAATTTACTGATACATCATAAAACCGAAAGAGTACTTAATCTGTCTTGCATTTCCGTTTTTCTGTATATTGCATATGTTATCCGGGGTATTCTCGGCTCCATCGCAATACATTCACCGCTTAACTTCAATCAGCTCTAAATCCATGGCAGTCTTATTACGCCCAGCCCTTTCCGCAACCCCGATCGGCACAGGTTTCGATCAGCTTGTCGATGCCGGACGCAATGATCAGGGGCTTGCCGGACGCATTTCACAACTCGATATAGATCGTGGTGCCGAAGCTGCCACGAAAATGAACCATATTCTGATCGAAGCGATCTCAATGACTGTATCCGGGCAGTCCGGGGCATTCACGACCGATGATGTACGAAATATCAATCAATACATCAGAACACACTATCTCGACCTCTGGGCTGAACCGCATGGAGATGATGAAACCAGTGAAGAAACAGGATTTCACCTGGTTCAGAATGATGGTGCTTCCATGCAATACAGGGGTAATAACCTTATAAACACCGTTGCTGATGGTATCTATCACCTTGGTTACGAAATTCAGGGAGATACGCTCCTCAACGAAGACGGTAACCCGAATGCAAGCGTTCAGCAAATCGCAGAGTGGCTGACACAGTTCTGCACCGATCATTCCACAACCGGTACCGGACTCGACAGAATAACGGACATAGTCATGGCCGACAAAGGACTGGATCAGAACATCAGCGACAGAGACATTGCCACAGGCGCAGACACCGCGAACAGAATGAATGTCATCCTCGATGAAGCCATAAGGAAAACAGGAGCAAATGACGACAGGAACATCTCGGTTGATGACATAAAGGCAATCAACCGGTACATCAGGGATCACTTACCTTGCAGAATGGACCTCGCTCCATGGTGACGATGAAACCAGTGAAGAAACAGGATTTCACCTTGTACAGAACGACGGAGCGTCAACTCGAACATTCGGGAAAAACTTCGTTAACACGGTAGCTGATGGCATCTACCATCTGGGATTCCAGATCAAGGGTGACAACATCCTGAACGAAGACGGAACGGTAAATGCCTCACTGAACGATCTTGCATCCTGGGTTCAATATTTTTATACCGATCAATCGACCACCGGCACTGGACTTGACCGGTTAACCGATTCCGTTAAAATCGACAACGGACTCGCCTCAAACACTCCTGCAGGGGACATCAATACCGGAGCGGCAGCTGCTGATGCAATGAATGCAATCCTTATTGAAGCAATTAAAGTAACCGGCGTTGCAAGTGATGAAAATATCTCTGCAGAAGAGATTCGTCTTATCAATGAATATATAAGAATAAATCACCTTGAAACATGGATGAAGCTTCACGGCGACGATGAGGATGGAGAAGAAACAGGCTTTCATCTTGTACAGAATGACGGTTCCAACCTTTCTTTCAGGGGTGATAATCTGATCAATACGGTAGCAGACGGAATCTATCATCTCGGATTTGAAATTCAGGGAGAATCTGTCGTCAACGAAGACGGTAACCCCAACGCCACTCTTGCCGACCTCGCGACATGGCTGAACTACTATTATCTGGAAAGCGAAATAATTTATGGTACCAATGACGCTGAATCGACATACGGTCTGAACCACGATGAATCGTTTTATGTACAGGGTGGAAATGACAAGGTCTATGCCAATGCCGGTAACGACGTTCTGTATGGTGAAACAGGCAACGATACCCTCTATGGGCAGGATGGCAACGACTCCATCTTCGGCGGCACAGGCGACGATTACATCAGCGGCGGATCGGGCGACGACGCCATCTCCGACATCGAAGGCAATAACACCGTCTATGGCGGCGACGGTAACGACTCCGTCATTGCTGGCACCGGCAACGACTCCCTCTGCGGCGACAACGGAAACGACACCATCGACGCTGCCGACGGCAACGACACCCTCTCGGGGGGATACGGCGCCGACCTGCTCTTTGCAGGAAGCGGTAACGATACCGTCTACGGTCACAACGATAACGACTCCATCTTCGGCGGCGCAGGCGACGATTACATCAGCGCCGGATCGGGCGACGACGCCATCTCCGACACCGAAGGCAATAACACCGTCTATGGCGGCGACGGTAACGACTCCGTCATTGCTGGC
>DYNE01000094.1:0-1576 GCA_020721225.1 Pelodictyon luteolum | reverse complement strand
GTCACAACGATAACGACTCCATCTTCGGCGGCGCAGGCGACGATTACATCAGCGCAGGATCGGGCGACGATATGATAGATGGTGGAACAGGTGATGACCAGCTTTACGGAGGAGATGGAAACGATCTGCTTTCAGGAAATGAGGGTAACGATAGTATCAATGGTGGATATGGACTTGACATCATCATTGGAGGACTCGGTAACGATACCCTCAGCGGTAGTGATGAAAATGATATTCTTGTTGACGGGTATGGCACAGACTCATACTCAGGAGGAAATGGCGATGACCTGCTGGTTGCCATAAGAGACAACAGTAACGATACGTTATCAGGTGGAAGTGGCGCAGATGTTTTCGTTTTCATTCCTGCCGATGGCATATCTATAGGTAATGATATCATCAGGGATTTCTCCACTACGCAGAATGACCGTATCGAAATCGGTGGATCGACAACCATGTTCCAGCTTGCTTACCTCGATACCGATGGAAACGGCAGGCAGGACGCCACAAGCATTCAGCTTACAGATGAAAGCGGAACCTCACTGGGCAGCATTACGGTTACCGGAAACCTGTTGAGCACCAACGCAATAGTACTTACCGGTATACCTTTCTACGAAAACGCATTGATCCCTGATACCATTGAGTATTGATGCAAGAAAACTTTGATGTTGAAGCCGCACTGGACCTGATACAGTTCAATGCGGCTTCAGAAATGCTGCAGGAAAACCGCAGAAGGTAAATTAGAGCTCCCTCCCGGTCTCCATAATCCGCTTGTAGTAGGAGCCGCTGGTATAGAGCGCGGCTGCGGGATTGTGCGCAAGCACCCTGTCCTTGACGATGAGCGTGGTCACCAGAGCATCGGAATGTTTGCAGAACAGGGCGTCGTGCCCAACGCACAGTCCGATCACCACGTTCAGCTCCGACTTCCAGTCATTGAGCATTTTTGCCTGCAGAAGCGGATTGCAGAGCGCCTCGAAACTCTCCGGACGAAGCTTCAGCTCCCCTTCTATACCTATCTCACCCTTATCGACCGAACCGATCTTGCAGAGCACCGCGTAAGGCTCGAACCCGTTATTTCTGAGAATCTTAGAAAACAAACGGGTCTCCTCGATCAGTCCTACGCAAGTGGCAAGCCCGATTTTCCGTGCACCTGTACGGCGCGCAAAAGCAAGCACCTCCTCGACGCGGGTCAGCTTGCCGTAATTCAACCCCTCGACCTCTGCAGCCACCCTTGCTGCACGAGCGTCGCCTTCGTCGCCGGAGTAACGAGCTATAACGCCATCCAGCGTTCGCTCTTCTACGCTCTCACCGGGACAGAAATCCGGAAAGCGGCTCTCCTGCCGATAGCAGTTCAACAGACCGCAATCCGAACAGCTCTTCTCATGCGAAGCGCCGCTCAGTGTTTCACGCTCACAATCCATGAATAAAAAAGATTATTGTCTGAAATCAGGTTCGTTTTCAAAAAAATCGACAAATATCAGAACCCGAATTCAAACTTTTTTTCGTAATCAACAGTTAAACAGAGTCACTACTGTCCAACTATAAGTCAAATAAATTCAACTGGTTACAGGTATAGGTA